>JAIXTS010000291.1 GCA_027483805.1 Azospirillum sp. | reverse complement strand
TCACCCGGCCCCGCCGTGATGGCAGCGGCTACGGCCAGGGGCGGCGCCTGACCCTGAACGGTCTGGCCCAGTCCACGGCCAAGGGGGTGACCCCGCAGGACCGCATGCTGGCGCGGCTGATCCTGGCGGCTGGCGGGCCCGGCTATATGGCCGGCAATACCCTGCCGCAGGAGCCGGAGCTGCTGGCCGATCTGCTGAACCGGCTGCTGGCATCGCAACGGCTGCATTGGCAATCGCTGGAGGGGCCGGCCCTGCGGCCAGGCCCGCCACGCCGCTGCCGGATCGGCTGGTCGGCGGATGACAGGGGCCGGCAGGTGCCCGCCCTGCATGTCCTGGGCGAAGCGGATGATACGCCCGACGGCACAGCCCGGCCCCTGGACCGGGCGGGCCATGCGCTCTGGTATGTCGATCCGGGTCGGGGCCTGTGCGGCCCGCTGGAACCGCCGGCCCCGCCACAACTGGTGCGGGCCCTGCTGCGCGCCCCGCCGCTGGATCCGGTGGCGGCCAGCCTGGTGGCGCAGCGCCTGCCGGCCCTGGCCCTGCCGGTGCGGGCCGGCGCGCTGCTGCTGCCGGCCACCACGGCGCGGGTGGAGATGGATAACCGCCCGCCCGTCATCCGGCTGGTGCTGACCACCCATCAGCCGCCCAAACAGAAGCTGAGCCATTGGCAGGTACCGCCGGTGCCCGCCGACCGGGCCTATCTGGCCTTTGATTATGACGGCACCCTGCTGTCCCCCCATGGCGGATCCGAACAGTTCCGCACCGTGCATGGCGACCGGATCACCATCCGACCACGGCGGCATGATCTGGAACAGGCGGCCCTGGCGCGCCTGGGGGCCTGCGGCCTGCATTCCGCCGCCCCGGCCCCCGGCACGGGTGGCAAGGGGGCGCCGCCGCTGCCGCCCGGTGTCGCCCTGGGCGGCCATGGCATGCCGGAGACATTGTGGCTGCCCTTCATGGCCGACACGCTGCCCCGGCTGCGGGCCGAAGGCTGGCAGGTGGAGGTGACGGCGGATTTCCGCTGGCGCCTGGCAGCGGTGGAGGCCTGGGAAGGCGAGGCCCAGCCCGCCGGCGCCGGCTGGTTCGATCTTGACCTGGGCATCCGTGTCGATGGCCAGCGCGTGCCCTTGCTGCCGCTGCTGCTGGCCCTGCTGAAACGGCTGGGTCGCAACGGCGATCCCGACGCCCTGCTGGCCCAGGACCCCGAGGCCCGGCTTTACGCCCCCCTGCCCGACGGGGCCCATGTCGCCCTGCCCGTGGCCCGCATCGCGCCGCTGACGCGGGTGCTGCTGGACCTGTTCGACGGCACCGGCACCCTGGACGCAGACGGCCGCGCCCGTATCGATCTGGGCCAGGCGGCCCTGCTGGACGGGCAGCAGGCGCTGGACCTGCCGCCGCTGCTGCGCCCTGAACAGCGCGACAGCCTGCGCCGCCTGCTGGAACCGGTGGCGGAGGTGGCGACGCCGGACGGTCTGGCCACCGATCTGCGCCCCTATCAGCGCCGGGGCCTGGGCTGGCTGCGGGCGCTGCACGCGGCGGGCACGGGCGGTGTGCTGGCCGACGATATGGGCCTGGGCAAGACCCTGCAGGTGATCGCCTTCCTCCAGTCCTTGAAGAATGAGGGGCGGCTGGCCGGCCCCGCCCTGGTCCTGGCCCCGACCAGCGTGGCCCCCAACTGGCCACGCGAGGTGGAACGCCATGCGCCGGGCCTGCGCACCCACCTGCATCAGGGAATGGACCGGGCCAAACATTGGCCGGCCGACCTGGACCGGATCGACCTGCTGGTGACGGGTTACCCGCTGCTGCTGCGCGACCATGAAATCCTGGCGGCGCGGACCTGGTCGCTGCTGATCCTGGACGAGGCACAGATGGTGAAGAACCAGGCTGGCAAGCTGGCGGGTCTGGTGCGTACCCTGCCCGCCGACCAGCGGCTGTGCGTGACCGGGACGCCGCTGGAAAACCATCTCGGGGAATTATGGACCCAGATGGATTTTGTCATGCCCGGCCTGCTGGGCGACAGCCGGCATTTCGGCAAACTGTTCCGCACCCCCATCGAAAAGCGCGGCGACGAAGGCCGGCGCCATCTGCTGACCGGGCGGCTGCGCCCCTTCATCCTGCGCCGGACCAAGACGGAGGTGGCACCCGACCTGCCGCCCAAGACCGAGATCGTCGAACGCATCCCCCTGCCCGATGATCAGCGCGACCTGTATGAGACGCTGCGTCTGGCCATGGATGCCAAGGTGCGTCAGGTCATCGCCGCCCGTGGCCTGGGCCGCTCGCACATCATCATCCTGGAGGCGCTGCTGCGCCTGCGTCAGGCCTGCTGTGACCCGGCGCTGCTGCCGGCCAGCCCGGCCAAACGCACCCGGCCCGTCACCAGCGCCAAGCGTCAGCATCTGCTGGAAATGCTGACCGAAATGGTGGCGGAGGGGCGGCGTATCCTGCTTTTCTCGCAATTCACCTCCATGCTGGACCTGATCCGCAGCGATCTGGAACAGGCCGGCCTTGCCCATGTCATGCTGACGGGGGATACCAAGGACCGGATGGCGCTGGTGGATCGGTTCCAGGCGGGCGAGGCCGATATTTTCCTGATCAGCCTGAAGGCCGGCGGCACCGGCCTGACCCTGACCGCCGCCGATACCGTCATCCATTATGACCCCTGGTGGAACCCCGCCGTGGAGGATCAGGCCACCGACCGCGCCCACCGCATCGGCCAGGACAAGCCGGTCTTTGTCTATCGTCTGGTGGCGGAAGGCACGGTGGAGGAACGCATCCTCGACCTGCAGGCCCGCAAGCGCCAGCTGGCCGCCTCGATCCATGACAACGGCGCCGAAAGCCCCGGCGCCCTGACAGAGGCCGATATCGACCGGCTGTTTGCGCCTCTGGCGGGGTGATACATCCCCTAATGCCAACGGTCATAATTTATGACCGTTGGTACGGCGGCGACCGCCGCCGCGCGCCACGTGGCGCGTAGCCAAGCCCACGGATGTGGGCGCCCGGCGCGTAAGGGAACAAAAACCCCCTTTGATCGGTCACGATCAAGGGGGGTTGGTATAAGGACCTCAATAACCCGTCAACAGCATGTCCAGCGCATTCATGATGCGCTGGTGCTGGTCATCCAGGGATAGCACGGCCTTACCCAGATCCCGCCGCCGCAGGGTGGCGATGGACTGGGTCACCATCACATGGCGTTGCC
>JAIXTS010000193.1 GCA_027483805.1 Azospirillum sp. | reverse complement strand
GCGGGTCCTTCAGTGGCTGGCAGTGTTGTCATCGTCGAATCCCCGGCCAAGGCCAAGACCATCAACAAATATCTGGGGTCGGACTTCACCGTCCTGGCCAGCTTCGGGCATGTGCGCGATCTTCCGCCCAAGGATGGATCGGTGCGCCCCGACGAAGATTTCGAGATGGATTGGGAGCTGGGGGACCGGTCCAAACGCCATGTCGATGAAATTGCCCGCGCCGTGAAGGGCGCTTCCCGCGTCTTCCTGGCCACCGACCCGGATCGCGAAGGGGAAGCCATCGCCTGGCATGTGCATGAGCTGCTGAAGGAAAAGCGGCTGGCCGGCAAGGCGGAGATCCGTCGTATCACCTTTAATGAGATCACCAAGAGCGCGGTTCTGGACGCCATCGGCAAGCCGCGCGATGTGGACCAGGAACTGGTTCAGGCCTATCTGGCGCGCCGCGCCCTGGATTATCTGGTGGGTTTCAACCTGTCGCCGGTCCTGTGGCGCAAACTGCCGGGGTCAAAATCGGCGGGGCGTGTGCAGTCGGTGGCGCTGCGCCTGATCTGTGAGCGCGAGGCCGAGATCGAGGCGTTCAAGCCGCAGGAATATTGGACCATCGAGGCGGAGTTCAAAACCCATGATGGCGCCACCTTCACGGCGCGGCTCACGCAGCTGGACGGCAAGCGGCTGGAGAAATTCAGCCTGAACAACAAGGCGGGCGCCGAGGCGGCGCTGGCCCGCATCCGCCCCATGCTGTTCAAGGTCGGCCGGGTGGAGCGCAAGGAGGTGAAACGCAACCCCTATGCGCCCTTCACCACCTCCACCTTGCAGCAGGAAGCCAGCCGCAAGCTGGGCTTTGGCGCCGTCAAGACCATGCGGACCGCCCAGAAGCTGTATGAAGGGGTGGATATCGGTGGCGAGACGGTGGGTCTCATCACCTATATGCGAACCGACGGCGTGTCGTTGAGCCAGGAGGCCATCGAGGGATCGCGCAAGCTGATCGACCAGACCTGGGGCGATGCGTATGTTCCCGAAAAGCCCCGCATCTATAAGACGGCGGCCAAGAACGCCCAGGAAGCGCACGAGGCCATCCGCCCCACCGACCTGTTCCGCCGCCCCGACCATCTGTCGCGCTATCTGGATAAGGATGAGCTGCGGCTGTACGAGCTGATCTGGAAGCGCACGGTGGCCAGCCAGATGGCCAGCGCCATCATGGATCAGGTCACCGTCGACATCATGTCAAAGGGCGCCGAGGCGGTGTTCCGCGCCACCGGGTCCATCGTGCGCTTTGACGGTTTCCTGAAGGTCTATCAGGAAGACAAGGATGATGATGGCGAGGATGAGGAGAACCGCCGTCTGCCGCCCATGAAGGATGGCGACGACCTGACGCGCGGCACCCTGAAATCCGACCAGCATTTCACCCAGCCGCCGCCGCGCTATACCGAAGCCAGCCTGGTGAAAAAGATGGAGGAACTGGGCATCGGCCGTCCCTCCACCTATGCCTCCACCCTGCAGGTCCTGCAGGAGCGCAATTACGTGCGGCTGGAGAAAAGGCGATTCGAGCCGGAGGATCGCGGGCGGCTGGTCACCAGCTTCCTGGAGAATTTCTTCAACCGCTATGTCCAGTATGATTTCACGGCGGCGCTGGAAGAGAAGCTGGATGATATTTCCGGCGGGCGCATCTTCTGGAAAGATGTGCTGCGCGAGTTCTGGAAACATTTCCACGCGGCCATTGACGAGACCAAGGACCTGACCATCACCCAGGTGCTGAACGCGCTGGACGATGCGCTGGGGCCGCACTTCTTCCCCGACCGGTTCGATGGCGAGGGGCACAAAATCGATGTGCGTGTCTGCCCGACCTGCGGGGCCGGGAGGCTGTCGCTGAAGCTGGGCAAGACGGGCGCCTTCATCGGCTGTTCCAACTACCCGGAATGCCGCTATACCCGCCCGCTGGCCGTAGCGGGCGAAGAGGCGGAGGCCGATGCCGACCGCGATCTGGGCGTCGATCCGGAGACGAACCAGAATGTGGTGATGAAGCGCGGGCCCTATGGTGTGTATGTCCAGCTGGGCGAGGCGGTGGCGAAGGGGGAGAAGCCCAAACGTGTGTCCCTGCCCAAAGGCCTGAACCCCCAGGATGTGGATCTGACCATTGCCCTGGCGCTGCTGTCGCTGCCACGGTCGCTGGGCACGCATCCGTCATCGGGCCAGGAAATCCAGGCCGGCATCGGCCGGTTCGGGCCGTATCTGAAGCATGGCGATGCCTATAAGAACATCCCGCCGGACGATGATGTGCTGACCATCGGGTTGAACCGGGCCGTGGTGCTGCTGGGCGATGGGCCGGTAAAAAAGGCCGTGGCGGGGCGCGAACTGGGCAACCATCCCAAGGATGGCAAGCCCATCTCCATCGGGTCCGGCCGCTTCGGGCCTTATGTGAAGCATAACAAACTGTTCGCCAGCATCACCAAGGCCTATAACGCCGATACGCTGACCCTGGAACAGGCGGTGGAACTTCTGGCCGCCAAGGCCGCGAAGGACAGCGCCAAGAAGGGCGCGGCATCGGAGGCAGACGCCGAGGAGAAGCCGAAAAAGGCGCCGGCCAAGAAGGCCGCCGCGCCGAAGGCGGCCGCCAAGTCGGCGGCGAAGACGGCAACGCCCAAGGCGGCCTCTGCGGCCAAGAAGCCGGCGGTGAAAAAAGCCAAGGCCTAGGCTTGCAAACAGGAACAGGGTGAACCATGTTCATGCGTGTAAAGGGTAATCTTACCCTGGAGGCACCGATGCGCGCCCTGTTCCTGACCGGTCTGGTCCTGTCAATCATCGCCCTGTCCGCGACAGCGGACGAGACGAAGCTTGCCGCGACAGCGGACGAGACGAAGCCTGCCGCGACCGCGGTGGGGGCCAAGCCGGCAGCCAATGGTTTCACGCTTCTGGAAAAGAAACCGGAGGCCCAGGCGGTGGGCGGTGGGCCCGCCACGCGCGGCGTCCCGGACTATAGCCAGGGCGTGCCGGTGGCAGAGGCGCAGCAGGCCGAGAAAGAGGCCAAGTGCCGCGTGCGCAAAACGGTGGAAGCCGGCGTCGCCATGGGCGGCGTCAGCGGCACCTATGGCGCGGCGCGGCTTGATTATGGCAAGGATGACAAGGCGCTGGCCCGTGGCTATGCCCCCAACCCCTGCCCTGATACCGGCTTTGCCATGTCGCTGGCCGTGTCCGGCAGCGACATGGAAGTGAAGCGTCGCAGCAATGGCGGCGACCGCTTGCGCCTGGATGCGGACCAGCGGCCGGACCTGATGGACCGCTGAGCGCGATCAGGACCCGTTCAGGGTCTTTTCGATATTGAGCCCCACCGTCAGAGCACCCAGCACCGCCCCGGGCTGTTCACCCGCGATGGTGAAACTGACCTGCACGCTGAACTGGCTGGTCGACTGATCAAAACTGATCGTGTCGATAAAAACCGTATCCGGGCCATTCGGGATGGTCATGGCAAACTTACGCTCGTCCGCCTGCCACAGGTCGCTGGATAGCGGGTCGGAGGCCACTGCCACCCCGGCCGCATCGAACAGCAGAATCTCAGAGACCCTATCCCCGTTGGCCTGACGGACCCTGGCAAAGGCGGCCGACAGGGAATGGTCGCGCACCATTGTCACCAACACTTCATCACGGCTGTGCCGGTTCTCCTGGAACCGACGATCCTCCGCCATGATCTGGTGCACCGGCTTGGCCCCGTTGAGGCGCCAGGAGTCCTGCAGGGCCGGCAGCAGGGCCGGATCGCCCAGAAGCTGGTCGCGCACTTGCCGGGCCACGGACAGGGCCGTCCGCCGTTCCGCCGGGGACAGGGACATGTTGGCGGCGGCGCAGTTCGGGACCTGGGCGTTGAACCGCTCCAGGAAGCCGGGATGTCTGACCAGGAAGGCATTGGAAAAATAGACGCTCAGCGGCATGTAGCGCTGGAACGCGACGTTCAGGGACGCGGGTGCGATGCCTGCCTCCCGCCAGGCGACCTGCAATTCAGCCTCATCCATCAGCACCGCCCGCACACGCCCCCCCACCAGCATGCGCAGCAATTGTGTGGCCGAGCGCGCGGCCCCATCGACATTGGCGTTCTGCGCGGACAGCCATTTCAGTTGATTGGACCCCAGGACCGCAGCAACGGACTGCCCAGTGCGCAGCTCTGCCGGGAGGGTCCCACCGGCGGCCGACGTGACCCAGACCCAGCGCTCCAGCGCCAGGGGCAGCGAGAATTTTCCATCCAGCGGCGCGGTGCCAATGTCAGGCGCAATGGAGAAGACCCCATCCGCCAATCCCTGCCGCACCTGTTCGCGCGCCCGCAGCCACGGGGCCAGGGCCACCTCATACCGGTGATTCATCCGGTCCATGACACAGTTGAAGGCCCGCGTGGACGTGCCATCCAGCGTCTCGCCCACCATTTCCTGGTAGGGCGGGGCGATATTGGTCAAAAACCGCATAACCTCGGCAGCGCGCGTCTGCGCAGCGGGGACCAACAGGATCGCACCCACCGCCAGCAGGCGCCCCGCCATCGCGACAAGGCGCAT
>JAIXTS010000202.1 GCA_027483805.1 Azospirillum sp. | reverse complement strand
GAAGTGAAGCTGATCGTGGACCTGATCTACGAAGGCGGCATCGCCAACATGCGCTACTCCATCTCCAACACGGCCGAATATGGTGACTATGTCACCGGTCCGCGCATCGTGACGGACGAGACCAAGGCCGAGATGAAGCGCGTTCTGGCCGACATTCAGTCGGGCCGCTTCGTGCGCGACTGGATGCTGGAAAACAAGGCCGGTACCCCGTCCTTCAAGGCCACCCGCCGCATCGAGGCCGAGCATCCGATTGAGGAAGTGGGCGCCAAGCTGCGCGCCATGATGCCCTGGATCTCCGCCAACAAGCTGGTGGACAAGTCCAAGAACTAAGCTGTTTCAATAGCTTGGGTTGTGCAGATGCCGCCCGGTGGAGTGATCCGCCGGGCGGTTTCCGTTCTGGCGTCTATCACCAAAGATACAGTTTTATCGACTTGCGCCTATCGCGCGAGTGTCATACCCTTTGTTCGGATCAAAATGATCGGCACATTGGGGGAGCCCATGTTCTCGCTAAATGCGGGTTCGCTCTTCGGCGCCACGAATTCGATGGCGATGAAGACGGCTATTGACCGCCATGTCGACAAGGCGGTCGAGCAGCGTTTTACGAAAGTCGACCGACCTGACTATCAGGGGCAGACCCAGCAGGACGTCTATAAGCGTCTGATGGATATCGGCATCGGCGGCGGCAGTTTCGAGCAAGCCGCAAAAAGTGCCGCGCGTGTCGAAGAACTCAGCAAATATATGGACAAGGCACGGTCGGAGATCGACCGTAAGGCTGCCGGCGAGAAGCTGAACCAATCCAAGCGTCGCATGAGCGAGTTGGAGCAGGAAGCACGTCAGGCTGCCGCCCGCGGCGATGCCCGCAAGCTGGCCAGCATCGCCCGCGAAGCATCCGGCATGACCCGCAACCTCGCGGATGAGGCAAAGAACCTGGTCGAAGGCCGGTCTGTCGATCCGGCCGAACGTGCCGCCGCCATCGCGCGCGGTGAACCCGATCCCGCCAAGCCCGTGGAGCCACAGCCCGGCATGACCGCCGCCGGCATCCCCGTTTCCTATGCCCGTGCCTATGTGCAGGAAGTCCGCGACTTTGCCGGCCGGGCCCGGACATTGCTGACCCAGGCCGAGGCCAACAAGGGCAACACCTTGTGGATGAGCGAGGAGGAGAAGCAGGCATTCGAGGAGAGCCTGAAGGCGTCGCGTGACGATCTGGCCGCCGCCGGGGAGACGCTGGAGCGGCTGAATGGCACGCTGGAGGCGCTGGACCCCGGCGGGGCCGCCGCAGCTGGCGGGGTGGATGCCGGGTCGGTCATGGAAATGACCTATACCAGCACTTATACAGAGACCTTGACCATCGCCATCCAGACCACGGAATCCTTCGTGTCGATCACGGCATAGCGCGGTTCAGGCGTAGGTCAGGGCGAGGCTTTCGCCTCGACCTGACCTACAATATTCAACCACCAACGTAGATCCGGTGGTACCGAGATCCCAATCGTGTCAGCACCTCGTAACCGATGGTGCCCGCTTCCTTGGCCACCTGATCGACATCGCGGTGTGGACCGATAATGTCGGCCCAGCCGCCGACCTGCAGCTGATGGTCGGGCACGGAAGTGACATCCACCGTCAGCAGGTCCATCGACACACGCCCGATCAGGGGAGCCGGGTGACCGCCGACCATGGCCATGCCCTTGCCGGCCAGGGACCAGGGATAGCCATCGGCATAACCCATGCCCAGGGCGGCCACCTTTCCCGGCGCCGTGATGCGGTGGGTGGCGTCATAGCCGACCGTGTCGGGCGGGGCCACATCGCGCACCTGAAGGATACGGGCCAGCAGCCGGACCACAGGCCGCATCGGATTGGGCAGCCAGGGGGCGGGGTTGGCGCCATAGAGCGCGATCCCGGGCCGGACCAGATCGAAATGATAATCGGCCCCATGAAAGATGCCGGCGGAGTTGGCCAGGCTTACCGGCGCCTTTGGCAACCGGGCCAAGGCCGCGCGGACCCGCCGCAACTGCTCTGCCGTGAACGGATTAAGAGGGTCATCGGCGCAGGCCAGATGGCTCATCCAGCCCTGAAGATCGATGCCTCCCAGCAGGTTTTCTGGATCATTGCATAAGCGGTCCAGTTCCCCTGGGGGGAGGCCCAACCTGTTCATTCCGGTATCGATATGAATAAAGGCAGGCAACTGGCGGCCCAGGTGTCGTGCATGCGTGCCCCAGCGCCCGATCTCTGCCAGGCTGCTTAGCACGGGGATCAGCCCCTGTTCGGTCAGGTCGGTTTCGGTGCCGGCGGGCACACCGTGCAGCACCATGGTACGCGATGCGGGCAGGGCCTTCTTGACCCGCATCCCGGCCTCGATATCGGCCACGAAAAAGCTGCGGGCACCGGCCTGCCACAGGGCCGATGCCACGGCGACATCACCCAGCCCATAGCCGTTGGCCTTGACCACCGCGGCACATTCAGCACCCGATGCAAGAGCCGCCATGGCCCGCCAGTTGGCAACAAGGGCATCCTGATCAATGACCAGGACGGCGCCAACACGGGCCGCCTCGGGGCTGTTCAGCAGCCCCGCCAACTCACTCGTCATACGATCCGCCGCCATGCTGCGTTTCCAGATCGCCGAAGCGGGTATAGTTGCCGTCGAAATACAGCCGCACGGTGCCCACGGGGCCGTGACGCTGTTTGCCGATGATCACGTCGGCGGTATTATGCACCTGGGCCAGCCGGTCCTGCCACTGTGCGTAACGGTCATTGTATTTGTCTTCCGACTCGTCGGGGCGGCGGCCCGGTTCGGCACGTTCCAGATAATATTGTTCGCGGAACACGAACATGACAACGTCGGCATCCTGCTCAATCGATCCTGATTCGCGCAGGTCCGACAGCTGCGGCCGCTTGTCCTCGCGGCTCTCCACCGAACGCGACAGCTGTGACAGGGCGATGACCGGCAGGTCCAACTCCTTGGCAATGGCCTTCAGACCGCGTGTGATCTCCGAGATTTCCTGAACACGGTTCTGCTCACCCCGGCCCGTGCCGCCACCGCGCAGAAGCTGCAAATAGTCGACCACGACCAGGCCCAGGCCATGGGTGCGCTTTAACCGGCGGGCACGGGTGCGCACGGCCGTGATGGTCAGGGCCGGCGTATCGTCCACAAAGAAGGGGACACGTGCCAGATATTGGCTGGCCTCGACAAATTTCGGGAAATCGGTGGCCGTGATTTCGCCACGGCGGATCTTGTCGCCCGACACTTCCGCCTGATCGGCCAGGATACGCAGGGCCAGCTGTTCGGCCGACATTTCCAGGGAGAAGAAGCCGACCGGCGCCCCTTCCTTGCCACCCGACAGCATATAGGCCTTGGCGGCATTAAAGGCGATGTTGGTGGCCAATGCCGTCTTGCCCATGGAGGGGCGACCGGCGAGAATCAGCAGGTCGCTGGGATGCAGGCCACCCAGCTTGGTATCCAGATCCCGCAGGCCCGACGTCACGCCCGTCACATGGCTGGACCGGCGGAAGGCGGCTTCTGCCGTGGCGATGGCGGCCGTCAGGGCGCGGTCAAAGGGGATAAAGTCGCCCTTGATGTCGCCCGTGGCCGCCAGCTCGAACAGCTTCTTTTCAGCGTCTTCGATCTGGTCATTGGCGACAATGTCGATGTCGTGCTTGTAGGCTTGATTGACCATGTCCTCGCCGACTTCGATCAACTGCCGGCGCAGATAGGAATCATGGATGATGCGGCCGTAATCCTCCAGGTTATGGACGGTGACAATGGCCGCAGCCAGACGGGCCAGATATTCTGGCCCTCCGATTTCCGACAGGTCGCGATCCTGCTCGAAATATGCCTTCAAGGTGATCGGGTTGGCCACCTGGCCCCGGTCGATCATCTTCAGGACCGCCTGATAGATCTTCTGGTTGGCCGGATCGAAAAAATGCTCCGGCCGCAAAAATTCGCCAACCTTTTCAAAGGCTTTATTGTTGACGAGGATGGCGCCCAGCACCGTCTGCTCCGCCTCCTCATTATGGGGCGGCGTGCGGTAGGTGACGGGGGCGTTGCCGGCAAAACCGGCGGGATCGATCAGCTTGGTATCCATGGCGGCGGCATTCTAGCGATGCCGTCCACCAACGTCACGCCATCACACGGGCAGGGGTGACGAAAAGCCGGTGGATGAAAGTGGTGGATAAGCTGTGGATAAATTTTCAGGCCGCCCGTATCTGCTGCGCCTCTATCCGCCTTTCGTCGATCAGCATGTAATCGCGGGTCAGCGGAAGGGCGCTGACATCGCGGGCAAGCTGCATCTGGAACACCATGTGACCTTGATGACGGAAAGCGCATTCCACGCCGACCAGATAGAACTCCCACATACGGCAGAAGCGTTCATCATACAGCGCTTTGGCATCCGCCCGCCGGGCCAGGAATCGTTCGCGCCAGTGACGCACGGTTTCGGCATAATGCAGACGCCAGATTTCCATGTCGGTCAGCCACAGGCCCGCACGCTCCACCGCCGGTGTCACCTCCGACAGGGCAGGGGAATAGCCGCCGGGGAAAATATACTTGCGAATCCAGGGATTGGTCGTGCCCGGTCCTTCCGTCCGGCCGATGGCATGCAGCAGCGCCACCCCGTCATCTTCCAGCAGGTCGCGAAGACGGGCGAAGAAGGTGGGAAATTGCGGCACGCCGACATGTTCGAACATGCCGACACTGACGATCCGGTCGAACCGGCCCGGCAATTCGCGGTAGTCGCACAGGTCGAACCGCACCCGGTCCGACAGGCCGGCCGCTGCCGCCCGTTCCCGCGCTATGGAAAGCTGTTCGGTGGAGAGTGTGATGCCGGTGACCCGCACATCGGCCAGCCGGGCCAGGGTCAGGGCCATGCCGCCCCAACCACAGCCGATATCCAGGACATGCAGGCCGGGTTTCAGCAACAGCTTGGCCGCGATATGCCGTTTCTTCGCCTCCTGCGCCTGTTCCAGGCTCATGCCCGGCTGGGGAAAATAGGCGCAGGAATATTGACGGTCGGCATCGAGGAACAGGTCATAGAATTGACGTGACAGGTCATAATGATGGGCCACATTGCGACGGGACCGGCCCAGGGGGTTGCGCTGCTGGATGAGGCGCTGCAAACCCACCCCGACCCGTTGCACAAAGGCCCCGGCGGGGCCCAGATGACCGAAACCGGCATTGCGCGTCACCAGATCGACGAAATCATACAGGCTGCCCTCCACCATCTGAAGGGTGCCGTCCATATAGGCCTCCCCGGCATAAAGGCCGGGATGCAGGCCCAGCTTCCATTCCAGGGCGGGATCGGTAAGCCGGACCGCAACGGCCTTCTGGCCGGCTGTTTCCGATCCGAAATGATGCGGCTGACCGCGCGTGTCGATGACCGTCAGGTGGCCGTGCCGGATGATAGAGCGTAGAAAACGGAACAACAGCATGGTGGAACACCTTCAAGCCGCTGATACCCATCCGCCTTAACACTGACCGATGGTCACTGTTAAGGTGCCCCGCAGCGCCGTGCGGGCGCATCCACGCCCTTGGCTTGGCAGCGACCAGGGGGCGCGGGCCGGCCGTCGCCGGGTTGGTATGATATGTCCTGTAGAGGTGGGCACGTCGCGTGCCATCGCAAAGAGGCCCAAAAGAAAAAGGGCGGTCCCCCGAAAGGAACCGCCCTTTGTCGCTACCAGGAGGGCCGGCTGTGTCCAGCCGGCCTCCGGGGCCTGGATCAGGCCTCGGTTTCCTCGGTGGCTTCGGTCTCTTCGACCGTCTCGTCCTCGTCGTCCTGGTCGTTGCCAACGACCATGCCGCCACGGGCGGCCTGGACAGCGGCTTCTTCGACCGAACGGGCCACGTTCACGGTGACGCTCACGGCGACTTCCGGATGCAGGACAACCTTGACCTTGAACAGGCCCAGGGTCTTGATCGGGTCGGCGATAGCGACCTGAGCGCGGGCGATCGTGGTGCCGGTGGCGGTCACGGCCTCGGCGATATCGCGCGAGGTGACCGAACCGTACAGCACGCCGGACTCGGCGGCCTGACGAACAACGACGACGGCAACGCCGTCGACCTTCTTCGACACGACCTCGGCTTCTTTCTTCAGTTCCAGATTGCGCGCTTCGATCTGCGCCTTCTGGGCTTCGAAATAAGCCAGGTTTTGCTTGGTTGCACGAAGGGCCTTCTTCTTCGGCAGCAGGTAATTGCGGGCATAGCCCGGCTTCACCTTGACCACCTGACCGAGCTGACCCAGCTTTTCGACGCGTTCCAGCAGAATGACGTCCATTGTCTTTGCTCCTGGTTCGCTTACTTCACGACGTACGGCAGAAGAGCCAGGAAGCGGGCGCGCTTGATCGCACGGGCCAGCTCACGCTGCTTCTTCGCCGAAACGGCGGTGATACGGGACGGGACGATCTTGCCGCGTTCGGAGATGAACCGGGACAGCAGCTTGATGTCCTTATAATCGATCACCGG
>JAIXTS010000224.1 GCA_027483805.1 Azospirillum sp. | reverse complement strand
GTCAAGCTGCAGGGCATCATCACCTGGTTTGACAATTTCTCCGTGCTGCTGCGCCGCGACGCCCATTCGCAGCTGGTCTATAAGCACGCCATTTCGACCGTGATGCCGGCGCATCCGATCCAATTGTTCGACCCGCCGGCCAAGGAGACCGACCACGACTGAGTTGGTAAATAACGAGGGGCGCGGGTCATCCACCCGCGCCCTCGTCCTGCATCCCGTCCTGCCCGAGGACCGGAACGACACCCGCGGCCCCGAATCCCGCCTGGAAGAGGCGATGGGTCTGGCGGCTGCCATCGACCTGGAGGTCGCCTACGCCCGCGCCATCCGCGTCACCCGCCCGCGCCCGGCCACCCTGCTGGGGACCGGTGCGGTGGAGGAGGTGGCTGCCCTGGTGAAAGAGGCGGAGATCGGTCTGGTCATTGTCGACCAGTCGCTGACCCCCATTCAGCAGCGCAACCTGGAGCGGGACTGGAAGGCCAAGGTCATCGACCGTACCGGCCTGATCCTGGAAATCTTCGGGAAGCGTGCGCGCACGCGCGAAGGCCAGCTTCAGGTCGAACTGGCGGCCCTGACCTATCAGCGCTCCCGCCTGGTCCGCTCCTGGACCCACCTGGAGCGGCAGCGTGGCGGCTTCGGTTTCCTGGGTGGTCCCGGCGAAAGCCAGATCGAAATGGACCGCCGCCTGATCAGCGACCGGATCGTGAAGCTGAAAGGAGAGTTGGAAGAGGTGCGCCGCACCCGTGGCCTGCACCGCAAGGCGCGGGAAAAGGTGCCGTATCCCGTGGTGGCCCTGGTCGGCTACACCAATGCCGGCAAATCCACCCTGTTCAACCGCATGGCCGGCGCGGATGTTTTCGCCAAGGATCTGCTGTTCGCGACGCTGGACCCGACCATGCGGTCGATCATGCTGCCATCGAACCGCAAGATCATCCTGTCCGACACGGTGGGCTTCATCTCCGACCTGCCACACGGTCTGGTGGAGGCGTTCCGTGCCACCCTGGAAGAGGTGATGGCGGCTGACATCATCCTGCATGTCCGCGACGTGTCGCATCCCGATACCGAGGCGCAGAAGACCGATGTTGTAACGGTCCTGAAGGGCCTGGGCATCGAGGTCGATACGGATGAACGGGTGATGGAGGTCCTGAACAAGCTGGACCGCTTAGGCGAAGAGGATCAGCAGACCCTGCTGCGGCAGGCGCGGCGCAATGGCGGCATCGCCATTTCCGCCCTGACCGGCGATGGTCTGGACACGCTGTTCGACGCCATCGACCGCCGTATGGTGGCGGGGCGCGAGGTGGTGGAGTTTGACATCGATGTCAGCGACGGCGCTGCCATCGCCTGGCTGTATGGCAAGGGCGAAGTGCTGGACCGTGAGGATGATGAGACGCGGGCCCGCCTGCGTGTCGGTCTGGACCCTGCCGATCTGGCCCGGTTCCAGGACCGTTTCCCCTATCGCTCGCGTGAACAGGCGCTGGCATCATGAACCTGCCCGACCCCGACAAGGTGGCCGCCATCATCCGTGATGTGGCGGCCACGGAAATCGTTCCCCGCTTCCGCAGCCTGTCCAAGGCTGACATAAGGGAAAAGGGGCCGGGCGACCTGGTGACCATCGCGGATGAGGCGGCGGAACGGGCCTTGACCGCCCGTCTGACCGATCTGCTGCCCGGATCGCTGGTGGTGGGGGAGGAGGCCTGTGCCGCCGATCCCGCCATCCTGTCCCGCATCACGGCCGGCGATGATCCCGTCTGGATCATTGATCCCGTCGATGGCACCGCCAATTTTGCCAATGGCCGTCCTGTCTTTGCCGTGCTGCTGGCCCTGGCCCTGGGCGGGCGCACGGTGGCCGGCTGGATCTATGATCCGGTTGGGGAGCGGATGGCGGTGGCGGAACGCGGGCAGGGCGCCTGGATGGGCGGACAGCGCCTGACGGCGCTGCCCGGCGGTCCCATCCCGTCGCTGCGCGGATCACTCTCCACCAAGTTTTTCCCCGCGGAGGAGAAAAAGCGGCTGGAGGCGCTGCGCCCGCATTTTGCCTCCACCTACCGCCTGTTCTGTGCCGCGCATGAATATCTGAACCTGCTGACCGGCCAGGGGCAGTTCGCCTGCTACAACCGCATCATGCCCTGGGATCATGCCGCCGGCGCCCTCGCCTATGCAGAGGCCGGCGGCCATGTCGCGCGGTGGGATGGCGGTGACTATCAGCCGGGCCGGACAGATGGCGGGATCCTGATGGCGGGCGATCAGGAGACCTGGGGCGATCTTCGGCGCCTGCTGCTGCCGAATCTGGCATAGGGGGAGGGGGATCGCCCCCTCAACCCTTCGTCTTCAGCAGATCGCGGATTTCGGTCAGCAGGACCTCGCTCTTTGTCGGCTCCACCGGCTTGGCGTCCTCCTTCTTTTTGAAGCGGTTCACCTGCTTGACCAGGATGAACACGGCCCAGGCGACGATGAAAAATTTGATGATGGCATTGATGAACAGACCATAATTCAGGGTGGTGGCACCCGCATCCTTGGCCGCCTTCAAGGTGGGGTAATCCCCGCCCGACAGGCTGATGAAATAGTCGGAGAAGTCGATCCCGCCCATAAGATAGCCGATGGGTGGCATCAGGATGTCGTTCACCAGCGAGGTGACGATGGCGGTAAAGGCCGCACCGATGATGATACCGACGGCCAGATCCACAACATTGCCGCGGCTGATGAAGGTCTTGAATTCGTTCAGCATGGGTTCCCCGTTCCCAGCGGCAAAGCCCCCATGGCCCTTGCCAGCAAAAGCAGCATCTTCCATCGTGGCCGGAATGGAAAGCCCCAAACGCCCGCCGGAAGAGTGCGCCCATGTCCCTATCCCGTCCCGCCATTCCCGGTACCGTCAGCGATATCGCCACGCTGGAGGCGCTGTATGGCGCGCCGGGGGCGGCGTCGCTGGCCAAGGTGACGGCCCATCTGACAGAGGCCTACCGCGCCTGGCTGTCGGCCTCGCCCTTCTTTGCGCTGGCGTCCGTGGGCGAAGGCGGCCTGGACGTTTCGCCGCGCGGGGATGCGGGCGGGGCGGTCAGTATTCTGGATGACCGAACCCTGCTGATCCCCGACCGGCGCGGCAATAACCGTATCGACAGTCTGCGCAATATCATCACCGATCCGCGCGTGGCCTTGCTGTTCATGATCCCCGGTGTCAATGAATGCCTGCGGATCAATGGCCGGGCGGCCATCAGCACCGATCCCGACCTGTGTCAGCGTCTGGTCATGGAGGGGCAGTTGCCCCGCTGCGTGCTGTGGGTGGAAATCGACGCGGTCTATTTCCAGTGCGCCCGCGCCCTGATCCGTTCCGACCTCTGGGCCAAGGGCGCGCGGGGCCGGCCCGACGGTATCCCCACGGCGGGACAGATGACGGCAGAGGCCAGCCAGGGTGCCGAAGGGGGTCCCGCCTATGACGCCGCCCTTCCCGAACGCCAGCGCCGCACATTATGGTGAAGGGTCATGACCGCAAAGGGGGACCGTGAGCCATGTGGGGCCTGCTGCGCTTTATCGCCACGCTGATCGGCGTGATGCTGTTCCTGACCCTGCCCATGGTTTTCCGGGACAGCATTCCCGACGGGCTGTTTGATGCCTGGGACAGAATGTTGCGCCCGCTGCGCGACCCCGTCACCGGCTTCTGGTGGCAATTTTTCAACCGTCTGGATCAACAACCCCTGTTCCAGCTCTCCAGCCTGTTGACCCAGGCGTTGCTGATCACCCTTGTGATTGCCGCCCTGCGCTGGATCTGGCGGCGCCGCACGGCGTAGGGGGCAAGGGGCATCGGAATGCCCCTTGGAAGGCCGGCGACTGCCGGCCCGCGCACCCCTGTGCGCGTAAGCCAAGCCGCCGGACGGCGGCGCCCGGCCTATGAGGGAGCATGCCTTACAGCCAATCCTGCAGCCGGTACCACAGCATGCCCAGCACCAGGGCCGGCATCTTCAGCCCCGGCGGTCCTGGAAAGGCCCGGTGTGGCACGCGGGCGAAAAGGTCGAAGCGGCCGGCCTGACCGGCAATCGCCTCGGCCATCACCCGGCCGGCAATGGCGGTCAGGGCCAGGCCATGGCCGCTATAGCCTTGCGCGAAATAGGTGGTCGGGCTGACGCGGCCTAGATGCGGCATGCGGTTCATGGTGATGGCGACATAGCCGCCCCAGCAATAGTCAATGTCCAGATCGGCCAGTTGCGGGAAATATTTCAGCATGGTTCGGCGCAGCGATTGTTTCAGGTCGGGCCGGTCAAACCCGGAATAGCTGACGCCCCCGCCGAACAGGAACCGGTTATCCTTGCTGCGCCGGTAATAATTCAGCACAAAATTCACATCCGCCACGGCAATGTCGGACGGGATCAGGGCCTGCGCCCGCTCCACCTCCATGCATTCGGTGCCGATGATATAGGTGCCCGCCGGCATAACCCGGCTGCGGATGGGTGGGCACACATCGCCCAGATAGGCATTGCCCGCCAGGACCAGGAACTTGGCCGACACCGAGCCCGTGGCCGTAAAGGCCTTGGGCGCCGACCCGGTATCGACGCGCACCACCCGGCTGCCCTCATGGATGCTTACGCCCAGCTTCTCCGCCGCCACCGCCAGCCCCAGCGCATAGTTCAACGGATGCAGATGCCCGCTGCCCGCATCGAACAGCCCGCCCAGATAGGCATCGGTCGCCACCATGGAGCGGATTTCATCCCGCCCCACCATGCGCATCCGGTCATACCCCAGCCCCTCCATCTCCGCCTGATGTTCTGCCAGACCCGTCATGTGCCGGGGCTTCAGCGCCGCCAGCAGATAGCCCCATTTCAGATCGCAATCGATGCCATGCCGCTCGACCATGTCGCACAGCATGGTCTTGGCTTCTTCCGACATGTCCCAGAGATGGCGGGCATCCTGCTTGCCGACCCAGCCCTCGATATCCGCAATGCCCTTGTTGAACCCGGTGATCAACTGTCCGCCATTGCGCCCAGACGCGCCCCAGCCCACGGACTCGGCCTCCAGAATGGTGACCGACATGCCCTTGCCCGCCAGCTCAATGGCCGTGACGAGGCCCGTATAGCCACCACCGACGATGCAGACATCGGTCGTGATGTCGCCGACCAGTGGCGGGCGGGCGGGGGCAGGGTGGGCCGTGGCGGCGTACCAGGAGGGGGCGTGGGGCATGGGGACTCAGGGTGCGGGCCAGAGCAACGGGTAGACTATATGTTTTTGATCCTTAAGTTTGAAGCTCGGCAAGCTTAAGGCGTCAAATTCTATAGGAGGGAGGCGGTTTTGTCCTTAATGGAAAACTGCAAAACCATTCGGTCTGATGGTGATGGGAACAGCCCCATGCATGCAGTGAATACGGATTATAATGCGTTGCTGAGAGAATATCATTTTAGATTATATACACGTGAAGTGTGCATTTAATTAAAGATAGCCAACTTTAAAAGGCATACCTTCATGCGGAAGATACTGTATTTATCTGCGCAAAGGTAAAGTGTAATACTTTTTATCTTTTCACACTATGGAAACTCATTTTCTACCTTGCTTTCTAATGTTATCTGCAGCTAGTGCGTCCTTTTTATAGAAATTCCTTACCCTGGAGTGCGAAGTTTGATCTATAGTATTGAAGAAAATGCTAAATTCTTCCCTATAAATAATTCCAGTTTCATTTTCTATGTGTTGATAGTTGGTGATATGATAATCTTTTATAGAACTTATAAGTGCCCCAACATCTAATGTCATTATTATTTTCGAATTCTTATCAATTTCGCTTGTAACGGTGTCAAAAATTAAGTCCTGTAAATCCTCTGAGCCGTTTAATTTTTCACTATTCTTTGACAAATTATCTATATCCTGCTCCGCCCTGGCAAACATAATTGCCACTAAACCCGGAGAAAATAAATCGAAACCTATTTTCATATAGCTACATATAGCGATCAATGTACCCAGAGTTTTCATTATTACTTTTGGCTTTTGTTTGCACTTATCTCCGACATATTTACATATGGCCTGAATCTCGAAATCGTCCTTTCGATTCGCCAATCCGTAGACTAAAAGAATTGCAGCATCCCATTCCGTGAAGAATGATTGACTTTTTCCAGCACATATTCTTCTCATGGATGAGGAATTACTCATAATGCCTAATGTCTTGATGGAAATCTTTGCACTGCATCTTGATAGTTGAGAGATAAGAGAACGGAAAAAATTTGAATCGTCTCTTTCTGTAATGAATTTAAATACATCCTCTGTTAGAGCATGGTCAAATTTTCTAACAATTTGATAAGCGTCAGATGATGAATCTGTTATATTTGACCATATATACTCTGCTACAAGGAATTCTTGAAAAGATCGATGGGCGAAATAGTATGTTCCACCTGATTTTTCGTCCAAAAATGATCCAGATAGCAATGCCCTGCGTATAGCATTCTCATCTTCGTTTTTGGGCGTGTATGGAGAGAACAAGTTATCTGGTAACTCATCCATTCGACATCCAGATGTCGACGTGGAAGAATATTGCCAGAGGTGCCAAGCCAAGTCACATGCGAAGGAACGCCTATCCTGTCGTTTAAGTATATTTCCTCGACCGGGCTTTTTTATTTCACGATCTATTAAGTGATCAACAAAGTGATCGTATAATTGATGTCTATTTAAGTCCCTTATCTCGAACTGAGGGTCTGTGGCCAACTCTGCAAGCATTCTTGCATGAACGGGTCGAGAGATGATATCTTCATGATCTTTGCTTTCAAGCTCTAATCTACGCCTCTCTAGAAAGTCTCCGTCTTTGATATCTATTTTATTTGATTTCAATAAATGCTTTATATACCCTCCAACAAAGGAGCGAACTTGGCTCGGAGAGAATGGGGATAGCCTTACCTCCGAGTAGCGAGGGGCACCCGGCGCCTGATGCATCTGATTGCCAATTCTACGGGTGCCTCTTAGTACGTAAGCATACTCATTTTCTGAAAGAAATGCAGTCGGTCTACCCAACAGCAATACCTTAGACTCTCCAGTAATTAATCTATTTAACTCGTCAAATGTAGATTTGAATTCCCCTTCCGTCATCATGTGTTTCATTTCATCAAACCCATCCAGTATTATTAAAAATCTCCCCATACGGTTTAAGTGATCGAAAATCGGGAAACTGTAATTTTGAACAGATGGAGAATCTGCTGTTAAGGTCGTCCCTATCAAACCCTCCAGCCCTTGTTCACGTGAGATGCGTCCCAAGCTGATCAAAATGGGTAATCTTGTATTCTCCCCTGCCGCGAATTTTCTCGCGAGTAAGTATGCAATATGATGTGCAAAGCTTGTTTTTCCCATGCCGTATCCAGCGATAATCGCAACTGGACTGTAATCGTTATTATGAATCCATGAATTAATTAAATATTGTATTTCGATTCCATCGGTTGTCTGGGGAGGTATAAAATACTCTTCTAATCCCTCCTGTTCATGTTTATGAACTAAACTCGAAATATAGTGACTAAATCCTAAAATTGACTCTTGAAATTCATTAATGGTTTGGTGGGAAAAATTTGGCATTTTTTCTATGAAGGAATTCGCCGCTGCTGAGGTGATTTTGTGCTGAGATACAACTATAAGTTCATCAATTTCCTTTGTGACTAATAGCTGTGCGTACCCGCCATATATATTTGACAGATCGCTGAAATTTAAAGCCGCGCTATAGTTTTTTGCTTCAACGGCATATTTGCGAAGTTTTCCAAATCTATATTCCTCAAATACTATATCAACTTTTTTGGAACCGTATAATATTTCAGTTTTTACATTGTATCCACCTATCCGCAGCAGATTGGCCACATCGTCGCGAAATTTATCCCCAATCTCAATTGTACTCATATTGTTGCTCCCATCCCAATTCGTTGCGCGTAAAACGCCACATTAATGATATTGTCATGCTGACGTCATTTAGTCATTTTGGCAACCTCATTCTCAAGAAAACACTTTTAATTTTCTAAGTCATATTAATTTCCATTAATTATAATATTTCTTTTAGCATTATAGCGTGTAACTTAATTAATATTAAATATCATATATTTTATATATTTTTCATTTGTAGAGTTATACACTCACCCTGACCGCAGATACTTCACCGCCGCATCCCGTTCAAACAGGTACAGCAGCGTCCGCAGCGCCTTGCCGCGTTCCGTCTCCAACTCCGGGTCGCGGGTGATGATCAACCGCGCATCGTCCCGCGCCACGGCTAACAGCTCGCCATGGACCGCGATATCGGCCAGCCGGAATTCGGGGATGCCTGACTGTTTGGTGCCCAGCATTTCACCCGCCCCGCGCAGTTCCAGGTCTTTTTCGGCGATGATGAAGCCGTCTTCGGTGTCCTTCATCACCTGCAACCGCTGCCGCGCCACCTCGCCCAAGGGCTGGTAGTAGAGCAGCAGGCAGGTGCTGGCCCCTGAGCCGCGCCCCACGCGGCCGCGCAGCTGATGCAGTTGGGCGAGGCCGAAACGTTCGGCATGTTCGATGACCATGATCGTGGCTTCGGGCACGTTCACGCCGACCTCGATCACCGTGGTGGCGACCAGGACGTCCAGGCGGCCTTCGGCGAAATCGGCCATGACCTTGTCCTTGTCCGGCCCCTTCATTTTGCCATGGATCAGACCCACGCGGTCGCCCAGCCGTTCGACCAGGGCGGCATGGCGGTGGGTGGCGGCGGCCAGGTCGACCTGCTCGCTCTCCTCCACCAGTGGGCAGACCCAATAGATGCGCTGGCCAGAGGCGATGGCACGATGCAGGCCGCCCGCCACCTCCTCCAGCCGGTCGGCATGCATGACCACCGTCTTCACCGGCTGGCGGCCCGGCGGCTTTTCATCCAGGCGTGACACATCCATGTCGCCATAGACGGTCAAGGTCAGGGTGCGGGGGATGGGCGTGGCGGTCATGACCAGCGTGTCGACCCCGCGTCCCTTGGCCGCCAGTTGGAGGCGCTGATGCACGCCGAACTTATGCTGTTCATCGATCACGGCGATGGCCAGATCGGCGAACATCACCTCTTCCTGGAACAGGGCGTGGGTGCCGACCAATATGTCGATCTCCCCCGCCGCCAGCCGTTCCAGCAAGGCGGCCCGCGCCTTGCCCTTGTCCCGCCCCGTCAGGACGGCCAGCCGCACGCCGGCAGCATGGCAGAGAGGGGCCAGGGTTTCGGCATGCTGGCGCGCCAGGATTTCGGTGGGGGCCATCAAGGCGGCCTGCGCCCCCGTCTCCACGGCGTTCAACATGCACATCAGGGCCACGATGGTCTTGCCGCTGCCCACATCGCCCTGCAACAGGCGCAGCATGCGCGACGGGTCCGCCATGTCGGCGTAAATCTCCGCGAGCGAGCGTTCCTGCGCGCCCGTCAGGCGATAGGGCAGGGCCTTTGTGACGGCGGCGCGCAGCCGTCCATCGCCGTTGGTCACCCGGCCCGACAATTTACGCTGCTGTGC
>JAIXTS010000381.1 GCA_027483805.1 Azospirillum sp. | reverse complement strand
CGGCATTGCGGAAGGCTTGCGCTGCGACCGCGTAATGACGTACTCCTTGATATAACGATCCGCAGCATCGTCCGGGGGAAGCGACGCCAAATGGCTGAAAAAGAAGACACCAAGCCCGCGCCGGTCACTATCAAGAAGTACGCCAACCGCCGGCTGTACAACACGGCGACCAGCAGCTATGTGACCCTGGACCACCTTTGCCAGATGGTGAAGGACGGGACGGATTTTGTGGTTTATGACGCCAAGACCGGTGATGACATCACCCGCTCGGTGCTGACCCAGATCATCGTGGAAGAGGAATCGAAGGGCCAGAACCTGCTGCCCATCCCCTTCCTGCGCCAGCTGATCAGCTTCTATGGCGACAATATGCAGTGGCTGGTGCCGCGCTACCTTGAACACTCGATGAAGTCGTTCACGGGCAACCAGGACAAGATGAAGGATTATTTCCAGAACACGTTCGGGGGCATCTTCCCCTTTGGCGGGTTCGAGGAAATGAGCAAGCAGAATATCGCGCTGTTCGAACGGGCCATGCGCATGTTCAGCCCCTTCAACCCCGACGGGGTCCCCACCGCGACCGATACGGCCCCGACGGCGACGACCGAGGTGAAGCCGAAGGCGGAAGACAAATTCTCTGAATTGCAGAAGCGGCTGGACGAGCTGCAGAGCCAGATGGAAAGCCTGACCAAACGCAAGGAATGACGTCGGGATTTTTCGATTTGACTGAAGAAGGGGCGCTCCATCGGAGCGCCCCTTTTCCATTGATTGATCTGGCCGTTCCCTTATACCAATCTCCCTTGATCGTGACCGATCAAGGGAGATTTTGTGTTCCCTCAGTCGCCGGGCGGCGGCATCCGCCGCCTTGGCTTCCGCCGCACGAGCGGCGGGCTGGCGGTCGCCAGCCTCCAAACTGCCAAGGGTCAAACCCTCGGCAGTTTGGTATTATACCGGCGGCATGAAATCTTGACCGTTGGTCACTCTATCCTGTCCCTCAGTCGCCGGCGCCCCTATCCATGGGCTTGGCTAAGCGCCACGGGCCGCGCGGTCCCGGCCGGCGAAGCGCCGGACCATGACATAGAAGACCGGCGTGAACAGCAGGCCGAAGAAGGTGACGCCCAGCATGCCGAAAAACACGGCGGTGCCCAGGCTCTGGCGCATTTCCGCCCCCGCCCCGGTCGCGATCATCAAGGGCACCACGCCCAGGATGAAGGCAAATGATGTCATCAGGATGGGCCGCAGACGCAGCCGGCAGGCCTCGATCACCGCGTCATAGCGGTTGCGGCCCTCCGCCTCCAGCTGGCGGGCGAACTCCACGATCAGGATGGCATTCTTCGAGGCCAGACCGACCAGCACGACAAAGCCGATCTGGGCCAGGATGTTATTGTCCATGCCCCGCATCATCAGACCGGCCACGGCCGACAGCAGGCACATGGGCACGATCAGCAGAATGGCGAAGGGCAAGGACCAGCTTTCATACTGGGCCGCCAGCACCAGAAAGACAAAGAACACACAGAGCGGGAAGATATAGAGGGCGGAATTGCCCGTGTTCTTTTCCTGGTATGACAGATCGGTCCATTCGGCCTTGAAACCGGGCGGCAGGGCCGTGGCCGCCGCCTTCTCCATCTCGATGATGGCAGTACCCGAACTGACCCCGGCCAGGTTGTTGCCCTGCAATTCCGCCGCCGGGAACAGGTTATAGCGCAGCACCCGATCCGGTCCGGTCACGAAGCGGAAATCCACGAACGATCCCAGCGGCACCATCTGCCCCTGGTCATTGCGGGTTTCCAGCCGACCGATATTTTCCGGGTCCAGGCGGAAGTGACCATCGGCCTGCGCCGTCACCTGAAAGGTGCGCCCGAACAGGTTGGTGTCGTTGACATAGGCAGAACCGAGATAGACAGCCAGTGTCTGGAACACGGATGTCATGGGCACGCCCAGCATCTGTGCCTTCACCCGGTCGACATCCAGATAGACCTGGGGCGCGCGGGCACTGAAAGGCGTGAAGACATTGATCAGGCCGGGCACCTGATTGCCCGCCAGGGCCAGGGCCCAGGTCGCCTGTTCCAACGCCGCCGGTCCGGCGCTGGCCACATCCTGCACACGCAGGGTGAAACCGCCCGATGTGCCAAGCCCGCGAATGGGCGGCGGCGGCACCACAAAGATCAGCGCTTCGGGAATGGCCATGGCCACCCGCTTTTGCAGGTTCTGCAGCACAGCGGTGGCGGTCAGGCCCTTGGGCAACCGCTGCTCAAACGGGTCCAGGGGGGTGAAGATGGCGCCGGCATTGGGTGCGATGGTACGGGTGGCGCCGGAAAATCCGGCAAACTGCACCGTATGCGCGATACCCGGCGTTTCCCGCGCAATCTGCGCCGCCTTCTGGATCACCTTGGTGGTGTTGGCCAGCGATGTGCCCTCCGGCGTCTGGATGGCCATGATCAGATAGCCCTGATCCAGCGCCGGGATAAAGCCACCGGGGATGCGGGTGAACAGGAAACCCGTCGCGGCGATCAGCAGCACATAGATACAAACCATGATGGGGGTCAGACGGGTCAGACGCGACACCAGCCGCGCATAACCATCGGCCATCCGGTCGAACAGCCGGTTGAAGCCCGTGAAGAACCGGTCCGTCAGGGCACCGACCATGGCCAGACGCGCCGTGGCCGCCCGATGTTCCGGCGTATGCGCCCGCAGCAGCCGGGCACAAAGCGCCGGTGACAGGGTGAGGGAATTGAAGGCCGAAATCAGGGTGGCGGTGGCGATGGTCACCGCGAACTGCCGGTAGAAGGCCCCCTGGATGCCGTCGATAAAGGCGGTGGGGATAAAGACCGCGGACAGGACCAGGGCGATGGAAACCAGGGCGCCCCCCACCTCATCCATGGTGATGCGCGCACTTTCGATGGGAGAATGTCCCAAGGACAGATTACGCTCCACATTCTCCACCACCACGATGGCGTCATCGACCACGATGCCCACAGCCAGAACCAGACCGAACAGGGTCAGGTTATTGACCGAATAGCCCAGCGCCGACATCACCGCGAAAGTGCCGATCAGCGATACCGGGATGGCCAGCACCGGGATGATGGCTGCCCGCCAGCGCTGCAGGAACAGCATCACCACCAGAACCACCAGCACCATGGCCTCGCCAATGGTCTTGATCAGTTCATGGATGCTTTCGGCGATGAAGCCGGTCGTGTCATAGACGATTCGGTATTCCAGGCCGGGCGGAAAATCCTTGGACAGGGTCTGCACCGCGTCGCGCACCCGCGCCGCCGTTTCCAGGGCATTGGAACCGGGAAGCTGTGAAATGGCCAGCACGACGGCCGGCTTTCCATCCAGAAAAGAATTGGTCACATAGTCGCGGGCGCCCAGTTCCACCCGCGCCACATCCTTCAGCCGCACGATCCGACCCCCATCGCCATGCTTGACGATGATGTTCTCGAACTCCTGCGGTTCGGTCAGACGGCCCTGCAAGGTGATGTTCAGCTGGTAATCACGCGGGGTATCCAGCGGCGGCTGTGCCAGGCCGCCACCGGCGACCTGCACATTCTGCTGCTGGATCGCGGCCACCACCTCACCCGCCGTCATGCTGAGCGCGGCGATCTTCTGCGGGTCCAGCCAGATACGCATGGAGTAATCGCGCGCACCGAAAAGGTTGATGTTGCCGATGCCGTCCAACCGGTTCAGCACATCGCGCACGCGCAGCAGCGCATAGTTGGAGATATAGAGCTGGTCATAGGTGTTGTCCGGCGACAGCAGATGCACAACCATCATCAGGTCGGGACTGTCCTTGCGCGTCACCACCCCGTTGCGACGCACCTCCTCCGGCAGGCGCGGCTCCGCCACGGCTACGCGGTTCTGGACCAGCACCTGCGCCTTGTCCAGATCGGTGCCCAGCTTGAAGGTGATGGTCAGGTTCATCTGCCCATCGCTGGTGGAATTGGACGACATGTAGAGCATGCCCTCCACCCCGTTTACCTCCTGCTCGATCGGGGCCGCCACCGTATTGGCCACGGTCTGGGCGTTGGCGCCCGGATAGCGGGCATTCACAGTAACGGTGGGGGGCACCACCTCCGGATATTGCGAGACGGGCAGCGTAAAATAGGCGATGGACCCGACCGCCAGCAACAGCACCGACAGGACGACGGCAAAGACCGGCCGATCGATGAAAAAACGGCCGATCTTCATGGCGTGGCTCCCGCTACGGGCTGGATCGGCTGTTCAACAGGGGTGACCGGCGCCCCGGGCTTCACCCGCTGCAATCCGGCCACCACCACCTTGTCCGTTTCCATCAGCCCTTCACGGATGACGCGCAGCCCGTCGATCAGCGGGCCGGTCGTCACGCCGCGATAGGTGGCCTTGTTATCCTTGTCCAGGACATAGACAAAGCGCCGGTTCTGATCCGTCCCAATGGCGGCATCGGGCAGCAGCAGCCCGTCATAATTGGGCCGCCCCACCAGCCGCAGGCGCGCAAACATGCCGGGTGTCAGCACCATGTCGGGATTGTCGAACAGGGCACGGGCGCGGATGGTGCCGGTGCCGTCATCAATCTGGTTATCGACAAAGTCAATATAGCCCTTATGGACAAACCCCTGCTCGTCCGGCAGGGCCAGGATGACGGGGTTGGGATTGTCGCGGCTGCTCACCCGTTCACCCGACCGGGACTGGCGCACATAACGCAGATAGGAGGCCTGGTCGGCATCGAAATAGAACTGGATCGGGTCCAGCGAAACGATGGTGGTCAGCAGCGTGGACTGTGCCGATCCGCCACCGACCAGATTGCCCACCGACACCCGGTGATTGGACACGCGGCCCGTGACCGGCGCCTTGACGGCGGTGAATTCCAGATCCAGTTCGGCGGCCCGCACCTGTGCCTGGGCGCCCAGAAGCTGGGCCTGGGCGCTTTGCAATTGCTGCGCCCGGTTGTCCAGGACCGACTGCGATACGGCCTGGGTCTGCCGCAGGTCGCGGGCCCGGTCCAGTTCACGCTGGGCCAGCTGCACCGATGCCTGGGCCTGCGCCACCCCGGCGCGCGCGATATCGACGGCCGCCTGATAGGGGCGTGGATCGATGGTGAACAGCGGATCGCCCTTGAAGACGATCTGTCCATCCTTAAAACTCACGGCCGTCAGATAACCGCTGACCCGCGCCCGGATCTCCACCTCCTCCAGGGCGGCGAAGCGGCCGGTATATTCATCCCATTCCTGGACGTTCTTTTTCAGCGGCTGTGAAACGACGACCTGCGGTGCCGCGGGGGGCGCACCGGCCCCCTGCCCGCCCTTGCCGCATCCGGACAGGACCAGAAATCCCGACAGCCCGGCGGCCACCAGGACCAACCGGCCGGCATGGCGCGCATCCATGGAACCCTCCACCAGAAATACCCCTTGTCATGCCTCAGCATGACAAGGGACGCGGTGACTGAATTCCATATTCTTGCTGCGGCATGGTTGCGCGCGCGAATTGTGGCGCATGGGTGCTATCCCGATCCCCGACACCGCGGGGCGCAAGGCAGATCGCGTTTCGCTCCTGCGCCGGGCTGGCGATCGGCGGCAGCCTATCCGCCAACGGTCACCCGTTCGCCGGATGGCGATCAGAGCGGCCGGGTCACATGCCCCATCTTGCGGCCAGGCCGCGCCTCCCCCTTGCCATAGAGATGCAGCCGGGCATGCGGTTCGGACAGGATCGATGTCCAGGCATCGATATCGTCACCGATCAGGTTGGTCATCACACAGGGGGCGATCACCCCCACAGCCCCCAAAGGCAGGCCGCAGACGGCACGGACCAACTGCTCAAACTGGCTGGTTTCGGCAAAATCGAGGGTCCAATGTCCGGAATTATGCGGGCGCGGCGCCATTTCATTGACCAGCACCCGCCCGTCGCGGGTCACGAACATCTCCACCGCCAGCAGGCCGACAACGTTCAGTTCGTCCGCCATGCGCTCAGCCACACGCACCGCCTCTGCCGCAAGGGCGGGATCAATGGCGGCCGGTACTGTGGTGGTATCCAGAATGCCGGCTTTGTGGCGGTTTTCCACGGGCGGGTAGGACAGGAGGGTGCCGTCGGCCCGTCGGGCCGTGACCACGGAAATCTCCCGCTCGAAATCGACAAAACCTTCCAGGATGGCTTCATCGCTGCCGATGGCATCAAAGGCACCGGTCAGGTCGTCACCGGGATTAAGGCGCAACTGACCCTTGCCGTCATAGCCCATGCGGGTGGATTTCAAGATGGCCGGCAGCCCGATCTCCGCCACCGCCCGCTTCAGCTCGTCCGGGGTGTGGACGGCGCGGAAGGGCGCGGTGCCGATGCCCAGCTTGTTGGCGAAACTTTTTTCCGCCACCCGGTCCTGGGCCACCGCCAGGACATTGGCGCCAGGATGCACACCGATATGACGGGCCAGGAAGTCCACGGCGTATGTGGGCACATTCTCCCATTCCAGCGTGATGACATCCACATCATCGGCGAAACGGGCAAGCGCGCGCAGATCATGCCAGCCGGCCTGGGTATGGTGGGCCACCACCTGGCCGCAGGAACTGTCCATGCTTTCCGGCGCAAAGACATGCACCTTGTAGCCCAGGCGCGCGGCGGCCAGCGCCGTCATGCGACCCAGCTGGCCGGCACCCAGGATGCCGATGATGGAGCCGGGGGGGATCAGGGTCATGGTCGCACTTCCTTCACGCTTTTCGCAACGGATCAGGCGGGATCATCCACGGGAACCAGGGCCACGGCCTCCGTCTGCCGCGTGCGCCACGCCGTCAGGGCGGCGTCCAGCCGTTCGTCCGACAGGGCCAGGATGCCCGCTGCCATCAGGCCGGCATTGACGGCCCCGGCCTTGCCGATGGCCAGCGTGCCAACAGGCACGCCGCCCGGCATCTGCACGATGGACAGCAGGCTGTCCTGGCCCTTCAGCGCATGGCTTTCGACAGGCACACCCAGCACGGGCAGCGTCGTCATCGACGCGGCCATGCCCGGCAGATGCGCTGCCCCGCCGGCACCGGCGATGATCACCTTGATGCCCCGGCCCTTGGCCGACAGGGCGTAATCATAAAGGCGCTGCGGGGTGCGGTGGGCGGAAACGATCCGCGCCTCGAACGGCACACCCAGGTCCGTCAGGACGGTGGCCGCATGTTTCATCGTGGCCCAGTCAGACTGGCTTCCCATGATGATGCCGACGGGCACGGGCGCGCCCTGGCTGTCGCGGGTGATATCAAAACTCACGGGCGGGCTCTCCTGTCGTATCCTGGCGACGATCCCGGAAAGCGCCGGATTATAGGCCCGCATCCCCACGGCACAACAGCCGGGCACGCAGGGCGGCCCGGCGGAAATTCATGCGGTGGCCGGTTCCCCTTGACCAGGGCAACCACAGCCAATACCCCTTCGACAGGAACGCAACAGGGGACGGTATCATGGCGGGGCGACAGGCGATCACAGGCAATCCGATACCGGCCGGCCATCCCGCCGTGCCGGGGCATGATTGTGGCCTCTGCCCCCGTCTGGCGGAATTCCGCCGACAGAACCGCCTCACCTTCCCCACTTATCACAATGGTCCGGTCCCGGCCTTCGGCACGCTGTCGGGACGGTTGCTGATTGTGGGCCTGGCGCCAGGTCTGCATGGGGCGAACCAGACGGGCCGCCCCTTCACCGGCGATTATGCCGGCGACCTGCTCTACGATACGCTGATCCGGTTCGGCTTCGCCCATGGCACCTATGACAAGCGCCCGGATGATGGGGTGGAACTGCTGGACACGCGGCTGACCAATGCCGCGCGCTGCGTTCCGCCGGAAAACAAGCCGACCCCGGCCGAAGTTGCAACCTGCCGCGACTTCCTGAGCCAGGAAATCGCTTCCATGCCCAACCTGCGCGCCATCGTGGCGCTGGGCACGGTATCGCATGCCAGCACCCTGACCGCCCTGGGCCGACGCCCGGCGCATTTTGCCTTCGGCCATGGCGCGCGCCATGATGTGCGGGACACTGTCCGGCTTTTCGACAGCTATCACTGCTCCCGCTACAACACCAATACCGGGCGGCTGACGACCGACATGTTCCGGTCGGTCTTCGCCGCTGTGCGGGAGCATATCGACCGGAACGGATGATCACACCCCATTGGGGGCAACCGTTCCACAGTCAGCAGAACAATGAAACCTGCGTCAGGCGCCCAGGGCGGCGCCGACGACGAACCATGCGTAGATGGTGCCAAAGAAGCCGGTGATGGCCAGGAAATCACGAACGTAAGCAGCGCGGTTCATGGGAGCCTCCTTCGTTTTTCGTGAGGTCACAGTGTCAGAACAAAAAAGGAACATCAAGTCATTTGTTCCGCCTTTGTTCGCATTCCTCCGGCCCATCCCCATACCGATGGCGCATGGCGGCAAAAGAACGGGCCGGACAGCCCTTGGCGGCTGGCCCCGTTTTCACCTGATCGGGCGCGTGTATCCGGTCAGGCGGCGCGGGCCTCAACCAGGAAGCGGTCCACCTGGGTCGACAGGGTGCCGGCCCCCTTGCTGAGTTCACCGGCGGAACCCCGCACCTGTGCGGCGGCGGCCCCTGTCTCACCCGTGGCCTGGTTGACGCCACAGATATGTTCGGTCACGTCGCGCGTACCGATGGCGGCCTGGGCGATATTGCTGGCGATCTCCCGGGTGGCGGCCTGCTGCTGTTCCACGGCCGCGGAAATGGCGGTGGCCGTCGTGTGCAGGTCGCGGATCATGTCCGTCATGCCGCGCAGGGCCGAGCCGGCGCGGTTGGACGAGACCTGGATTTCCTCCACCTTCTGCCGGATTCGGTCGGTGGCCTGTGCCGTCTGGGTGGCCAGGCCCTTCACTTCACCGGCCACGACCGCGAAGCCCTTGCCGGCCTCACCGGCGCGCGCCGCCTCGATGGTGGCATTCAGGGCCAGCAGGTTGGTCTGGCTGGCGATGGCCTTGATCAGTTCCACCACCTCACCCACTTCCTGGGCGCTTTCCGTCAACTGGCGCATCAATAGGTCGGCCTGGGTCGCCTCTGCCACGGCCTGACTGGTCCGGGTGTTGGACGCTTCGGCCTGACGGCCGATCTCCTGAATGGAAGCCGCCAGTTCCTCGGTCGCGCTGGCCACGGCGGCGACATTGGCGCTGGCCTCTTCTGCGGCGGCGGCAACAGCGGTCGACTGGCTGCTGGCGCTGCCGGCAGTGGTGGACAGGGAGTCGGCCGCCCGCTTCATCTCCTCCGCCGCCTGGGTCACCAGATCGACGACACCCTTCACATTCGTCTCAAAATCATTGGTCAGGTTGACCTGACGGGTGACCAGCGACCAGGTCAGCATGGGCGACACATAGCGGCCTTCGCTGTCATGGATGGCCGTGACGCGCAGATCCATCACCTCGTTCCCCAGTTTGATCTTGGTGCGATGCGGCAGATTGGCGGGGTTGGACAGCAGGCGGCGCTGATGTTCGGGATGCCTGTGCAGGATGTCGATGGACTGACCCACCATATCCTCCACCTTGCAGGGCAGCAGCTTCTCCACAGTCTTCAGCACTTCCAGGCTGCGCTTGTTCATATAGTTGATGCGGAAATCATCGTTGGGATCGCAGGTCATCACCCCCAGCGGGGCATCGTCGATCATCTGCGCCTGGGCAAAGGCCTGAGCCACCTTGCCGCGCAGCGTGTCGAAGGCGGTGGCGATGCGGCCGATCTCATCGCGCCGGCTCCAGGCGAAGGGGCGGGTCGGCGCACCGTCGGACAGGTCAGAATAGGCCCGGCTGACATGGGTCAATGGCACAAAGAGGGTCCGGGCCAATGACACGGCACAAAGCGCGGCCACCAGGGCCGCAGCCCCGATCACCGACCACAGAACACTGAGCATGCTGTCCAGGCCGGTGTCCGCGACCACCGTCCGCTGTTCAAGGTGCCCGCGCTCATTGGCTTCCGAGGCGGTCAACCCTTGGCGGAGCTTGTCGATGATGGGGGCACTGACATGGCTGGCCACCATGTCGCGGGCCGCCTGCAGACCGCCGGCCTGACTGGCCAGCGCAATCTCAGGTTCAGCAACATTCTTCTGCCACTCCGCTGCGGCCATTGCCACGGTCCGAAGCTGTGACTGCGTAAACGGGTCCTGCGCGGTAAGGTGCAGGGCCTCGTCCATCGCCTGATCGAAGCGGAGACGGGCCGGTGCCATCGGCGCCAGGAACGCCTTGTCGCCCGTTGCCAGGAAGGCGCGCAGGGCACTTTCCTGCTGCTGCACGGCGATCTGCAGGGTGGAGACCTTGTCCAGCACCTGATGACTTTGGGTGTTGAGATCGACCGCCTCACGCGTGCGGTTCAGGAACCCGGTGATACCCACACCAGACGCAGCGACGACACCAATGACAATACCGAAGGCAAGACAAAGCTTGACCATCACGGGCAGATCGCAAAGACGGAAAGACATGGCACGCCCCCATTTTTATCCAGCGATTCGTCGCCTGGGATAAAGCGTGCGCCTCAAATATTAACTGGTTTTTAACAGTGACGGTTGCCAAGGTTGACATCCGGGAAACTATCCATTTGCACTACAATTACTTGCGAATAGTTTAGCGGCGAAACGGATAACCAAAAAAAAAGCCCCGGCACTGTGAGATGCCGGGGCTTTATTCATCTTCTTTTGATCAGGAAGCTCAGGCGACACCCAGCTTGCGATCATCATCACGCTTGCGGGCCGGCTGATAGGCGATGGCCGCATGTTCTGCGCAATAGGGCAGACCGTTCAAGGACGGCTTGCCGCAGAAATGGAAATCCGGCGACTTGGGATCACCGACCGGCCACTTGCACATACGCTCCGTCAGGGACAGGATCGTGGCGCCTTTGGTCGGCTTCTTCTTGATGGGCGACGGACGCCCCGACAGGCCCAGACGATGGGCCTTGCCGATCACGGCATTACGGGTAACGTTGCCCAACAACTCGGCGATCTCGCTAGCACTCATGCCTTGACCCCAAAGCTGGCGCAGCTTTTCAACGCGCTCTTCGCTCCAGGTGCTTTCCGTCGCTTCCACGTACAGATCCCCTTAGTGGTATGGCAGTTACCGACGCTGGAT
>JAIXTS010000118.1 GCA_027483805.1 Azospirillum sp. | reverse complement strand
CGGCACCCCGGCGCGTGCGGCCAGGTCCCGTTGCGCGATGCGCAGCAGGGAACGGGCGGCACGAAGCTGTTCGGCGGTCACCGGCTCCGGCGTAGGGGGAAGGATCGTGTCCATGGATTGATGCTAACAGCAGACTGCCCACGGCTCAATCACACCGCCACCCCATCCACCCGCCGCACCATGCGCCGGGACAGGTACATGAACGGCGTGTCCAGGATCGACAGCGCCACGCGCAGGCCGTAGGTGCCCAGGATGTAGGTGTAGAGCAGCGCCTCCCAGCCCACGGGATCGGGGGCGAAGACGACCCAGGCCAGGACGGAGAAGATGACATTGTCGACGAGCGAGGACAGCATGGTGCTGCCATTGTTGCGCAGCCAGAGATGGCGGTCGCCGGTGGCGCCCCGGATGCGCTGATAGACCCAGACGTCGAACAACTGGCTGGTCAAATACGCCGTCATGCCCGCCGCGAACAGGGCGGGGGCGGGGGTGAAGATGGCGGCGATATGCTCCTGCATGGGCAGGGCCCAGGCCATGTCGGCGCCGGCCTGTTCGGCCGTCATGGGGCGATAGCCCAGCGTGATGATCATGAACAGGGTGAACAGAAGATAGGCGGCAAAGGACAGGAACACCGCCTTGCGCGCCGCATCGCGCCCGTAATGTTCGGTCAGGATATCGGTCGCCAGATAGGTGGAGCCGAACAGGACCGTGCCCATGGCCACCGGATGGTCATAAAAACCGAACTGCACCGCCTTCAATACCTCCACATTCGCCGCGATGACCGCGGTGGCGATGTAGAGATAAAGGCCCGGCGCCCCGAACAGCCGCACCATCACCAGGATCGTGCCGAAGCAGAACAGGGCCTGGAGCAGCAGCAGCGCCTCTGGCGGCACCGCGTTCAAAAGGGCGATCAGGTCGGCGGGTGACAAGGACATGGGGGCGGTCCCGAAGGGCGGGCATAGGAAGGTACACCACATCAAACGGCAGCGGCCCCGCGAAACAACCCGACCGGGTGTCTCGCGGGGCCGACGATACCGTCAGCAGCGAACCTGGAACCGACAGACGCCGATCAGGCGGCGGTCTTGGCGGCCAGGACCTTCTGGATCTGCTTCTTCACCTTGCGGGCATCGACATCCAGCTTGGTATCGGCGATGTCCAGCAATGCTGCGTCCAGGCCACCCTTGTGCTCGATGGTGCGGATGCCGTTGGTCGACAGGCGCAGACGGACCATGCGGCCCAGCGCGTCGGACATCAGCGAGGTTTCCTGCAGGTTCGGCAGGAAGCGCCGGCGGGACTTGTTGTTGGCGTGGGAGACGTTGTTACCGGTCTGCACACCCTTGCCGGTCACGGCGCACTTGCGGGACATGGAAGCACCTATTCTCTTGCTGCTGGCGGCCACGGAACCAGAACCGGGGCGCACCTAAGACGAAAAAGACCTTGCCGGTCAGGGTCTCCCCCAACCAACGAAGCCGCGTTGATAAACGAGGGGGGGAGCAGAGTCAAGCCCAAGGGCGGGGGCGGAGATCAGCATTTCCGCCATGCAGCCGCAGCGGTGACCCCTTCCGTGCCGCGTCCTTTCCTTATAGGATGAGTTCCGTCATTTCCAACCTGGACGCCATCCCATGGTCGATACACGCATGAATCCGTCGTCTGCCGGCCCCACGGGCCTGGGCGGCAGCGTTATTGAGGGTGGCGGGCGGCGTGGTGTTCTTGCCGTCACAGGCCCCGGTGGCCGACCCATCCCGATGGGACGGCCGGGCAACCGCTGGCCCAATGCCAAGGAACTGGCGGCCTTGATCGTGGATGGCATGCTGCGCCTGCCGGCCCGGTATCGCCGGGGCATGTATCTGGATGTGCTGACCTAAAGTTAACACCTTGCCCCGCCTCGCCCTTTACCAGCCCGACATTCCGCAGAATGCCGGAACCCTGATGCGTCTTGGCGCCTGTACCGGCGTCGGGCTGGATATCATCGAGCCCTGCGGTTTCATCCTGGATGACAAGCGCATGAAACGCTCTGTCATGGATTATGCCGACCATGCCGACGTGACCCGCCATCTCAGCTGGGCGGCGTTCCGGGCGCAAAGGCGTGGGCGTCTGGTCCTGCTGACCACGCGGGCCGCCGTGCCCTATACGCAAGTAACCTATCAGCCTGACGATATCCTGCTGTTGGGCCGTGAAAGTGCGGGCGTGCCGGATGATGTGCATGATGCCGCCGACCTGCGCGTGCTGATCCCCATGCGACCGGGCACCCGGTCACTGAACGTTGCCATCGCGGCCGCCATGGTGCTGGGGGAAGTGTTAAGGCAGGTTGACACCCCGGACGTCCAAACAATCATTTCCAGCGGCGGCGGGAACGGTTAAACCGTTAAGACCCGTGCCTCTGTCCCCCGGACCCGCCCATGCCGACACCCCTGCCGTCGCCCGACATCCTGGCCGACCGTCAAGCCCAGGCCAAAGCCTGGTTCGAAAGCCTGCGTGACCAGATCTGCGCCACGTTCGAGCGGCTGGAAGATGAACTGGTCAGGGGTCCGCATGCCGGCCTGCCGGCCGGGCGATTCGAGCGCAAGGCGTGGGAGCGGCCGAACCATGATGGGGCCGAAGGCGGCGGCGGCGTGATGAGCGTCATGAAGGGCCGTGTCTTCGAAAAGGTGGGGGTCAATGTCTCCACGGTTCATGGCACCTTCTCCCCCGAATTCCGGGGCGCCATCACGGGTGCGGGGGAGGATGGACATTTCTGGGCCAGCGGCATCAGCCTGGTGGCGCATATGCAAAGCCCGCTGGTGCCGGCGGTCCATATGAATACCCGCATGCTGGTGACCAGCCAGAGCTGGTTCGGCGGTGGAGCCGATTTGACACCCATGTTCCTGGACGGGGTGGAAACCGAACAGGACAAGGCCGATTTCCATGCCGCCCTGAAGGGCGCCTGCGACGCCCATGGCGATGATTACTACGCCCGGTTCAAGGAATGGTGCGACCGCTACTTCTTCCTGCCGCACCGGAACGAGCCGCGCGGCGTGGGCGGCATTTTCTATGATCAGCTGGATACCGGCGACTGGGCGGCGGATTTTGCCTTCACCCGCGCCGTGGGCCAGGCCTTTCTGGATGTCTATCCGCGCATCGTGGCGCGGCGCATGCACGCGGTCTGGAACGAGGCACAGCGCGACCATCAGCTGGTCCGCCGGGGCCGCTATGTCGAATTCAACCTGCTGCATGACCGCGGCACCCTGTTCGGGCTGAAGACCGGCGGCAATATCGAAGCCATCCTGATGTCCCTGCCACCGGAAGTGAAGTGGCCCTGATTTAAATGGATATGCACGCTGAAGCCCGCCTGATTGCGGGCCACCCCATCCTGCTGGTCCGGCATGGTCAGACGCATTGGAACGTGGCGGCACGCTGCCAGGGACAGATGGACAGCGACCTGACGGACCGGGGCCGCGCCCAGGCCGATCAGGTAGGCGCCATCCTTAGGCGGCTGATGGACGACATTCCCGGTTGGCGCGACATGGTGCGACTGGTGTCCAGCCCTCTGGGCCGCACGCAGGAGACGACACGCATCATCAACCGCCATCTGCACCTGCCGGTCACGCTGGACGCCCGTTTGGCCGAAGTGTCGTTCGGCGACTGGGAAGGCATGACGCGAGTGGAGATTGAGGCGGCCAACCCCTGGCTGGCCAATCACGGCCCCCATGGCTGGCAGTTCCTGGCCCCCAATGGGGAACGGTATGAGGGGGTGCGCAACCGGTTGCTGGGTTTTGTTGCCGAGGTCGACCGCCCCACCATCGCCATCTCTCACGGGATGAGCGGGCGCATCCTGCGCGCCCATTATGCCGGCCTGAACCCGGATCAGGCCTGCCGCCTGCCCGTGCCGCAGGATCGGGTGTTCCGCCTGTCGCGGGATGGGGTGGAGGAGTTGGCGTAAGGGATCAAACGATCCCCGCCGCCAGCCGCCTTACGGCCTCCGCCAGCACCTCATCCCGCTTGCAGAAGCAGAAGCGGACGAGGTGCGTGGGCGCATCGACCTCGAAAAAGGCGCTGATGGGAATGGCCGCCACCCCGACCTTTTCCGTCAGATGCAGACAGAAGGTGCGGTCATCCATGGCGATGCCACTGGCCGCCAGATCGACGGTCAGGAAATAGGTACCGGCGCAGGGCAGCACCACCAAACCCGCCGCACGCAGCCCCGCCGCCAGGAAATCACGTCGACGCGCCATGTCGGCCGCCAACCCGGCGAAGTAGGTGTCATCCTTGTTCAGTCCCAAGGCCACTGCATGCTGCAAATTCGGCGGGGTGGTGAAGGTCAGGAACTGGTGTGCCTTGATGACAGGGGCCAGCAAGGTGGCGGGACCGGTGACATAACCGACCTTCCAGCCTGTCAGCGAAAAGGTCTTACCCGCTGACCCGATACGCAAGGTGCGGTCGCGCATGCCGGGCAGGGACATCAGCGGGATGTGCCGCCGCCCGTCAAAGACCAGGTGTTCATAGACCTCGTCACACAGGGCCATGGTGTCATGGCGCATGATGAAGGCGGAGAGCAGCGACAGTTCGTCCTGTGTCCAGACCTTACCCGCTGGATTCTGCGGATTGTTGATCAGCACCAGCTTGGTTCTGTCATTGAACACCAGTGCCAGGTCGTCGGCGCTGAAGGACCAGTCGGGGGCCTTCAGATTGACGAAGCGCGCAATGGCGCCGGCGCGGCGGATGATGGGGGCGTAGCTATCATACAGGGGCTGAAACAGGACCACCTCGTCCCCCGGCTCCAACAGGCCGAACAGGCAGGCGGCCAGCGCCTCTGTCGCCCCGCTGGTCACCAGCGTCTCGGTCGCCCAATCGACATCGAGCCCGTAGAATCGGGCATTGTGGGCGGCGACCGCCTGGCGCAGGGCGGCCAGGCCCGGCATGGGCGGATACTGGTTCCAGCCATCGGCCAGATAGGATGCGGCCGCAGCCACCACATCGGGCGGGCCGTTCCCGTCGGGAAAGCCCTGGCCCAGATTGATGGCCTTGTGCTGATCAGCCAGTCGCGACATCACTTCAAAAATCGTGGTGCCGCAGGCGGTGAGAACCGAATTTCCGGATTTCATGAAATATCTCTTACGATGCCGGGACAGAACACCGGCCCCCAAAGTGCAGGAGCGTAGAGAAGCCGCCAGATCGTTGCGACCAAAATCAGTTGGAGAGCAATGCCGCCTGCTCTTCCAATCCATAATTGCGCATGATGGCGGCCAGCCTGCCATTCTCCCGCATACGCCTGGTTCCCTCCGCCATGATGCGGGCCAGTTCGGGCGCGCGGGGATCGTTCTGGGAGAAGCCGACAAACAGGTCGGCATCATCCTTCAGCGACCGAGTCGCCAGCTGCTGCTGCATGCCCATACGCCGCACCTGCCAACGCAGGACATTATGGTCGTCCAGCAGCATGTCAATACGGCCCGCTGACAGCATGCGCAGGCCCTGAACCAGGTGAGAATACCCAAAGCCGCTCAAAACGAAAATCCGATCCGGGTTCTGGATATTCTGGTCAACATACTCCTGTAAGGTGCCGCCATAATCGTAATCCTTGATCACGCCCAGGCGGTACCGCTCGAAATCCTGCGGTTTGGCAAAGGTGAAGCTATGGGTGCGGGGCAGGGCGACAGCGTTGGCGGAGTTGCCCTGGGCCAAGTCCGGCAGCACCACGGCCCCATCCATGGTGGAGGCCATGCCGGGCACGGCTGTGGCGCTGCCATCCTTGGCCATACGTTTCATCATCGAAAAGTTGACGACACGGTAGTCGACCTTGAAGCCAAGTCCTTCAAATATCTCGCGTGTCAGATCGACCATATAGCCTTCGCGCCCATCCGCATCCGGATCGCAGGCATAGGGACACCACGGGTCGGAGGCGATGACGATGGGCCTGTCGCGCTCCGCCGGCGTCAGTTCACGCGCGCGCGCCTGCAAGCTCCCGGCGGTCAGGGCCAGGATAGCGGCAAGGGCTGGCAAGGGGTGCACAAGGTGCGGCAAGGAAAAGCGCATGGGGAGTGAATATACTCCGCATGCCACGACAAATCACGCGATGACTTCATCACGGTGAAACAAAGGCGATGAAAAGAGGGCCGGTGGTTTCCCTTTCGGGTCCCCACCGGCCCGCCTTGGCAAGGTGATTACTCGGCCGCCTGTGCCGCCGGCAGGAGCGGGGTTGGCTTCACCCAGCGCAGCACCGGCTTGCGGGCGGCCTGGGTTTCGTCCAGGCGCTTGCGCGGGGTCAGGCGGGGGGCGGCCTGGAAATGGGCCAGATCGCCGGCCTTGGCCTTTTCCGCCAGGTGCCGCATGGTGCCGATGAACGTATCCAGGGTGCGCTTCGACTCGGTCTCTGTCGGCTCGATCAGCAGGGCGCCATGGACGACCAGGGGGAAATACATGGTCATCGGGTGATAGCCCTCATCGATCATCGCCTTGGCGAAGTCCAAGGGCGTGACGCCCGTGCCCTTCAGGAAACGGTCATCGAACAGGGCTTCGTGCATGCACGGGCCCTCGAACGAGGCCGACATCACATCCTTCAGGCTGGCCAGCACATAATTGGCGTTCAGCACGGCATCGGAGGCCACCTGCCGCAGGCCATCGGCCCCATGTGACAGCATATAGGACAGCGCCCGCACAAACATGCCCATCTGTCCGTGGAAACCCTTCAGGCGGCCAAACGGCTGGGCGTCGCCGGCATCCTTGGCATGTTCGACCAGGGTAAAGCCGTCCTTGCCATGCACCACGAAGGGCAGGGGGGCAAAGGGCGCCAGCGCATCGGACAGAACCACCGGGCCGGAACCCGGACCGCCACCGCCATGCGGGGTGGAGAAGGTCTTGTGAAGGTTGATATGCATGGCATCCACGCCCAGGTCGGCGGGACGCACGCGCCCGACGATGGCGTTGTAATTGGCGCCGTCGCAGTAGAAATAGCCGCCGGCGGCATGGACCGCGTCGGCGATTTCCTTGATCTGCGGTTCGAACAGGCCGCAGGTATTGGGATTGGTCAGCATGATGCAGGCGACGTCATCGCCCAGCTTGGCCTTCACGGCCTCCACACTGACGCGGCCATTTTCTTCCGCCGGGATGGTATCGACGGTGAAGCCGCAGAAGGCGGCGGTGGCCGGGTTGGTGCCATGGGCCGATTCGGGCACCAGCACGCGGCGGCGATGGCTTTCGCCCCGGGCGTCAAGGGCGGCATGGATGGCCATCAGGCCGCACAGCTCCCCATGCGCGCCGGCGCCCGGCGACATGGCGACGGCGGGCATGCCGGTCAGGGTCTTCAGCCAATAGGCCAGTTGATCGATCAGTTCCAGCGCACCCTGCACGGTTTCAACCGGCTGCATCGGGTGGATATCGCCAAAGCCCGGCAGGCGGGCCATCTTCTCGTTCAGGCGCGGGTTATGCTTCATCGTACACGACCCCAGCGGGTACATGGTCGTGTCGATGGCAAAGTTCTTCTGGGACAGGCGCGTGTAATGGCGCACCACGTCTGGTTCGGCCATCTGCGGCAGGCCTACACCGGCGCGGGCCGACAGGCCACCCAGGCGCGTCTTCGTGGTCACCGGTTCGGGCAGGTCCACACCAACCGCACCGGGATTGTCCAGTTCGAAGATCAGCGCCTCTTCCTGCTGCAACGCCTTGTTGCCGGTGAAGGTGACGACCTCGCCCGTGACGGACACGGAATGGGGGGTGCTGTCGCGACCCTGATTATTCATGGCCATCAGAGAACCTCCTCCAGGCCGCGCACCAGCGCGTCCATATCTTCCAGGCTGTTGATCTCCGTCGCGGCGATCAGCAGCAGATCGTCCAGCCCTTCCACATCCGGGTACAGGCGGCTGACCGGCACGCCGGCCAGGATGTCCTTGGCCGCCAGCTTGGCGACCACCTTTGCCGCCTTCTTGGGCAGCTTCACCGTAAACTCGTTGAAGAACCCGTCATTGACGACGCTGACGCCCTTGATGGCGGACAGCTTGTCGGCCAGGGTCACGGCATTGGCGTGGTTGATGCGGGCCAGATGCACCAGACCCTGTTCGCCCAGCAGCGACAGGTGGATGGTGAAGGCCAGCGCACACAGGCCGGAATTGGTGCAGATGTTCGACGTCGCCTTTTCGCGGCGGATATGCTGCTCCCGCGTCGAGAGCGTCAGCACGAAACCGCGCTTGCCATCGGCATCCACCGTCTGACCGCACAGGCGGCCCGGCATCTGACGCACATATTTGTCGCGCGTGGCGAACAGGCCGACATAAGGCCCGCCGAAATTCAGGCCATTGCCGATGCTCTGGCCCTCGCAGACAACAATGTCCGCCCCCATGGAGCCGGGGGACGGCAGCAGGCCCAGCGACACAACCTCCGTCACCACCACAATGACCATCACGCCCTTGGCGTGGGCAGCATCGCAGAGCGCCGTGAAGTCGCGCAGATGGCCGAACAGGGACGGGGTTTGGACAACGACGCAAGCGGTCTCCGCATCCAGCAGGGCCGACAGGTCCTCGGCATTCTTCCAATCCGGGGCCTGGGCGCGGATATCCATGCCCATGACGCCGCAGGTGGTTTCCACGACTTCGCGGTAATGCGGATGCAGACCGCCGGACAGGATGACCTTGTTGCGCTTATTGACGCGGGCGGCCATCAGGACGGCCTCTGCCGTGCCCGTCGCCCCGTCATACATGGAGGCGTTGGCCACATCCATGCCGGTCAGCAGGGCCACCTGGGTCTGGAATTCGAACAGATATTGCAGCGTGCCCTGCGTCACTTCCGGCTGATACGGCGTATAGCTGGTCAGGAACTCACCGCGCAGCAGGATCTGATCGACCGAGGCGGGCACATGGTGCTTATAGGCACCGGCCCCCACAAAGAACGGCACGGAAGAGGCCGTGACATTTTTGGCGGCCAGGCGGGAGAGGTAGCGTTCTACCTCCAACTCGCCCTTATGGTCGGGCAGGCCGGCGATCTTGCCCGGCAGCTTGGCATGGTCGGGCACGTCACGGAACAGGGCGTCCACGCTGTCCACCCCAATGGTGGCCAGCATGGACGAACGGT
>JAIXTS010000488.1 GCA_027483805.1 Azospirillum sp. | reverse complement strand
TCCGTTCCCGCCATTCCGGTCGTCAGCTCGGAAAGCAGCCTCAGCCGCTATCTCCAGGAAATCCGCAAGTTCCCGATGCTGGAACCGGGTGAGGAATATATGCTGGCCAAGAGCTGGCGTGAGCATGAAGATACCAAGGCCGCCCACCGCCTGGTGACCAGCCATCTGCGCCTCGTGGCGAAGATCGCGATGGGCTACCGCGGCTACGGCCTGCCCGTCTCGGAACTGATCTCCGAAGGCAATGTCGGCATGATGCAGGCCGTGAAGCGTTTCGAACCCGATCGCGGCTTCCGTCTGGCCACCTACGCCATGTGGTGGATCCGGGCGGCCATCCAGGAATATATCCTGCATAGCTGGTCGCTGGTGAAGATGGGCACCACGGCGGCGCAGAAGAAGCTGTTCTTCAATCTGCGCAAACTGAAGGGCCAGATGCAGGCCATCGACGATGGTGACCTGCCCGCGGAGGTGGTGACCAAGATCGCCACCACGCTGGATGTGCCCGAAGCCGATGTTGTCTCCATGAACCAGCGTCTGGCCGCATCGGACCATTCCCTGAACGCGCCCCTGCGCATTGATGGCGAGGGGGAGTGGCAGGACTGGCTGGTCGATGAACGCGAAAGCCAGGAAATCCGCCTGGGCGACCAACAGGAACTGAACAAGCGCAAGGCCCTGCTGGCCGGCGCCATGAAGGGCCTGAACGAGCGGGAGCGCCATATCCTGATCGAGCGCCGCCTGCGTGAGGAGCCGACAACGCTGGAAGACCTGTCGCAGCATTACGGCATCAGCCGCGAACGTGTGCGTCAGATCGAGGTGAGGGCCTTCGAAAAGCTGCAAAAGGCCATCAAGACCGCCGCGATCCAGCAGCAGCTGGCGTGATACCGAGGCGGCGGCAGCACATGACGTCGGTCAGGTCGAGGGCGACAGCCCTTGCCCTGACGGCCAAAGCCACCCTGCTTTGTCAGGGCTCGCCTGCGGCCCGACCTGACCTACGCGGTCCCCGCCGCCATCATCACCGGCAGATGGCGGGGCAGCACCATGGTGAAACAGGTCCCCTCCCCCTTGGCGGATGCAACGGCGATGCTGCCCAGCAGGGACTGGGTTACCAGATTATAGACGATATGCAGGCCCAGGCCCGATCCGCCACGCGACCGGTTGGTGGTGAAGAACGGTTCGAACAGGCGGTTCAGATGTTCGGGCGCCACGCCGCGTCCGTCATCGCGGAACCGCAATTCCACCTGATCACCGGGCATTTCGCGCGCCTGGATGGTGATGGTGCCGGCCCATCCCGGCTCATAGGCATGGATCAGGGCATTGATCAGCAGGTTGGTCAGCACCTGTGACAGAGCCCCTGGAAAACTGTCCATATAGATGCCGGGCGGGCATTCCACCTGCACCCGGTGCGGTTCCCCGCGCAGGCGCGGCGCCAGGCTTTGCAGCACCTCGTCGATATAGGCGCCCAGCAGGAAATCCCGCCGTTCGGCGCTGGCCTGATCCACCGCCACCCGCTTGAAGCTCTGCACCAGTTCGGCCGCGCGGCCGATATTGGCATGGACCAGCCGGGAACTGTCGCGCAGCATGTCCTGATAGTCCGCCAGCTGCGTGCGGGTCAGCTTGCCATGCGCCACCACCTTGTCCAGGGCCGTGACCCCATCTTCAAGATGAGTGATGGCGGTCAGGGCGATGCCGATGGGGGTGTTCAGCTCATGCGCCACCCCGGCCACCAGACTGCCCAGGCTGGCCAGCTTTTCCGCCTGGGCCAGGCTGTCGCGGGTCTCCACCAGCTGGTGCTGCGCCTCCTCCAGCTCCACCACCTTCTGGGCCAGCTGGTCGCGCTGGCTGGCGATGATCCCCTCGCGCCGTGACAGTTCGGCATTGGCATCGACCAGCCGCGCCTGTTCGGCCTGCAGCGCCCGCAGCCGCTGGAACTCCATCCGGCGCAGGGTCGACAGCTGATAGGCCGTGAAACCACCGAAGATATTCGCCAGCGAATGCATGACGATGGTGGTGCTGATCTGCGACGGGGTCGATCCCGAGGCCGGCATGAAGATGCCGATATAGACGCCGCTGGCCGCCACGCCCCAGGGGATCTGGAAAATCACCCGCGTCGGCAGGAACAGATAATTCATCAGTACGACGATCATCACGAAGAAACCGACCGTCAGCCCGACCTGGAACCCCTCGATCACCAGCGCCCCATAGGAGGTGAGCGCCCAGATATAGCTGAGCGTCAGCATCACCATACCATGGCGCAGCCCCACCAGCCCGGCCCGCACCGGCACCAGCATGGTGGCGACGATCAGCACATAGACAACCCCACGCAGGGGCATCATCAAGGTAAAGACGGTTTCGCGAGAGAAATACACAAAGTCCAGCGACGCGGCCAGCAGGTAGAAGACGGCCAAAGCCACAAGGTTGCGACGCAGGCCCCGTGCATCCGCGTCCAGCACATGCTGGCGGAAATCCCGTTCCATCGCCCGATCAGCGAATTCCCCGAACCTCAACATTTGGGCGAAGGGTGCCTTTCCATGGTGGTCGCACGGTGCGCAACCTGCGCGGCATCCTATGAAATTGGTTTGCTGACAGCAACAGCCGCGCAAGCAGAGGTGGCTGATTCCCGGCATCGGCGCCGGCCCATACCGACGACGCCTGAAATGCCGACCCACGGGCACTTCAAGCCGCTGGTCTCAGGCCGTTTCCAGCGCTGCGGGTATCATCTCGACCTTGGGCAGGTGGCGCGGCAGGGTCAGGATGAAGCAGGTTCCCTCACCTTCAACCGAGGTCACGCTGATCCGACCCTTCAGCGATTGGGTTACAAGGTTATAGACGATATGCAACCCCAGCCCCGATCCGCCACGGGCGCGATTGGTGGTGAAGAACGGTTCGAACAGGCGCGCCAGATGGTCCGGGCTGACGCCGCGCCCATTGTCGCGGAATTGCAGTTCCACCCGGTCATCGGGCAGCGCCCGGCCCGTCAGGGTGATGGCGCCCCGTTGGCCGGGTTCGAAAGCATGGATGACGGCATTCATCAGCAGGTTGGTGAGAACCTGGAACAAGGCGCCAGGATAGGTATCCATCTCCAGGTCGGCCGGACAGTCAAAGCTGATGAGGTGCGGTTCCCGGCGCAGGCGGGGGGCCAGACTGGCCAGGACCTCGTCAATATATTGGCGCAGCAGGAAGGTGCGCCGTTCCTCGCTGGCCTGATCGACGGCCACCTGTTTGAAGCTTTGCACCAGTTCGGCGGCCCGCGCGATATTGACATGCACCAGCTGCGCGCTTTCCCGCAGCATGTCCTGATATTCGCCCAGCTTCGAACGGGTCAGTTTTCCGGCGGCGACCATCTGGTCCAGCTCGGCGATCCCATCTTCGACATGGGTGATGGCGGTCAGCGCGATTCCGACCGGGGTGTTCAACTCATGCGCGACACCGGCCACCATGCCGCCCAGGGCCGCCAGCCTCTCGGCGCGCACCAGCTCATCCCGGGTGCCCAGCAGCCGCTGCTGCGCCTCCTCCAGCGCCTGAACATGCTGGGTCAGGCGGTCGCGCTGTTCGGCGATCACCGCCTCCCGTTCCCGCAGGTCGCGATTCGCCCGCTCCAATTGCCGCAGATGCAGATAATCCCGCCGCTGCAGGCTGGACAGCTGCGATGTCACGAATGCGCTGGCGATATTGGCGGTCAGCAGCATGGCCATGGCCATTTTCATCTGCAGCGGCGTCGGCCCCGTCAGCGGCAGGACGACCATCACATGGAACAGGCTGGCAGCCACGCCCCAGGCAAGCATCCAGGACAGCCGGGTGGGCAGCAGCACGTAATTCATGATTACGATGATGGTGACCTGCAAGCTGAGCCCCAGCGGGGTCTGCGCCTCTGCGGACCAGAGGGGGCCGGTGCCATTGATCGCGAACACGCCCGTCAGCAGCACCATGATGCCGACATGCCGGATGGTGTAGAATTGCGGCTTGGCCGGCAGGACCAGGATGACCAGGGACAGCAGCAGCATGGCGCTGCGCAACGGCAGAAACTGGCCTATCACCTGGTCCAGCGGCAGATGATAGAAGTCGAAGGCGATGGGAATGATGCGGAAAAGCATCAGGGTCAGCAGCCCGATCCGAAGCCGCCGCACCTCCCGCATCATGGTCGCTGAACGGAATTCCTGTTCCAGCGCCTTGTCGGTGAATTCCCCGAAGCGGATGTTCAACTCGGTGCGTCCTTCACCCTGGCCGCATCTCGCATGCCCAACATCGCGGCATTGTAACTAAATTAGTCCAGGGCGACAACGGAATTGCCGGAGGACATGACGGGCGGCAATCTTGTTGCCGCCCCAAGGCGCCGACGGGCGCCGACGGGCGCCGACGCCCCCGCACGGCGCGTGCGGGTCGCCTTAACACTGACCATCGCTCAGGGTTGAGCCGGATCGGGATCAGTAAGCATAGTCCTGATAGGCGGGGTCGACCGAACCCGCCCAGGCGCTGTTATACTTCTCCAGCATC
>JAIXTS010000347.1 GCA_027483805.1 Azospirillum sp. | reverse complement strand
CCGGCAGAGACGCTGAGGGCCGACGGCAGGCCGACATCGACATCGCGTGAGGCGTCGGCATTGATCACGCCCTGGGTATAGAGCAGATCACCGGCATAGAAGCTGCGGCGGCTGTTGGTGCCGTAGGTGGCGTTCAGGGTGTTTTCCACACTGAAGGGGAAGTCGTTGCGGCCATAGGTGCCGGAAATGTCGTACCGCGTCTCCCCCGCATCGCCCTTCACGCCGACCGCCACCGACATGTCGTCAATGTCCGACGTGATGAAGGGCAGGAAACCGTTGGGATAGATGGCGCGGACATTGTTGGGGTCGCGCGGACGGCGCCAGGTGGCCCCGGCCTTGCCTTCACGCTTGTTGTAATTGCCGAAGGAGTAAAGCTCGGCCCCGCCCAGCGGCAGGCCCAGATTATAGACGACATTGTAATCGGTGACGTCGCTGTCGCCATACCAGAAATTGTCGGTGCGGTTGATGGTCGCCTCACGCGGGTCGGGAACACCACCGGCAAGATTATTGTACTGCTGACGGCTGTCGGCGGCCTGACGGTTGGTATGCGCACGGTCGCGATACTCGGCGGTCAGGTTCAGATAGCCACCATTGCCGATGGTGGCCCCGGCATTGGAGGCAAAATGATAGACGTCGCCGTCCCCTTCATAGGTCTGGCCGTAGGAGGCGAAGGCCGACCCGCCCTCATTATTGTCGCGCAGGATGATGTTGATCACGCCGGCGATGGCGTCGGACCCGTACTGTGCAGCCGCGCCGTCGCGCAGCACCTCGATCCGGCGGATGGCCGAGGCGGGAATCGAATTCAGATCGGCGCCCGTGGACCCGCGTCCAACCGACCCGTTCAGGTTCAGCAAAGCCGTATTGTGGCGCCGCTTGCCATTGATCAGGACCAGCGTGTGGTCGGGCGACAGGCCGCGCAGCGTGGCGGGCCGGATATGGTCGGTACCGTCGGTGATGGTCGGCTGCGGAAAGTTGAAGGAGGGCACCAGGGCATTCAGCACCTTGTTGACCTCACCCAGGCCCGACCGCTCCAGCTCCCCGGCCGAAATCACATCCACCGGCACCGGCGATTCCGCCAGCGTGCGGTCGGCGCGCCGGGTACCGGTCACGACAATTTCCTCAACATCGGCAGCGGGCTGCTGCGCCTGGACGCCCCCCGTCACGGTCAGGAATCCGGCCAATGCCGTACCAACCTTAAGCCACTGCTTCCCCATGAGTTCTTCTCCCGACGTCATTTTCGCCGCCCTTCCGAATTCGGAATAAGCGTGCCACGGGAAAACGATATCTTATCCGGGAAGCTTGGGAAGGTAAGGACGCTTAACGGCTGGTTAATATTGCAGCGGTGTGACGCAATAGGCGCAGGGGGTTACCCCCGCGCCCGCATGAGGCGGGCCTTGTCGCGCTGCCAGTCGCGTTCCTTCTCCGTCTCACGCTTATCGCCCTTGTTCTTGCCCTTGGCCACGCCGATCTCGACCTTGGCCTTGCCGCGATCGTTGAAATAGACCGACATGGGCACCAGCGTCATGCCCTGGCGCGCGATGGCGGCCAGCATCTTCACCAGTTCACGTTTGCGGACCAGCAGCTTGCGTGGGCGTTTGGGATCATGCTGCAGCCAGGCGCCGGCCTGGCCATATTCGGGAATGTAGGAGTTAACCAGGAACAGTTCCCCCCCGATCTCACCGGCATAGGCTTCCAGGATGGACGCCTTGCCGCCGCGCAGGGACTTCACCTCGGTGCCGGTCAGCATGATGCCGGCCTCCACCGTATCCTCGATAAAGTAATCGAAGCGGGCCCGGCGGTTCTGTGCCGCCAGTTTGCGCTCGGGCGCGTTGTTCGCCATCGCTGGAAAAATCCGATCAGAAAAGAAAACGTCCCCCCTGTTATGGGGGGACGTTCGCCCAAGTTCAATGGAATCAGCGGTCGATACCATTCCGCCGAAGGCTTGACCTTTGGCGAAATGGAGGCCGCTGACCGGCGGCCCGGCGCTCATGCGCCGAAAGCCAAGGGCGCGGATGCGCCCGCCCGGCGCCTGAGGGAGCAGGAAATCTCCCTTGATCGGTCACGATCGAGGGAGATTGGGATCAGATCAGGCCTGCCTTGCGCATCGCGGCTTCAACCACGACCCGGCCTTCGGCACTGCATGGCACCAGCGGCAGGCGCACGTCGGGCGTGGACTTGCCCAGCAGGCTGGCTGCGTATTTCACCGGGGCGGGGCTGGTCTCCACGAACATGGCGTGATGCAGGGGCATCAGGATGTCGCGGATACGGGCCATTTCCACCAGATCGCCACGCTGCCACGCCTCATGCAGTTGCGAACAGAGCGCGGGCGCGACATTGGCCGTGACGGAGATGCAACCCACCCCCCCCTGGGCCAGAAAACCGGTAACGGTGGCATCCTCGCCCGAAAGCTGGCAGAAGTCGGGCCCGATCTCGATACGGGTGCGAAGCGGGCGGGCCAGATCGGCCGTCGCGTCCTTCACACCCACGATGTTGGGCAGCTTCGCCAGCCGCGCCATGGTTGCGACAGACATGTCGATGACGCTGCGGCCGGGGATGTTGTAGATGATGATGGGCAGATCGACGGCGTCATGGATGGCCTTGTAATGCTGATAAAGACCTTCCTGCGACGGCTTGTTGT
>JAIXTS010000330.1 GCA_027483805.1 Azospirillum sp. | reverse complement strand
TAGGACAGTGCCTGCACGGTCAGGGCGTCATGTTCGGCCCGAAGGCTGTTGATCACGCTGGCCCAGTCCCCCAGGGCCGACTGGCGATGAACGCGGTGGTTGGGGTACCAGGGCGATGTCGCCGTGCCGATCTCCCACCGCCAGTCCACGGAGTGGGCCAGCAGCAGCGACACCGGCTTGCCCATGGAACCGGCCAGATGTGCCACACCGGTATCCACCGCCACCACATGATCCAGGTTGGCAATCACGGCGGCAGTGTCGATGAAATCCTGCAACACCTTGCTCATATCATGCAACTGGCCGCGGAAGGCCAGGGCATCGCCGGCCCGGTTGCCCACCTGGAGCGAAATCCACTGCGCATCGGGAATGGCCTCCAACACCGAGCCCAGCAGCGCCAGCGGCAGGGACCGGCGGGCATCCTCGGAATGCTGCGGACGACCTGCCCAGACCACGCCGATGCGGCGCTTGCCTGGGATGGCTGGCGGCAGCAACGTATCGCCACGTGCAATTTCGTCGGCTGACAGTTGCAGCCAGCCTGGCAGCAGCGGCAGGTCTGCCACGCGCAGCGACAGGAAATGTGGCAGGCTCAACAGCGGAATATGGTAGTCGAACCCTTCATCCACGCCGAACCGGTGCGGATGATCGGGCCGGGAAATCACCCGCAGGCCCGGCCGGTCCAGAACCGTGGACAACATGCGCACCAGCGGGGAGGAGACTTCCAGTACCACGTCGTCCGGGCCGTACCGGTCAGCCAGGATTTGCACCAGGGGCGTGAATTGCAGGATATCGCCGAAGCCCTGTTCGCCCCAGACATAGATACGCTTGCCGGCCAGTTCCTCCCCACGCCATTGCGGGGCGCCCAGCATGCGGCGCGGCTCGGGGAACTGGTCCCACACCCAGCGCCATTCGTAATCGGCCCAGCCCTGGGCATAGTCGCCACGTGCCAGACAGGACAGCGAATGGTTCCAGCGGGCCAGCGCGTTGCCGGGGGCCAGCTTCAGCGCCACGGTCAGCGAGGCGGCGGTCGCATCGATGAAGCCCGCTGTGCGCAAGGCCTTGTCCAGGGTTTGCAGCACCTCCTCCAGCCGTTCCAGCCGTCCTTCGGGCAGCCCGTCGGGCAGGACGGCCAGGGCGGCGGTCAGTTCGGGCAGCCCGGTACCGATATCGGCCAGCAACCGGTCGCCCAGGTCGCGCGCCTCGGGCAGGAAGCGCCCGAACAGGATCACACCGATGACCAGCGGTACCACCGCCTCGCGCGAACGGTTCGTCCAGGCCAGTCCCGTACCCATATTGACCCAGGCCGAGTAATTCAGCGGCGAGAGGTGCAGGATGCGGCGATATAGCGGGATCGCATCATCATGCTTGCCCTGGGTCTGCAGCATCACGGCCAGATTGACCATGGTGGCCACGGCGCGCGGCACGTCCCCCATCCGTTCAAACACGGTGCCCAGCGAGCAATAATAAAGCGGCTCCGCCGGCTCCAGCTTCATGGCATGTTCGAACAGGCCTGCGGCGCGACCATTATCGCCCTGGAACGCGGCAATCACGCCCAACTGGTGCAGGGCGGGCGCCGTCAGTTCCGGCCGTTCGGCCAATTGCAGAAAGACACTACGCGCCTGATCCAGCTGTCCGGACGATTGCAGGTGCAGCCCCTGGGCAAAGGCGGGCACGCGGCGGCCGATCTCCATCAGCACCGCCCCGCTCCGTTCCACGATGGGGATGGACAGGTCGGTATTATTGCTGGCGCTCATCGTTCTCGCTGCCTTTGATGGGATCGGACGTCATTTGGATCTGGCTATAGACAGTCTCGCCACCGTCGCCGCCGCTGACAAGGATGGGCAGGGCCTCACCATTGGGGCTGCCCCCACCGGTCGTGCCCGATGCCGTACCGGTTTCAGCATTTGTAGCCGATGCCCCACCCCCATTACCACCCCCGCTTTCCGTCGCGGGCCCGCTTGACGAAGAAGATGTGGTGGTGGACGAAGCCGGGCTGCTGCTGGCGGTTGAGGCGGTGGCTGTGCTGCTACCCGAGACGGTGCTGCCCAGGGTCGACATATTGGCGGGGGTGCTGGTGGCCGCTATGGTCACGGTGGGCGTCACGGCGGCCACCACGATGCGCTGCACCGCACTGGTGGTCAGGTTGGAAGCCGCCGGCGTGACCGTCAACTGGCCTTCCTGGTAACGAATGCTGTAGTTGCCCAGGCCGGTGCCGGTAGCATTGCTGGCGACAATCGCATAGGTTCCCGCCACCGCGCTGGCCGGCGTGCCGGCGCTGGACAGCGTCACCGACGATACGGCATCGCCATTCACCAACCCGCTGGCGCTGAAGGCAGTCAGCGACAGGTCGGAACCGCTGACCTTGCTGGCATTGCCGGCGCTGATGGTCAGCGCGGCCGGGTTCACCAGCAGCGTTCCGCCGACATAGGTGATGGCATAGTTCGACAGGCCCGTACCCGTTGCACCCGACGCGGTAATGCCATAGAGGCCGGCTGCTGCCGCCGCACCGGTGCCGCCGCTGGACAGCGCCGCGGTACCGATACTGTCCCCGTTGACCAGTCCGGCCGCGCTGAAGCCGGTCAGACCGATATTACTGCCATAGGTCTTGGCGGCATTACCGGCAGTGATGGTCAGCGCGGCCGGGTTTACCAGCAGCGTTCCGCCGACATAGGTGATGGCATAGTTCGACAGGCCCGTACCCGTCGCACCCGATGCGGTGATGCCATAGAGGCCGGCTGCTGCCGCCGTACCGGTGCCGCCGCTGGACAGCGCCACGGTGCCGACACTGTCGCCGTTGACCAGTCCGGCCGCGCTGAAGCCAGTCAGAGCGATATTGGTGCCATAGGTCTTGGCGGCATTGCCGGCGCTGATCGTCAATGCCGCCGGGTTCACCACCAACGTTCCAGCGACATAGGTGATGGCATAGTTCGACAGGCCCGTGCCCGTTGCACCCGATGCGGTGATACCATAGCTTCCGACCGCCGCCGCCGTGCCGGTGCCGCCGCTGGACAGCGCCACGGTGCCGATACTGTCTCCGTTCAATAGCCCGGCCGCGCTGAAGCCGGTCAGACCGATATTGGTGCCATAGGTCTTGGCGGCATTGCCGGCGCTGATGGTCAGCGCCGCCGGGTTCACCAACAGCGTTCCAGCGACATAGGTGATGGCATAGTTCGACAGGCCCGTGCCTGTCGCATCGGACGCGGTGATGGCATAATTGCCAGCCGCTGCCGCCGCGGCCAGCCCCTGGCTGCCGACATTCACGGCAGCCACGCTGTCACCATTCACCAGCCCGGCAACCGTATAGCCGGGTGCGGCGACACTGGTGCCGTAGGTCTTGTTCAGCGAGCCGGCCGTGATTGTCAGGCTGGCTGGCGTTACCGTCATCATGCCGCTGGCATAGCTGATGGTGTAATTGCCGAGGCCGGTGCCGGCAGCATCGCTGACCTCGATGCGGTACTGGCCAACCGGGATGCTGGCGCCCAGACCGTTGGTGGACAGGGTGGCCCCCGTCACCTGATCGCCATTGACCAGGCCCGCCACGCTGTACCCGGCCAGGCTGCCGGCGGTGCCATAGGCATGTGCAACATTATTGGCGCTGATGGTCAGCGCCGCCCTTTCCACCGTCAACGCGCCATCGACATAGGTGATGGTATAGTTGGAAAGTTTGCTGCCCGTCGCACCGGAGGCACGGATGCTGTAGCTGCCGACAGTGGCGTTGGCCGCATTGCCGTCGCTGGTCAGCGTCAAACCCTCCACCCGGTCGCCATTCATCAGGCCGCTGGCGGTGAAGCCGGACAGGCTGGCGACGCTGCCATAGACCTTGCTGGTATTGGCGGCACCGATGGTCAGCGCCGCCGGGTTCACCAGCAACGTGCCGGTGGCGTAGGTGATGGCATAGTTCGACAGGCCCGTACCCGTCGCTGCACTGCCGCTGACGGCATAAGAACCGACCGCCGCATCGGCACCGGCGCCCAGACTGGACAGGGTGACGGCGCCGACACTGTCCCCGTTCAGCAGGCCGGCCACGCTGAACCCTGTAAGGGAGGCGCTGTCGCCATAGGTCTTGGTCGCGCTGCCGGCGGTGATGGTCAGGGTCGCCGGCGTCACCGTCAGGGTGCCGCCGATATAGGAAACGGCATAATTCTCCAGCCCCGAACCGGAGACATTGCTGGCACTGATAGTGTAGCTGCCGACAGCGGCCGTCCCCGCCAGACCATCGCTGGACAGGGTCACAGTGCTGACATTGTCGCCATCCAGCAGACCGGAAATGGTGAAGCCCGACAGGCTGCCGATGCTGCCATAGGTCTTGGCCGTATCGGTAGCCTTCACCGTCAGGATGGCCTTGCCTACCGTCAGGGCGCCGGCGGCATAGGTGATGTTATAGTTGGCAAGTTTGGCGCCGGTGGCCCCGCTGGCCTGGATGGCATATTGGCCGATGTTGGCAGTGGCGGCACTGCCGTCACTGGTAAGGGTCACGGCGCCGATGCTGTCGCCATTGACCAGGCCATTGGCGCTGTAGCCCGTCAGGCTGATGGCATTACCATAGGCCTTGATGGCGTCACCAGCGGTGATGGTCAACGCCGCCGGATCCACCACCAGTGTGCCGCTTGTATAGGTGATGGCGTAATTCGACAGGCCCGTGCCCGTGGCCGCGCTGCCGACGATGCTGTAACTGCCGACATCGGCCGCCGTGCCCGCCCCGCCGCTGGTCAGAGATACCGCCGTGACCCTATCGCCATTGACCAGGCCGTTGCTGGTGAAGCCGGTCAAGCCGGCGCCGGTGCCGTAGATCTTGGTGGCGTCGCTGGCGGTGATGGTCAGCGCTGCCGGGTCCACCACCAATGTGCCGATGGTATAGGTGATGGAGTAGTTGGACAGGCCGGTGCCTGTGGCCGCACTGCCGACAATGCTGTAGCTGCCCACGCTGGCCGCCGCGCCTGCTCCGCTGCTGGACAGGGACACGGCCGTGACCGTATCGCCATTGACCAGGCCATTGCTGGTGAAACCGGTCAGGTTGAGGGCGTTGCCATAGGTCTTGGTCGCCCCGCTGGCGGTCACGGTCAGCGCCGCCGGGTTCACCGTCAGCGTCCCGCTGGCATAGGTGATCGAATAGTTCGACAGGCCGGTGCCCGTGGCGCCAGACCCGCTGATCGTATAGCTGCCGACGGTGGCGGTGGTGCCCGCCCCTGTGCTGGTCAGCGATACGGCACTGACACTGTCGCCATTGACCAGACCGTTGCTGGTGAAACCGGTCAGGTTGAGGGCGTTGCCGTAGGTCTTGGTTGCAGCACTGGCCGTCACCGTCAGGGCGGCCGGGTTAACGACCAGGGTGCCCTCGGCATAGGTGATCGAATAGTTCGACAGGCCGGTGCCGGTGGCGCCTGACGCGCTGATCGTATAGCTGCCGACATTGGTGGCCGTGCCAACGCCGCTGCTTGTCAGGGACACGGTACTGACACTGTCACCATTCACCAACCCGTTGCTGGTGAAACCCGTCAGGTTGATCGAATTGCCATAGGTCTTGGTGGCCCCGCTGGCGGTGACGGTCAGGGCCGCCGGGTTCACGACCAGTGTGCCGTTGGCGTAGGTGATCGAATAGTTTGACAGGCCGGTGCCCGTGGCACCCGATGCGCTGATCGTATAGCTGCCGGCATTGGCCGCCGTACCGGAC
>JAIXTS010000421.1 GCA_027483805.1 Azospirillum sp. | reverse complement strand
CAAGACGGTGACGATCGGCCTGGTGGAAACGCTGCGCGGTACCAGTGGCACTGACGTCATCAACATGGCAGCCATTGCGGAGAATTCCGATAGAATTCAGATTGCTGGCGTCGAAACCATCGTCGGCAGCGCCAATACCGACGTTGTCCAGTTCACCAGCGCCAGCACCCTGACCACGGCGTTGGTGGAAGAGATCTTCGGCAGCAGCGGCGCCGACACGGTGCGGTTCCTGTCCGACACCGCAACGACGGTGAGCGTTTACTACATCGAGACCCTGGTCGGTGGTAAATTCAGCAACGTTATCACCACCAGCCAGTCCGTGGGATCAACCCTCAGCGTCGATATGCGGGGCACCCTGGGCGGTGGGAGCGGTAATGATTTGGTACTGTTGCGAGCGGCAACAAGAGATCTGAACCTTCTCAATATTGAGCAGGTCATTGGCAGCGCCGGCCATGACACCGTTAACATCGCGACGAATAGTTTTGACGGGCAGACACTGAGTGTGTCCTTGGTCGAGTGGGTGATTGGCCTAGGTCACGAAACAGTGCTGCTGGGTAGTGGCGGCAATACAATTGCTGCGAATAGCATCGACACGCTGATTGGGGGTGTTGGCAAGGATGTTGTGACCATTGGCACTACGGAGGCCAGCACCATCACAATCCAGGGGATTGAAACCCTGTTCAGTGCTGACTATGGTACGGACATCTTCTTCACCGACACCGCTGCCACGATTTTCGTCAGCGGTGTGGAAAATGTCTATGTCGGCAGCACCAGCTATACCGATCTGGGCGGCAAGGCCAATACCATCGTCATCGGTGGCATCACCAATGTGCTGACCATGCCGGCCACCGGTGGCAGCAGCAGCGTGGCGCTGCCCTTTGAGACCGTCATCGGTAGTTCCGCCACCGATATCGTCACCCTGACGCAGACGCAGGGCACGACCATCGCGGTCCAGCTGCTGGAAACCTTGATCGGCAGCGCCGCTGCCGACGTGGCGACCGTCATCGGCACCAGCGGCATCACCATGCTGGTCAGCCAGATCGAAACCCTGACCGGCGGGGCCGGGTCGGACAGCGTTGTGCTGGGCACTGGCGCTAACGATATCACCATCGCCCAAGTCGAATTCGTGTTCGGCGGCAGTGGCGACGATAAGCTGACGCTGTCATCGACGGGCAACACTCTGGCCGTCTCCAGGCTTGAACAGGTGCGCGGTGGGGCGGGCACGGATGTGCTGACCCTGGGCCACGCGGGCAACACGTTCGCTATAAGCTTGCTGGAAACGCTGACCGGCGGCGACAGCATTGATGTGATTACCAGCACCGGCACCACCGGTGCCACCCTGTCGGTCGGCAAGATCGAAACCCTGATCGGCGACAGCGGCACCGATGCCGTGTCCCTGGCCAGCGGCGGCAGCACCATTGCCGTCCAGGGGATCGAGACACTGACCGGCATCGCCACCGGCGCCGATACTGTCACCCTGTCCACGGCCGGCGTCACGCTGCGCGTCAGCGGTATCGAAACCCTGCTGGGCGCGGCCGCCACCGATGCGGTGACCCTGGGCAGCGGCGGTCAGACTGTGACCGTCTCCAGGGTGGAGACGCTGACCGGCAGCAGCAGCACCGACAATGTCACCCTGGGCACGGGCGGCAACACCATCGCCGTCTCGCTGCTGGAAACCCTCACGGGCGGCAGCGGCAGCGATGTCGCCCTCCTGTCCGACACTGCGGCCAGCACCCTGGGGGTCAGTCTGGTCGAAACCATCATCGGCAATAGCGGCGTCGATACGCTGGCCGTGACCAGCAATTCGGGCAGCACGCTGTCCGTGCGCCAGATCGAAAGCCTGGTCGGCAACACCGGCAATGATGTCGTGGCCGATACCGGCACCGCCGGGACCACCCTGACCATCCGCGCCCTGGAAACCTTCCTGGGCGGCAGCGGCACCGACATTGTCACCCTGGCCAGCACGGGCATCACCGTGACTGTCGCGGGCGTAGAAAGCCTGATCGGCGGCGCCGGCACGGATGTGGCGGCGTTCCAGTCCACGGGCGGTACCATCACCCTTCAGTCGGTGGAAAGCCTGGTCGGCGGCGTGGGCGAGGATATGGCCCGGTTCGCGTCCAGCGGCGGCAACACCGTCACGGCCGCCAATGTCGACAGCATCATGGGCGCCGGCGGCACCGACCGGGTCACCCTGGCCGGCACGGGCGGTGGCACCACCACCGTTTCGCTGATCGAAACCCTGACGGGCACCAGCGGCGCCGACATCGTCACACTGGTCCCCGGCGGGTCGACCATGTCCGTGACCCTGGTTGAAAGTCTGGTGGGCGGGTCCGGCACCGACATTGCCCTGCTGGGCACCGGCGGCAACAGCCTGTTCATCACCGGCATGGAAAGTGTCATCGGCGGCGGCGGCACCGATCTGGTCCGCGTCGGCAGCGGTGGCGGCACCATGATCGTGTCGGGGGTGGAAAGCCTGGTGGGCGATATCGGCAATGATGTCGCGGTCCTGGGGTCTGATGGCAACACGGTCACCGCCAGCCAGGTTGAAACCCTGATCGGCGGCAGCGGCACCGATGCCGCCACCCTGGCTGGCACCGGCGGCGGCACCTTCCAGGTGTCGCTGATCGAAAGCCTGACCGGCGGCAGCGGTACGGAAATCGTCACGACCGCCAGCCTGGGCTCGACCCTGGCCGTCACCCTGATCGAAAGCCTGGTCGGCGGCAGCGGCGGCGATCTGGCCATCCTGGGCGGCAGCCTGGGCGGCACCCTGTCGGTCACCGGCATCGACAGCGTGACGGGCAGCGAGGGCGGCGATCTGGTCACCATCGACCAGTCTGCGGCCAATACCCTGTCCGTCTTCCTGGTCGAAAGTGTGCGCGGCGGCAGCGGCACCGACACGGTGGTGACGGGATCGGGCAACAATACCCTGCTGGTCAGCCTGGTCGAAAACATCGTGGGCAACAGCGGCACCGATACGGCGCTGCTGGCCGCCAGCACCAGCGGCAATGAGGTCACGGTCCAGGGCGTGGAACGTGTCCTGGGCGCGGCCGGCGCGACCGTCGACCATGTGATCATGGCGGCGGGCGGCGGCACCCTGGCCGTCTCGCTGATTGAAAGCCTGACGGGCAGCACCGGCACCGACACCGCCTCGGTGACGGGCACCGACGGCACCACCCTGACCGTCGCCCTGGTTGAAACCCTGACCGGCGGCACCGGCAGCGACACGATCACCCTGGCCGGCACCGGCGGCAACAGCATCACCGTCGCCGCCGTGGAAAACCTGACGGGCGGCAGCGGCGCCGACAGCGTCACCCTGGGCGGCACGGGTGGCAACAGCCTGACCCTGACCCAGGTGGAAAGCCTCACCGGCAGCAGCGGTGCCGACGCCGTGACCATCGGCAGCACCAGCGGCAGCACCGTCTCCATCGCTGTCAGCCTGGTGGAAAGCCTCATCGGCGGCGACGGCACCGACATCGCCCTGCTGGCCTCGGGCGGCAACACGCTGACCGCGCGCCTGCTGGAAACCATCATCGGCAATACCGGCCTGGATGTGGTGCAGGTCGGCACCGGCGGCAGCACGGTCAGCGCCATCGGCCTGGAAACCCTGATCGGCGGCGCCGGGACAGAGGCGGTGACCTTCACCGACACCGCCGCCACAATCTTTGTCACCGGCCTGGAAACCGTCGTTACCCGTAACGCCACGCTGTCCCTGGCCGGCGCCACCACCACCTTGGTGATTTCCGAGCTCAGCGCCATCCTGAACGTGCCCAGTGCCGGCGGCAATACCGTCACCGTCGATGCATTTCAGACCATCATCGGCAAGGCCGGCAACGACGTCGTCACCTTCACCCAGGCCTCCACCCTGGCCGTCCAGCTGCTGGAAACCCTGGTGGGCAGCGCCGGGCTGGATGTTGTGACCCGTATGGGGACCGACGGGTCCACCCTGACTGTTTCCGATATCGAAACGATGGTCGGCGGCACCGGCCTGGACGATCTGTTTCTCGGCAGCAATGGCAACAGCATCACCTTCTCGGGCCTGGAGACGCTGCGCGGCGGGGCCGGAACGGATTCTGTCACCGCGGCGGGCACCGCCGGCTTCACCCTGGCGGTGGCGCTGCTGGAAACCATCACCGGCAATGCCGGCACCAACGTCATCACCAGTACCGCTTCCTTCGGGTCCACCATGGCCGTCAGCGGGCTTGAAACCCTGATCGGCGCCATTGGTTTGGGCACCGATGTCGCGCAGTTGGGCAATGGCGGCACCACCCTGCTGGTGGGTGAATTCAGCAGCCTGACCGGCGGCACCGCCACCGACATTATCAGCCTGACCACGCACAGCAGCACCCTGTCCGTCTCCGCCATTGAAGCCATCATCGGCAATGGCGGCACCGACATGGTGCGGGTGGTGGATGCGGGCGGCGTCACCATGGCCGTCTCGCAGCTGGAAACGCTGCTGGGCGGCAATGGCGCCGATCTGTTCACCCTGGGCAGCGGCGGCAGCACGATGCAGCTGGCCGGTGTGGAAAGCATTGTCGGCGGCACAGGCCGTGACGAACTGGTCGCCTTTTCCGCCGGCACCACGCTGACCGTCAGCGGGATCGAGGCCTTCACCGGCACCGCCGGCAATGATGAGCTGACCATCGCCGGAACGGCCGCCAACACCCTGTCGGTCAGCCTGCTGGAAAGCCTGACGGGCGCCGGCGGCTTCGACACGGTGGCCTTCGGTACCGGTGGCAACACCACCGCTGTCTCCCTGGT
>JAIXTS010000050.1 GCA_027483805.1 Azospirillum sp. | reverse complement strand
TTTTTAGCGACATTCTTGATCCGCTCGATATCGCCGACCGAGGTGCCACCGAATTTCAGGACAAGCCGCGCCATAACGCCATTCCATCAAGGGTCAGGGTAATTTTCGCAAAGGCTCCGGTGCCGGAGCGGGCTATCCATAACCCGCTCTCCGGGCCTTCGCAAGGCGGGCCACCCCCCTTCCTTCGCACAACACCCATGAAGGCGGCGCGCCCGGCGGGCCATAGCAACAATCGGGTGGGGCGGGACGCCGGGACGCGCCATGCTCTGGTCAGATCAGATCAAAGGACCCATCATGCTGACCGCAACCCGTCCTGCCTTTACCCCCCTGCGCCCCCTGACTGCCATGGATGACCAGACCGGCCCCCTTCCCGACGATCCACGCGACCCAGTGCTGGCCGATGGCGGCGCGCGGCTGGTGGCGCGGGCGCTGCATCGGCTGGCGCGTGACTGGCAGGAGCCCCCGTCGCTGGAAGACCTGGCCGCGGAAGCCGGCCTGACCCATTGGCATTTCCAGCGCCTGTTCAAACGCTGGGCTGGGATCAGCCCGAAACGCTTTGCCCAGTTCGCGACTCTGGGCCATGCCCGGGCGCTGCTGCGCGGCGGGGCTGGCAATGACCTGCTGGGCGCCAGCCTGGATCTGGGCCTGTCTGGGCCGTCGCGCCTGCATGACCTGTTCGTGGTGGCCGAGGGGGTAACACCCGGTGAATATAAGGGGGCCGGCCAGGGCCTGACCATCCGCTGGGCCTTACACCGGACCGCACTGGGCACGGTCCTGCTGGCCGCCACGGACCGGGGGGTGTGCTGGTTTGGCTTCACCGGCGAGGGGGATGATCCGGCGGGACAACTGGCGGAACTGGCGCGCGACTGGCCCCATGCCACCCTGGTGAAGGACCCCGCCCCGACGCTGGCAGCGGCAGCCTCGCTCGACCCCGCCGCACAGGGCCGGGGGCCGGTGACGCTGCACCTGAAGGGAACCAATTTTCAGATGCGGGTCTGGCGGGCGCTGCTTGATATCCCGTTTGGTGGGGTGGCCACCTATGCCGGCATTGCCGACCGTATCGGCCAGCCGAGGGCCGCCCGCGCCGTGGGCAATGCCGTGGGCGCCAATAAGGTAGCCTGGCTGATCCCCTGCCACCGCGTCATCCGGGGCACCGGCGTGCTGGACAATTACCGCTGGGGTCCCGTGCAGAAGCGCACCCTGCTGGCCTGGGAAGGCGCGCGGCTGGCGGGGGAGTGACCGCGCCCCCTCACAAACCAACGGTCAAGCTTGCGACCGTTGGCAGAGCGGCTCCCGGTGTTGGAAGGGCATCAATGCCCCAGGATACCGCTTTCAATGACGCCGTCGATGATGAACTGGCAGGCCAGCGCCGTCAGCAGGATGCCCAGCACGCGGTTGATGACGTTAATGCCGGTGACGCCCAGCAGCTTTGACACCTCACCCGCGAAGATCAGCACGAACAGGGTTGCCAGCAGCACACCCGACAGAACCGCCAGAACGGTTGCCTGCATCATCAGGTCGCCATCGGCGCGGCCCATCAGCAGCACGACCGAAGTCATGGCACCCGGCCCCGCAATCAGGGGGATGGCCAGCGGAAAGACGGAAATGTCTTCCTTGTGCGTTGCCTCCTCTTTCTCCTCCGCCGTGGCCGTGCGCAGCCCGCTTTCGCGCGCAAACACCATGTCGATGGCGACCAGCAGCAGAAGGATGCCGCCCGCAATGCGGAAGGCCCCGACGCCGATACCCAGCGAGGTCAGCAGCAATTCGCCGATGAAGGCGAAGCCGAACAGCAGAAAGGTGCCGATCAGGACCCCCTTCACGGCCGTGCGCCGACGGTGACGCGCATCCATGCCCGCCGTCAGGGCCGCGAACATGGGACCAAGACCGATGGGATCAATGGTCACAAAAAAGGCGATGAAAGTGGAAAGGACCAGATCGGTCATCTAGGGCCACCGGGGCGGGAACAGAGGATGTGGGGAATGGACATCCCCTACCCCAACCGGTGGTTACTGTAAAATGCCGGGCCGGCAGGGCAGCCATGGCGGCCCTTACACCGTGATCTCAATCAGGTTGCCATCGGGGTCCTTCACCACCGCCTCGTAATAGCCATCGCCGGTCCAGCGCGGGCCGCTGTCCAGCAGGCCCAAAGCGGACAGGCGGGCGGCGAGGTCGTCCACCGCTTCCTGGGATCCGAGCGACAGGGCGATATGCGCCCAGCCATAGCGTTCCCAGCCCTGCTCGCCTTCCCCGGACAGCCAGGGCGCGCTCATCAATTCGATGACGGCCCCTTCCTTCAGCCGCAGGAAGCGGGACGTGAAGCCGGGGCGGCGGCGGCTCTCGTAAAGATCGCCGACTTCGGCCCCAAGATGTGTGGCCCAGAAGGTGGCGGCTGCGTCCAGATCAGCGGTCCACAGGGCGACATGGGCAATCTTCACATAGTGTCTCCATGTTCGGCCCGACAGAAACCGGGCGGATTTCTTCTGCTAGCACCGATATAAGGCATCACGGGGGCGGGCTGGTTGTCGCCTGTTGGATAGGTTTAATATGAAAAATGAATCATGTTTCATATTAGATGGGATGGCGCATTGACTCGCCTGCTGCACCGCCGTACACCTCAAGGGAAAAGCCCACAAAATGGAGGAGGCCGCGGGCACGCTCATGAGCAAGAAAGTCTATACCGACGCCGTATCGGCCCTGGCAGGGCTGCTGCGGGATGATATGACCGTGATGGCTGGCGGGTTCGGCCTCTGCGGCATTCCCGAAAATCTGATCGCGGCGATCAAGCTGGCGGGCGTCAAAGGCCTGACCGTTATTTCCAACAATGCCGGCGTGGATGGCTTCGGCCTGGGCCAGCTTTTGGAAACCAAGCAGATTCGGAAAATGATCAGCTCCTATGTGGGGGAGAACAAGCTGTTCGCGCAGCAGTTCCTGTCCGGTGAGCTGGAGCTTGAATTCAACCCGCAGGGTACCCTGGCCGAGCGTATCCGCGCGGGCGGGGCCGGCATCCCCGCCTTCTTCACCAAGACGGGCGTGGGCACGCTGGTGGCCGAGGGCAAAGAACTGCGCGAATTCGATGGCGAGACCTATGTCATGGAGCGGGGCCTGCGCGCCGATCTGGCCATCGTGAAGGCCTGGAAAGGCGATACCGAAGGCAACCTGATCTATCGCAAGACGGCGCGCAACTTCAACCCGATGATGGCTATGGCCGGCCGGGTCACGGTGGCCGAGGTGGAGCAGCTGGTGAATGTCGGCACGATCGACCCCGATCATGTCCACACGCCGGGCATTTTTGTGCAGCGCATCATCATGGGCGAGCATGAAAAGCGCATCGAACAGCGCACCACGCGCAAGCGCGATTAAGGGCGAGGGGAACAAAAATGGCTTGGACCCGTGAGGAAATGGCCGCCCGCGCTGCCAAGGAGTTGCGCGACGGTTACTATGTGAACCTGGGCATCGGTATCCCGACCCTGGTGGCGAACTTCATCCCGGACGGGATGCATGTGACGCTTCAGTCGGAAAACGGCATGCTGGGGATGGGCCCCTTCCCCTTTGACGGTGAAGAGGATGCCGACCTGATCAATGCCGGCAAGCAGACCATCACCGAACTGCCCTATAGCAGCTATTTCAGCAGTGCCGACAGCTTCGCCATGATCCGTGGCGGGCATATCGACCTGTCGGTGCTGGGCGCCATGCAGGTTGCCGGCAATGGCGACCTGGCCAACTGGATGATCCCCGGCAAGATGGTCAAAGGCATGGGCGGCGCCATGGATCTGGTGGCCGGCGTCAAGAAGGTGGTGGTGGTGATGGAACATTGCGCCGTCGACAAGAAGACGGGCGCTATCGAGCCGAAACTGCTGAAGGCCTGTACCCTGCCGCTGACCGGCACCCGCGTGGTGGACCTGGTGGTCACCGATCTGGGTGTGTTCCAGCTGGACAAGCATGGCAGCGCCCCGCTGACCCTGATCGAACTGGCCCCCGGCGTTACGCTGGAGGAGATCAGGTCAAAGACGGAAGCGAAGTTCGAGGTGGCAGAGGACGTGGTTTCCTAACCACAGGCCCAGGAACGAAAAACGGGGGGAGCGGGACGGTAAACGCCACCCGCGCCCCCCTTTTTTATACGCATCAACGCCGGCGGGGCATCGCCGGACGGCGCGGAGGACCACCGGCACCCGCAGGGCGTTCATCCTTGTGGCGATAGGTGATGCGCCCCTTGCTCAGATCATAGGGCGTCATTTCGACGGTCACGCGATCACCGGCCAGCGACCGGATCCGGCTTTTGCGCATGCGGCCGGCGGTATAAGCGATGATCTCGTGCCCGTTCTCCAACTGCACCCGGAACCGGCCATCGGGCAGCGCTTCGGCAATGATGCCGTCGAATTCAATGAATTCTTCTTTGGTCATGCTGATCCCCTGAAAACGAAAGGGCGGCGGCATGAACCCATGCCGCCGCCCCTTCAAAAGCCGTACTGGACGTGGATTTAGGCCACGCGCAGGTTTTCAGCGGCCGTCTTGCCCTTGCGGGGGTCGCGGACGGCGTCAAAGCTGACCTTCTGGCCTTCGTTCAGGGTGCTGAGGCCAGCGCGCTCAACGGCGGAGATATGGACGAACACGTCGGACGAGCCATCCTCGGGCTGGATGAAGCCAAAGCCCTTGGTGCC
>JAIXTS010000208.1 GCA_027483805.1 Azospirillum sp. | reverse complement strand
GACCTTTGGTCAATCTTTCCTGCCCCTCAATCGCCGGCGCCAGCATCCGCTGGCTTGGCTACGCCGCATGTGCGGCGCGGCTGCGGTCGCCGCCGTACCACCGGTCATAAATTATGACCGGCGGTATGAGGCGCATGCCTTTCTGAGGGCATGGCGGGATTGCATGCGCTCCGATATGTGTTGCGGAATTCCCACAGGCACAAACGCATATACGACTTATTCTCATGTCGTCTTGATAGTCACTATCACTCTTATTATCTGCCGCCACGATAAAGTTTAATAAAAGGAGCTGGCAGTTCGATGTCCCGTCATCCCTTTGGCCTGATCGGCCTGTTATTGTCCAGCGCGGCAGCCCTGCCCGCCCTGGCTCAATCCACCCCCACGGCAAAGACCACCGGCACGGTCAGCGAAGTCGCTGAAATCGTGGTTGTGGGTGGTCGCCAGGGCTTGAACCGGATACCCGGATCGGCCTCTGTGGTGGATGCCGAGGATCTGCGCCGCAGTCAGGTTTTCACGGTGAATGACGCCCTGCGCAAGGTGCCGGGCCTGTTCCCGCGGGAGGAAGAAGGCGGCGGGCTGCGCCCGAATGTCGGCGTTCGCGGTCTGAACCCGACACGGTCGACCAAGACCCTGTTCCTGGAAGATGGGCTGCCGCTGGCCTTCGCGCCTTATGGCGACAACGCCACCTACTTCCATCCGTCGGTGACACAGTATGAGCGGATTGAGGTTCTGAAAGGATCGGGCCAGATCGCCTTTGGCCCCAACACGGTCGGCGGCATCATCAATTACATCACGCCGAATCCGCCGGCCCAGCCGGGCGGCACGGTGATGCTTCGTGCTGGCAACCGGGATTTCTATGAGGCGGAGGCCAGCGTCGGTGGAACTGTTGGCGAAACAGGTTTGCTGTTCACGGGCCAGCGGCGGGAGACGGATGGTACACGCCGCAACATCCATCTGCGCACCAACGATGTCAGCGTCAAGATTGTCCAGGCCCTTTCGGAAAGCCAAAGCCTGACCGCCAAATTGTCCTGGCATGACGAGGATAGCGACGTTCCCTACTCCGGGCTGACGCGCGCCGAATATGCCGCTGATCCCCGCGCCAATCCCTTCACCAATGACGAGTTCCGTACCCGTCGGGCCGGCGCGTCGCTGGTCCACAAGGCGGCTTTGAACGACAATGACGATGTCACGACCGCGCTCTACGGGACCTGGTTCGACCGCGACTGGTGGCGGCAATCCAGCAATTCCGCACAGCGGCCCAATGACAGCAGCGATCCGCGCTGTGCCGGCATGGCCAACCTGAACAGTACCTGCGGCAATGAGGGGCGGCTGCGCACCTATTACACCTATGGTCTGGACAGCCGGTTGACCTTGCGCCGCGATCTGGGATCGCTGGACAGCGAAACAACCATTGGCCTGCGTGCCCATGGGGAGGAGCAGGAGCGCCAGCAGGTGCATGGCGACACGCCCACTGCGCGCACCGCCGGTACCAGCGTCAATGGCGGGCTGCGCGAAGATAATCGCCGCGAAGTGGCGGCCTATTCCGGGTTCATTCAGAACCGGTTTGGTGTCGGTGCCTTTGCCGTCACCCCCGGCCTGCGGGTGGAGAACATCAATTACGACCGTCTGAATCGGTTGAACAACAGCCGGGGCGACAGCGATCTGACCGCCTGGATTCCGGGTATTGGCGTTTCCTACACGGGGTTTGCTGATACGACCCTGTTCGCGGGCCTGCATCGTGGATTTGCACCGCCGCGCGTGGAAGACATCATCAATGCCACAGGCGGAAGCGTCGATCTGGGCGCGGAAAAGAGCTGGAGCTATGAGTTGGGCCTGCGGGGATCGGTTCAACCCGGCGTGACGCTGGAGGCCAGCCTGTTCCGCATGGATTTCGACAATCAGATCGTCCCTTCCAGCGTTGCCGGCGGGGCCGGCGCCACCCTGACCAGTGCCGGCAAGACCCTGCATCAGGGGCTGGAAGCGGCGGTACAGCTGAACAGCCGTGACATGCTGTCGAGCAGACAAGCCTTTGCCTTTACCCTCTCAGCGGCCTGGACCTGGGTGGCGGATGCCGAATATCGCGGAACACGGTTCAGCAGCATCGGCGGCTTCACAAACGTCCCGGTACGCGGCAACCGCCTGCCCTATGCGCCGGAAAACATTGCGACGCTGGGCGTTGGCTTTACCCACGATGCCGGCTTCGACGCCTTGGTCGAATGGGTTCATACGGGGTCGATGTTCACCGATGACATCAACAGTGTTGCCGTCAGCGCCAATGGTCAGCAGGGGCGCATCGGTCAGGCCAATATCGCCAACCTGTCCCTCAGTCAGAAGGTTGGCGACACTGGCGTGACGGCGCTGTTCACCGTGAAGAACCTGTTCGACCGCACCTATGTGGTGGATCGGTCGCGTGGCACCATTCCCGGCGCCCCGCGTCTGATCCAGGCGGGCGTGCGCTACAGCTTCTAAAGTGTGTTTCCGCTGAGCGGAAAACAGCTCTAACGGTTCAAAAGCGCTCGGGGTGCCTCCGCCGCCAACGCCGATGGCGGAGGCACCCCGATCCTGTTTATTTCAGCCGCGTTTCCTTGATGCAGGTGCGGCGGACCAGCTGGTCATTTTCGAACCAGTGCCAGGTGCGGCCGCGATGGTTGCCGCAGTCGGAAAGCTGGATCATTTCATAAAGATACCAGCCGGGCATGTTCTTGCGTTCCCAGTAAAGACAGACGGTACGCGGATCGACCTCCCAGGCGTGACCTTCGATCCGGTCGGTGTCCCAGAAGATGCGGCCGGCGCGATAGGTGGCGGGAAAGACATGCGTCTCCTGACGCCCATCGTCCCAGGTATAGACATTGGTCTGGTGATAGGCATGGGGACCTTCCGCCGGGAAGGTGCAGGTCAGGTGCGAGCGGTGCCGGTCGATCAGGGTGTTGTCGGTATCGACATGGGTATAGACCCCCACCCATTCCCCCGCATGGCGGGCCAGAACCGGCATGCCCTTGCGAATATCCTCCATGACTTCCCTTCCCTGTTGCTGCGGGGCGACGGCCTTTGGTCCGGCCGCCCCAAGTTGGTCCATTCTTATACCATTTACCGCAGCCACAAAAAAGCTATTTGTCCGGACAATTATCTATTCCTGCCACTCCCCCTCGACAGCCAGCACCTGGACATCGGCCATGCCGTCACGCAACCGCTTCACCTCGGCATAGTCCGGGCTGTCCCAGAAGCGGCGCAGGGTGTCCATGTCGGGCCAGCGGCTGACCAGGATGGCGGCGGCGTCACCAAAATCGCCTTCCAGCAGTTGGGCGTTGCGTCCACGAAAGACGTAGCGGCCGCCATGACGGGCCACCAGTTCGGCAGCTTGGCGGCCATAGCCAGCGATAAAGGCGTCGCGGTCGTGGATACGCGCCGTGATGATCATATAGGCTGGCATCACTTTTCCTCCGCCGCCGGAAATCTCTCCGGGTCGGGGTAGCGACCGAGCAGCAGCAGCGATGCCGCCCCCGTAAGAAGCACCACGGCGCCAACAAACAGGGCTTGGTCATAGCTGCCGGTCTGCACGAAGATGCGACCGAACACGTAGGGCCCGAATCCGGCCCCAATGGCGAAGAAGCCATAGACCAGACCATAAATGGCCCCATAGGCGCGCATCCCATAATAACGGCTGACCAGGAACGCCAGCATGTCATATTCCACGCCAGCCGCGAACCCGATGAGGATGACGGCAAAGGTGGCGACTATCGGCGTCGTCGCATCGCCGGTCAGCAGCCAGCAGGCGATGGCGGGAAGCGACAGAATGACGAAGGCCACACCCGGCGCCCATATCCGGTCGATCAGCCAGCCGCCGATGATGCGCCCGGCGATCACCGACGGGCCAATGATGCTGGCGATCTG
>JAIXTS010000303.1 GCA_027483805.1 Azospirillum sp. | reverse complement strand
GACAGGCTTTTGCGCAGGGCGGGGGTGCGGATGACCGGCATTGCCTTGAATTCCGATGTTGCTATGTTCGGCGCCAAATCCGGGGTGCGGCAGGCCACCATGGGCTTTCTACCCCACCCCGGCACCGTTACGCCAGCAGTGAGGGCCAGGGCATGAGCAGCTATTCCTACCGGGATGCCGGTGTCGATATTGACGCGGGCAACGCGCTGGTCGATGCGATCAAGCCGCTCGCCAAGTCCACGGCCCGTTCCGGCTCCGATGCCGGCCTGGGCGGTTTCGGCGCCCTGTTCGATCTGCGCGCCGCCGGCTTTCAGGACCCCCTGCTGGTCTCCACCACCGACGGGGTGGGCACCAAGCTGAAGGTGGCCATCGACGCCAACAAGCATGACACGGTCGGTATCGATCTGGTCGCCATGTGCGTGAACGATCTGGTGGTGCAGGGTGCCGAACCGCTGCTGTTCCTGGATTATTACGCCACGGGCAAGCTGGACGTGGCCGCCGGTCGCGCCATCGTTGCCGGCATCGCCGAGGGTTGCCGCCAGGCCGGCTGCGCCCTGGTGGGCGGTGAGACGGCGGAGATGCCTGGCATGTATGCCCATGGCGATTATGATCTGGCCGGCTTCTCGGTCGGGGCGGTTGAACGCTCCCAGGTGCTGATCGGCGACAAGGTGGCCGCCGGCGACGTGGTGCTGGGTCTGGCCTCCAGCGGCGTGCATTCCAATGGCTATTCGCTGGTGCGCAAGCTGGTGGGCGTCTCTGGCCTGACCTATGACAGCGCCTGCCCCTGGGATGGGTCGCGCAGCCTGGGTGACGCGCTGCTCACCCCCACGCGCATCTATGTGAAGTCGGTCCTGGCCGCCGTGCGCGCCGGCACCGTCAATGCGCTGGCCCATATCACGGGCGGTGGGTTGATTGAGAATATTCCGCGCGTGCTGCCCGATGGTCTGGGCGTGGACCTGGATGCCGCCTCCTGGGACCTGCCGCCGGTGTTCAACTGGCTGATGAAGACGGGCAATGTCGAAGCGGCCGAGATGGCCCGTACCTTTAATTGCGGCATCGGCATGGTCGTGGTCGTGCCTGCCGACAAGGCTGACGAGGCCGCCCGTCTGTTGGCTGACGGTGGTGAGACCGTAAAGCGCATCGGCACCGTGGTGTCTCGCGCCGATGGTCACCGCGTGGTCATCGCCGGGCTGGAGCGCTGGTCGTGAGATTACGGCTGGGTGTCCTGATCTCTGGTCGGGGCAGCAACCTCCAGGCCCTGATCGACGCGGCGACAGACCCGGCCTATCCGGCAGAGGTGGCGCTGGTCATCTCCAACAAGCCGGATGCCGCCGGCCTGGAAAGGGCGCGGGCCGCCGGCATCGCCACCCTGGTGCTGAAGCCGAAGGATTTCGCCGACAAGGCCGAACATGAGGCGGCGATGATTGCGGCGCTTGAAAGCGCCGGCGTTGGGCTGGTCTGCCTTGCCGGCTATATGCGCCTGCTGTCGCCGGTCTTTGTGTCGGCATGGCTTGACCGGTTGATCAACATCCACCCCTCGCTGCTGCCCGCCTTTCCGGGCCTGGACACCCATGTCCGGGCCATCGAGGCGGGCGCCCGCTTCCATGGCTGCACCGTGCATTATGTGCGGGTGGAGATGGATACTGGGCCGATCCTTGTGCAGGCTGCTGTACCCGTCAGTGATGATGATACGCCCGACAGCCTTGCCGCCCGGGTCCTGGAACAGGAGCACCGCGCCTATCCGCTGGCCGTTCGCCTGATCGCCGAGGGACGGGTGACGGTGGGGGGCAACCGCGTTGCCGTTCGGGATTCCAGTACGCCGGATGCGGTGATCGCACCGATCATCTGATTTTGGGGATGTTGATCATGTCCATCCGTCCCGCCACATCCGCCGACCTGCCTTTCATCCACGCCCTCGCCCCCCGTCTGGCCGGGGCCGCCGACCTGTCCTGGCGCAGCGAAGAGGAGGTGATGCGGTTCCAGCGCCGTTTCATGCATGAAACGCTGGAAGCGCCGAAGCCGGGCGCGGTGACGCTGGTCGCTGAGGATGCGTCTGGAACGCTGTTGGGCTTTGTCCATGCCGAGCCGATGCTGGACATTTTCACCGACCAGATCGCCGCCTATATCCCACTGCTGGCGGTGACAGAGGCGGCGCAGGGGCAGGGGACGGCCAAGGCCCTGATGGCGGCGGTAGAGGATTGGGCGAAGGCGCAGGGCTATACGTCCCTGTCGCTGGATGTTTTTGCCAGCAACAGGCGGGGACGGGCCTTCTATGACCGCCTGGGCTATGGGGAGGAGACGTTGCGGCTGGTGAAGGACATTCGGTAGCACCCCGAACCGTTCGAGAGGCCTTGTCAACAGCCCCACCAACCCTTACACAATCGCGCAGAATTCCATCGTCTCGTTCCGGGGGAGAGAAAAATGGCCGGCGCTCATGGACCCGTGGTGGTCGACAACAAGCTTGTGAAGGAACATGCCGAGGGTTGGCATGCCTTTACCCGTTTCACCACCATCGGCGTCATCGCCGTGGTGCTCTTCCTGCTGATGATGCTGCTGCATTTCTTCGTGGGTTGGGGCTACGCCGTGCTGTTCATGCTGGTGGGCTATGTCGTGCTGACCTTCGCCGCCCTGCTGGGCAAGGTATGAGGCGGCAGCGTCCTTCAGGTTCCGGAACGCACCCGGCGAACTGATTACGCCGTGATAACAGTGTAAAAAGGGCCGCCGGTATCGCCGCGCGGTCCTTTTTGCGCTTGGGACAACCCGCTTGTACGCCTTTGGCACGGTTCAAGCCCTTGAAGGGGGTGTGTGGCTGTGCCACGTTAACGCTGACGCCGTCACGGCCGTTTATCCCGTGCCCATCTGGGGCGGGCGGCCGGTCCAGGCCCAGCGGGGCTGGCGGCATGAATATAGAAGGCTGACTTAAGATGCTGGACATCCCCCGCGGTGTTCTCTACCCGGTCCTCCCGCTCAGAGACATCGTCGTCTTCCCGCACATGATCGTCCCGTTGTTCGTGGGTCGCGAGAAATCCGTCCGCGCGCTGGAAGATGTGATGAAGGATGATAAGCAGATCCTGCTGGTCACCCAGAAGAACGCCTCACAGGATGATCCCACGCCCGCCGACATTTTTTCTGTCGGCACCATCGGCACGGTTCTGCAGCTGCTGAAGCTGCCCGACGGCACGGTGAAGGTGCTGGTGGAGGGCGGCAAGCGTGCAGCGATCACGAAGTTCGGCGACAATGAGGATTTTTTCCAGGCCTATGCCGAACTGATCGACGAGAAGGTGGGCGAGCCGCAGGAGCTTGAGGCTCTGAGCCGCGCCGCCGTGTCGCAGTTCGAGCAATATATCAAGCTGAACAAGAAGATCCCGCCCGAGGTGCTGGTCTCCATCAACCAGATTGAGGAGCCGGGTAAGCTGGCCGACACCATCGCCAGCCATCTCCAGCTCAAGATTCCCGAAAAGCAGCAACTGCTGGAGACCCCGACGGTCGCCGAACGGCTGGAGCGGGTCTATGCCTTCATGGAAGGCGAGATCGGCGTGCTGCAGGTGGAAAAGCGCATCCGCAACCGCGTGAAGCGCCAGATGGAGAAGACACAGCGCGAGTACTATCTGAATGAGCAGATGAAGGCCATTCAGAAGGAATTGGGCGAGGGTGAGGACGGCAAGGATGAGGTGGCGGAGATCGAGGAAAAGATCGCCAAGACCAAGTTCAGCAAGGAAGCCCGCGAAAAGGCCCTGGCAGAGGTCAAGAAGCTGCGCACCATGAGCCCGATGAGCGCCGAGGCGACCGTCGTGCGTAACTATCTGGACTGGATGCTGTCCATTCCCTGGAAGAAGCGCAGCAAGGTCAAGAAGGACATCAAGGGGGCCGAGGCCATCCTGAATGCCGACCATCACGGTCTGGAGAAGGTCAAGGAACGTATCCTTGAGTATCTGGCGGTCCAGCAGCGCATGGATAAGGTGAAGGGTCCGATCCTGTGTCTGGTGGGTCCGCCGGGCGTGGGCAAGACCTCGCTGGGCAAGTCGATCGCCAAGGCCACCGGTCGCAACTTCGTCCGCATGTCCCTGGGTGGCGTGCGGGATGAGGCCGAGGTGCGCGGTCACCGCCGCACCTATATCGGCTCCATGCCCGGCAAGGTCATCCAGGGCATGAAGAAGGCCAAGACGTCCAACCCGTTGTTCCTGCTGGACGAGATCGACAAGCTGGGCGCCGACTGGCGCGGTGACCCGTCATCGGCCTTGCTGGAAGTGCTCGACCCCGAGCAGAACAGCACGTTTGCCGACCATTATCTGGAGGTCGATTACGACCTGTCGGACGTGATGTTTGTCTGTACGGCCAACTCCCTGCGCATGCCGCAGCCGCTGCTGGACCGTATGGAGATCATCCGTCTGGCCGGTTACACCGAGGATGAGAAGGTGGAGATCGCCAAGCGCCACCTGATCGCCAAGCAGGTGGCCGACCATGGCCTGAAGGCCGGTGAATTCACCATCACCGACGAGGCGCTGCGCGACCTGATCCGCTATTACACGCGGGAAGCCGGCGTGCGCTCGTTGGAGCGCGAGATCGCCAATCTGGCGCGCAAGGCCATCAAAGAGATTCTGATGAAGGGTCTCGACAAGGTGAAGGTCACGCCCAAGAACCTGGAAAAGTTCGCTGGCGTGAAGCGCTTCCGATTCGGTGAGGCCGAGCTGGAGGACCAGATCGGTGCGACCACCGGTCTGGCCTGGACCGAAGTGGGCGGGGAGATCCTGACCATCGAAGCGGTGATGCTGCGCGGCAAGGGCCGCATCCAGACCACCGGCAAGCTGGGCGACGTCATGAAGGAATCGGTGCAGGCCGCCGAATCCTATGTGAAGGCCAATGCGCTGAAATTCGGAATCAAGCCGACGCTGTTTGAAAAGCGCGACATCCATGTGCATGTGCCGGAAGGGGCGACCCCGAAGGACGGTCCGTCGGCCGGCGTAGCCATGATCACCACCATCGTTTCCGTCCTGACGGGTATCGCGGTGGCCAAGGACATCGCCATGACGGGTGAGATCACCCTGCGTGGCAAGGTCCTGGCCATTGGCGGCCTGAAGGAGAAGCTGCTGGCGGCGCTCAGGGCGGGAATCAAGCGGGTGCTGATTCCCAAGGACAACGAAAAGGATCTGGCCGAAATCCCCGATAACGTCAAAAAAGGCCTGACGATCATCCCGGTTTCAACCGTCGATGAGGTTTTGGCGCATGCCTTGGTGACGGCACCGGTCGGGATTGAGTGGTCTGAGCCCGAGGAAGTGGCTCAGGTGCCCGCAAAAGCTGGGGATGAGGAGCGTGACGGCGTGATTCGCCATTGAAGTGCGCCGGGAAATCGTGTGAATTGGGTTCCCGCCGCCACCCGCACAAATCCTTGTGTTGGCGGCGGAACCTATCCTTCTAATGCCTGGGAACAGTTTTCGGGCATGTGCAACCGATACTCTCTTGATGAGGGGGGCCTTAAGTGAACAAGAACGATCTCGTTGCCGTGGTCGCCGAAGCGGCTGGTTTGTCCAAGGCGGACGCGAACAAGGCCGTTGATGCGGTCTTCGATGGGATCACCGGCGCGCTGCAGAAGGGCGACGAAGTGCGGTTGGTTGGTTTCGGCACCTTTGCCGTCGCTGAACGCGCCGCTTCTGAGGGCCGCAATCCCCGCACCGGTGAGAAGATTTCCATTTCCGCTTCCAAGCAGCCGAAGTTCAAGCCCGGCAAGGGCCTGAAGGATGCGCTGAACTAAGCGACAGCCGTCCAAGGGGGCCCGGCGTGATGCCGGGCGGCCTGACAGCGAGAAAACGGGCGGCCTTCGGGCGCGCCCGTTTTTCATTTCCGGCGGCCGGGATCCCGCTTCGGGCCATGCGCCTTTGGCGGAACACACATCCCGCACACTTTCCCTGTTGATTATCCCGTTCCGCCCGCTATTGTCCCGGCCAGCGAACGGCTTGGGCGGTTAGCTCAGAGGTAGAGCTTCGGTTTTACACACCGCAGGTCGGGGGTTCGATCCCCTCACCGCCCACCATTCCCCCTCCATCATCCTTGCTACGGCCGACCATTCCACCTGTCGCCGCCCCGGCGGAACAGCTATGATGGCACGCAGGCGACCCGTGCGGCCGCTGGATGGGAAAAAGGGAAGGCGCTTCGTGACCGATACCGCCGATCGTCGCCTGGGCGACCGTATCCTGGCCGCGTTGGACCTGGCCATCGACCAACAGGAACTGGAAATCGCCGAGCAGCTCTGGCGTGCGCTGGAACTGGCGCTCAGCCGCTTTGGTGGGCCTGATGCCATCGAAAAGCGGGAGCCGCCCTCGCACCTGGATGAGGTTCTGGACCGATTGCTGGCGCTGCGACAGGTCAAAGGCGTGTAACCGCCGGACGCATGTCACGGTACCCCGCCAATGTTCGATTTCATGTTTGACAAGGGGTGCGGGGTCGAATATACACCCGCCCACCTCAGCGGCGGCGGGGCCTGAACCGGTTTCGACGCTGCTGGAAAAGTTTGCGGGTGTAGCTCAGTTGGTTAGAGCGCCGGCCTGTCACGCCGGAGGCCGCGGGTTCAAGTCCCGTCACTCGCGCCACTTTTCCTCAAGAGGGTCCGGATCGGTTTGACAGCCGCTCCGTTATTTTGTGCGGGTGTAGCTCAGTTGGTTAGAGCGCCGGCCTGTCACGCCGGAGGCCGCGGGTTCAAGTCCCGTCACTCGCGCCACCCTTCGCGGTGGCCCGTCCCGGAGAGGACGATAACTTCTTCCGCCCTGCGCGGGTG
>JAIXTS010000311.1 GCA_027483805.1 Azospirillum sp. | reverse complement strand
GCCTCGATCTCCGCCCGGATCAGGGAGGCATCGACCTTCAGCGGCGCGCCGCCATCGGGGGTCAGGGTGACGGTTTCGCCCGCCGCCAGCACCACGGACCCCAGTTCCGCCCGGATATAGCCCCGGTTGGTGATCTGGGACGCCAGCAGCACCACCGACCCGCCGCGCGCGGTGATGCGGCCCTGGTTGGTGATGGCGCCGTCAGACGTGCCGCGCGCGAAGGACAGGTTTCCCTTTTCGAAATCCTCGTCCGCGATATCCAGGGTGGAGGCGACAATGCCGCCCACATCCACCGTGCTGCCGCCGCCGAAGATCACCCCGCTGGGGTTGACCAGGATCACCGTGCCGGGTGCGCGCAACGCCCCCTCGATCAGGGAGGTTTCGCCGCCCCGCACCCGGTTCAGCGTCATGGAGCTGGTACTGGGTTGCTGGAAGGTGACGCTGGCACCGGAACCAATATTGAACTGGTTCCAGGAAATGATGGCCTTGTCCGTCGTCTGGTTGACGGTCATGGCGCTGCCGGCAGTGGCGATGCTGGCCACACCCGATTGCACCTGGCCGCCCGTGGGCAGCGCGCCCGACGCCGGGGTGGACTGGGCCCAGGCGGCACCGCTCAACGCCTGTACGACGGACAGAACCGCAGTGCAGCCCAGCAGGCGGGTGCGGAAGGCAGAGGCGTTGCGGCGGGGGTTCGGGTTGGCCATCGTCACACCTGCCTTAAACCGTCAGAACCAGTTGCATCCAGGCGCGCATCTCCGCCCGGCGCTCATTCGCCACGCGCAGATCAAGCCCACGGCCAGCATCCGGGCCAACGCGCTTGGCCACCGTCGTTTTCAACTGCACATTTTCAAGTGGCTGCCACTGCACCGATGCGCCGACATCCTGCTGGAAATAGGTATTGTGGGGGGAGCCCACGCCCTCCCAGCCGGTCCAACGTTCCTTGTGCTGCTGGATCAGGCCGCCATCCCAGAAGGTGGCGACCCGCAAATCATCGCGGAGCATGTGCCCCAATTCGACAGCCAGCATGGCACCCAGGTCGCCGCTGCCGGCATTGACGGGGTATCCGCGCGTGCCGTTCATCCCGCCCAGAGAGAATTGTTCGGCGCTGTTCAGGTTTTTGCTGGCCACCTGGCCGGAGAGGCTGATCTGCAGGTCGCCGCCCTGCCACAGCGCCTGCCGGCGGGCCGCCGACAGGGTCACCTTGGCATAATTGCCCTGGGTATCGGCGGTGGCACGGTCCAGCGCCTTGTTGCTGGCATTGCCGGACAGGTCGACATTGCCGATTTTGACAGCGGCATCCAGGATGAAGGCGCCACCGCCCTGCCACTGGTCGCGCATCACCCGGCGGGCGGCAAAGGTCAGGGCGGCCAGTCGATTGCTGGCCGTGGTCAGGCCGCCCACCTTGTCGTTGGTCCATTTATGTTCGACGCCGACCGACAGGTTCACCGGTTCCCCGCTGCTCTGCAACGCCAGCCAGCGCACCGTCAGCGCCGCCGTCTGGGCATCGCCCGCCGGCTCGGTGGCATTGACGCTGCGGGGGATGTCATAGGTCAGGGCGCCGCCGCTGCCTTCCAGCCAGAAGACGCCATCCATCAACGGGGCACCGGCCACGAACTGACCATAGCGGGAGGATTTGGTGCCCTGGGCGATCAGGGAGGCCTGCTCGCCAATGCCGCTGGCATTGGTCATCGTCACGATGCCGAGGCCGCGCACACGGCCGATTTCGCGCGCGGAACTATTGTCAAGGACCAGGACCCCGGTCACCAGCGGCGGCTCCTGAATTTTCAGGATGACATCGGTGGTGCCCTCTTCCTCCCCCGCATCCAGGATGCCTATGGCCTGCATGCCGGGGATGATCCCCAGATTGGTGACCCCCGCAGCGATGGCCCCAGGGCGCACCGCGTCACCCGCCGGGTTGCGGGCATGAATAAAGGCCTCCGCCCGCGCCGGATCCAGGCGGGTCTTGCTGCTTGGATCAATCTTCACCCGACCCATCCGGGCTTCCAGCACCTGGATGGTGACAATGCCGCCCTCCACGCTCTGGCGCGGCAGTACGGCGCGGGCCAGCAGGTCCCGCCTGGCATAGTAACGGCTGATGCGCGCCGCCGCCTCCTTCAGATCGCCCAGGGTGCAGTCGCGACCCACAAAATCGGCCAGTTGCGCGGCCAGTTCCGTTTCGGCGATCAGGCTCGACTGAATCTTGAAGCCGGTGACGCGCACCGTCTGCCCGTCTTTCAGGAAGTCATCATCCGGAATTGCCGGGGCAAGATTGGGCACCGATGGCGTCGGCGGCGGCGCCTTGGGGATATTGCGCTCCACGTCCCGCAGAATCTGCCCCGTGTCTTGACCCAGGGCCGCCTGACTGACCCCCGTCATCAGCAGGGCGGTGGCCGCAAGAGCGATCTTTTTTATCAGCAATGCAGCACCTGGACAGCTTATGGACGACGAAACGGGCAAAAGAGCGGTCTGTTTACCATGGGCCAATATGATTATTCATTACCCCTGTTCCTTCCGCTGCGCAATCAGAAGTTAGAAAATGGAAACAATATTAACGGCATGTAAACATCTTGCATTTCTAGTATTTTAGCTCTCCCGACGGCCTCACAACAAGGCTCCCGCCGCGCTTCGATACCTTTATCGTTTCCCATTCGGCAAACGCCCGTCTCTGCGCTTGGTGGTCTCGATGAAGGGGTAGGTTGCAGCAGCCCCGTCGCCACCGGGATGACCCGCGCCGGGACTGTCGGCGGCTCCAACTGCTGACAGGATAGGGCGATCATCAACAAGACAACGAACGAATTGTCCGCTGAGGTTCACCAGCGCGTGGTTCGGCCGGGCTTAACCAGCATCAAGGCCGCTATCGGCAGCATCGGCGGGCGATCCGACAATGGCTTGGCCGAGACCGTCAACGGCCTTTACATGGCTGAGGTCATCCAAGGGCGGGGGCCATGGAAATCCTGTGAGGCCACCGTATACGCAACCCTCGAATGGGTGGACAGGGGCACCAACCATCGCCGGCACAATACCCCGTCCGCCGAAACCGACCAGGGCTATCACGGCGCTGCGCTGGTGATCACAAGATCATCGCCGCCCGACCAATTCATGGAACAGCAGGTCCGAACGGGCCATACCCACCGGGGGCATCAGCTTTACGGAAAAGCCCCTTGGCATTTGAACCACACAGCATGGAATCAAAACGTCAGAACTCTTGCAACAGGCCCGGTCTTAGGTTTTGACCGTCGGTACGGCGGCGACCGCCGCACCGCCCGTTCAGCGTAGCCAAGCTCACGGATATGGGCACCCTGCAATTGATGGGAAGGCAAAATACCCAAGTTCTATACTTCATTCCGCTGGTATTAGGTAATTTTACCGAAGAGATTTCAGTGTAAAGTGGATGGAGAATGGCGTGATAATGGCCTACAGTGATTTTTGCTGACTTTCGGACGATTTCCTGGTGTTTCATTGCCATTGGCGGAATTTGGCTGGGATCAGCAATTATTTTTCTGGTGAAATGTTTGGTCCGTTTAAGCAGACCCTCCTGTACTTCGGGCCTGCGAACAGGGGGATGCCAGATCAATACCCTCTGACCCATCGGGAGATCGCCATGCATAGTATCCGGGCATATCATGCCATCCTCGCCCTTCTGGTCCTGCTGGCCTATGTGACGTCGGAATGGGGCGCAATCCATGCCTGGTTGGGCTATGGCGTCGGCCTTATGATCCTGATCCGGCTGGGATTGGCGGCATCGGGATTGCCGCAGTTGGGGCTGGAACGGTTCTATCCGCATTTCACCGGTTTGAACCTCGGGCGCATCACCACCCATCCGGCCATAAGTCGCAGCATCCTTCTGGCGATCGCCATCAGTCTGGTGACGGTGACGGCCACCGGTATGGTGATGGACGCGGGCCGCACCTTTTCCGCGGCAGCCCCCCCACCGCCATCGGAGTTTTCCGCAAGTACGGCGGCAGAGGATTGGACGCATAGCCGCGACCAGCTGGAGGAGGTCGAGGAGGCGGATGACCAGGACGGTGGGCCGCTTGGCGAGGTGCATGAGTTCTTCGGCAACCTGATCCTGTTGTTGGTCGGCGGTCATGTCGCCTATCTGCTGGCCTTCAAACGGTCGCTCGTCCGCTTTATGCTGTTTCTGCCGTCCGCGGGTAAATGACCGATGGAACAGCCTGACACGTCTGGTACCGCGGCTCTTGGTCCTTCACCCGATAAGACGGGTCTTGGTGCGGCGGAGGCAGCAAAGCGCCTGTCACAGGATGGTCGCAATGAATTGCCACAGGAAAGGCAGCGGACCACGGCGCGTATCGTACTGGATGCCTTGCGGGAACCGATGCTGCAGCTGCTGCTGGGTGCCGGCGTCATTTATCTGTTCCTGGGCGATCTGGCCGAAGCTGTGATCCTCCTGCTGGCCGCCGTGATGAGCATCGCGTTGGTCGTAGTCCAGGAAAGCCGAACAGAAAAGGCCTTGTCGGCCTTGAAGGATCTATCCAGCCCGACCGCTGAGGTTTTCCGTGACGGGATGCGTCGCCGACTGCCCGCCCGTGAGATCGTTGCCGGGGATGTCGTTGTCCTGGTCGAGGGTGACCGCGTGCCCGCGGATGGTCTTTTGATTGAGGCGACGACCCTTGAGGTGGATGAATCGCTGCTGACGGGGGAGTCACTTCCGGTGCGTAAAAATGTCGGTGGTGCGGATGTCACCGATGCCCGGCCCGGCGGAGATGACACGCCGCTTGTCTGGTCCGGCAGCCTGATCGTGCGCGGCACCGGTCTTGCCCGTATCACAGCCACCGGGCTGCGAACAGAGATTGGGCGGATCGGAAAGTCGCTCAATGTGGTGGAAAGCGCCCCGACGCCTTTGCAGATACAGACACGCCGCCTGGTCCGTGTGTTCGCTGTGCTGGGGTTGACGGCGTCGGTGCTGCTGGCGGTGTTCCATGGCTTGCGCTATGGCGAGTGGATCAAGGGTGTCCTGGCTGGCATCACCATGGCCATGGCGACCCTGCCCGAAGAGTTCCCGCTGGTCCTGACGGTCTTCCTGGTACTGGGCGCGTGGCGCATGTCCCAGAAAAAGGTGCTGACAAGACGGTCCGCCGCCATCGAGGCGTTGGGGGCCGTGACCGTCCTGTGCACCGACAAGACCGGAACCCTGACAGCCAACCGCATGCGTGTTTCGGCCCTGGTCGTGGCGGGGGAGCATTGGTCCGTCCCGGATAGAGCAGGTACCGACCTGCCCGAGCGGTTTCATACCCTGGTCGAGTTCGCCATTCTGGCCAGCCGGCCGGACCCGTTCGACCCGATGGAACGCGCCTTCCATGATCTGGGTGCTCAGTTCCTGAAACAGACGGAGCATCTCCATCCTGACGGAGTGCTTCGGCATGGCTATCCGTTGCACCCGTCGCTGCTGGCCATGTCGCAGGTCTGGCAGATGGGAGGCACCGCCGCAGGCGTGGTCGCCGTGAAAGGCGCACCGGAGGCTGTGGCCGATCTCTGCCACCTGTCCCCTGGCCAGATCATCCCCCTTCGCGAGGCTGTGGCCGCGCTGGCGTCGCAGGGCTTGCGGGTTCTGGCGGTCGCGCAGGCGACATGGTCGGACGCGGTGTTGCCGGAGACGCAGCACGGCTTTGACTTTCGTTTCGTCGGTCTGGTCGGCCTGTCGGATCCGCTGCGTCCAGAGGTGCAGGCGGCGGTCATGGCCTGTATCCAGGGCGGTGTGCGGGTGGTGATGATCACCGGCGACCATCCAGCAACGGCGGCGATGATCGCCGCACAGGCCGGAATTCCGGGCGTCACTGTCCTGACCGGGGCGGAAATGGAAGGGTTGGATGAGGCCGCCCTGCGCACCCGTCTTGCCACGACAAACGTCTTTGCCCGCATCATGCCGGAACAGAAACTGCGCCTGGTTCAGGCCTTTGCGTCCATGGGAGAGGTTGTCGCCATGACGGGCGATGGTGTGAATGATGCACCATCGTTGAAGGCAGCCCATATCGGCGTGGCCATGGGCGGGCGCGGCACGGATGTGGCGCGGGAGTCGGCCTCCCTGGTCCTGCTGGACGACAATTTCGCCAGTCTGGTGACCGCCATCCGTCTGGGCCGCCGCATTGACGATAATCTGCGCAAGGCCATCGGCTATATCCTGGCCGTGCATGTGCCGATCGCCGGCATGTCGCTGCTGCCGGTGCTGGTGGGCTGGCCCATGGTGCTGGGCCCTGTCCATGTTGTGTTTCTTGAACTGGTCATCGACCCGGTTTCCTCTATCGTGTTCGAGGCGGAAGGCGAGGAAGCCGGCATCATGGCAAGACCGCCCAGGCCGCCCAACGCACCGCTGTTCGATGCAGCCCTGCTGCTGCGCGGCCTTTTACAGGGTGGTGTGGTCTTTCTGGCCGTGCTGGGCAGCTTCTGGTTGGGTCTGCACGATGCGCAGGGGGAGCAGGTGGCCCGCTGCATGGCATTCGTCACGCTGGTGGTCGGCAATCTGGGGCTGGTCCTGACCAACCGGTCCATCACCACCAGTGCCTTCAAGGTGTTGACCCGGCCCAACCGGGCGCTGATCCTGGTGGTCATCTTCACCCTGACGGCGCTTGCCCTGGCGATCGGGGTGCCCTGGCTGCGGGAGTTGTTTGGCTTTGCACCCCTGGAACCCTGGCGTATGGCACAGGCCGTCAGCTTCGCCCTGGCCTGTATCCTGGTGAATGATCTGAGCGGCGTAATCTGGCGCCGGCTGGCGGGAACTGGGGTTGTATCCAGGCCCTGAGTAATACCGACGGTCAAAATTCTTGACCGTCGGTACGGCGGCGACCGCCGCCGCGCGCCACGTGGCGCGTAGCCAAGCCCAGGGATATGGGCGCCGGCGACTGAGGGGCAGGAAAGATTGACCAACGGTCAAGATTTCATGCCGCTGTTAGGGTGGACGGCCCCCCGGCATCGGGTGCCATAGTTGGGTTGTCACACACCAACATCGGGAGCCGCCCAGATGGAGTATAAACGGATAGCGAT
>JAIXTS010000135.1 GCA_027483805.1 Azospirillum sp. | reverse complement strand
TCCTTGACCATCTGGGCGCCCATGTTCTCGAACTTGTCGGACAGTTCGATTTCCTTGGCGACCGAGACACCGTCCTTGGTGATGCGGGGAGCGCCGAAGCTCTTCTCGATCACGACGTTACGGCCCTTCGGACCCAGGGTCACCTTCACGGCATCAGCCAGAATGTCCACGCCGCGCAGCATCTTGGCGCGGGCGTCGGAACCAAACTTCACTTCCTTGGCAGCCATTGCTCTATCCTTTGAATATCTATGGGGTCAGGCTTCGATCGGTGATCCGACTCAGGCGTTCAGCACGCCCATGATGTCGCTTTCCTTCATGATCAGGTATTCGACACCGTCGATCTTCACTTCGGTACCAGACCACTTGCCGAACAGGACGCGGTCGTCAGCCTTCACGTCGAGGGGAACCAGCTTGCCGGATTCGTCACGGGCACCGGAACCCACGGCGACCACCAGGCCCTCCTGGGGCTTTTCCTTGGCGGTGTCGGGGATGATGATGCCGCCGGCCGTCTTCTGTTCGGACTCGATGCGCTTGACCACGACGCGGTCGTGCAGCGGACGGAACTTCATAGGATCTCTCCCTGAAAAGGCAAAAGGGTTTGGCGTGAGCCTGTTGTTAGCACTCACGCTCGGTGAGTGCCAATGACCTAATCATCCCGCCCCCAACTGTCAAGGCGCGCGCAGTCATAAATCGATGAAGATTATGTGTGTTCCCTCAGGTGCCGGGCGCTGCCTCCGGCAGCTTGGCTCACGCGACCATGGGGTCGCGGGCCGGCGGTCGCCGACTTGTTAGACGCGTTGTATGTGTTGGGCAGAGACGAAACACTCAAGGAATTCGCTGGGTGGAAAACACAGTGACGTGATGATGTTGGTGCCCATCTCGTAGCGGCATAAGGCGTCCTTGTTGGGCACTATTGCTTGGGCGCCATAAAGACAAAGCCCGAGGCGGCTTAATATCGGCATTTCATATGTCAACAAATGAAACCTGCCGCAGAAACACCGCAATCCCCGGAACATGGATTATGAGCTTTTCTGGCAACAATGGACTATTTGGGAAGAACAGCGCTCTATGTTCACATTGCCATGAGTATTGGAGTTCCTTTATAAGCGGACTAGAAGGTTCGTAATTAGGATTGTTCTCGGCACCTAATATTTTGGGTCTATACTCAACGGGATGATGCGCGCTTTTTGGAAATATATTTTTAATGGCATGACCTGACTGTGTATCTACTCCAAAACACCATATGTGCTTAAAGTATGAATCGGCATCTATGATTTCTAACGCTGCATCATACCTGAAGTTATCGTGCCCATGAAGGTCAAAATCTTTCTTGATATTTTTGAGATCACCATGAGAAAGAGAGTAAATATAGTATTTTGATGCTTTTTTTATAGAAATAATTCCTTGCAACTTAATTTTATTAATACCTATAGTGTCTTGTTTGAACCCGGTCAGCTTGACGCCAACTCTCTCTGCAATGTCTATTGCTTCTTTGGTGACTTCATTTATTGTATAATCATTGATATGCGTTATCGATCGGCCTTCATTTTCATCTCCAATCCATGGATCTGGATGTTCAGCGAAAAATTTGTTGCTAGATATAACTATGGTTTCATCTTTGAGGCATCGCGGGACGTCACCGCTGTGCAGGAATTTGTAGTAGCCCATCACCGGCCTCTCCTCCATTTAGATTCATTATGAAAGAAACTTGTTGCAGTCGCAACTTGCATCTGACAACTTAGTCACACTAATGTGAAAAGCGCTTAACACCGAAAGCCACCGGCCCCGACTGGTGGTTTTCGTCCTTTCTAAGGAACCGGTGCCCGGTGCGTTCGATCTGTATCCGTTGTCTGAGGACCTGATTTTTCTGGTCGCCAACGCCGCACGGTCCTGAGACCTAACGGAGATCGGCGCCTGTCAGCCGGGCGGCTATGACCCTGTGCGGAAGCTTGGCATGGGGTCGCGGGCCGGCAGTCGCCGGCCTGGGATGTCGTGGATCTGCGGTTCTGCCTTCAACGGTTGCCAGCGTCGGCCGGCCGGAGTATGGCAGGGGCATGAGCGACGCCGACACCATGTTCCTGTTCGACCGCCCCCTGATCCGCCAGCGGCGCGACCGCGCGGCACCGGGGCTTGCGACCCATGATTTCCTGCTGCGCGAGGTCGCCGACAGGCTGGGGGAGCGGCTGGACATGATCCGCCGGGAATTCCCGATTGTCCTGAACCTGGGCAGCCATGGCGGGGAGGTCGAGGCGGCGTTGAAGGGCCGCAACGCCATCACCCATATGGTGCATGCCGACCTGTCCCCCGCCATGGCGCGGCTGGCCGGCGCCAATACCGGCAGCCCGGCGCTGGCGGCGGATGAGGAGGCACTGCCCTTCGCACCGGGCAGTTTCGACATGGTGGTGTCAAACCTGTCGCTGCATTGGATCAACGACCTGCCGGGCGCTCTGATCCAGGCGCGTCAGGTGCTGCGGCCCGACGGGCTGTTCATCGCCGCCATGCTGGGCGGGGACAGCCTGTTTGAACTGCGCCGTTCGCTGATGGAGGCGGAGATGGAGGTGACGGGCGGCGTGTCGGCCCGGATCAGCCCCATGGCCGGCCTGCGCGACGCGGCGGGCCTGCTGCAACGGGCCGGCTATGCGCTGCCGGTCGCGGATATGGACACGCTGACCGTCAGCTATCCCGATCCGTTCCGCCTGATGCGCGACCTGCGTGGCATGGGGGAAACCAACGCCACCCTGTCGCGGCTGAAGCGTCCCACCCGGCGGGAGGTCATCGTTCGGGCCGCCGAACGCTATATGGAACTGTTCCGCGAGGCGGATGGCAGCGTGCCGGCCACGTTCGAGGTGATCTTCCTGGCCGGATGGTCGCCCGACGCATCGGTGCAGCAGCAGCCGGCCAAGCGGGGCAGCGCCTCACACCGGTTGGCCGAGGCGCTGAACAGCATCGAGCAGTCGACGGGTGTGAAGCCGCATTGAAGGGTGGGGGACGTCGCCCGCTACACCCAATCCTGCCACATCCGGCGATAGGCCGCTTCTACCTCTGCCGCGAAGCCGTAGGGGTTGCAGAGGGGGCTGGACTGCATGCGGGGGCGCAGGGTGCGGCGCAGGGTTTCCAGACGGTCCAGATCACCCGCCAGCCCGGCGGCGATATCGAGATAGGCATCAGGGCTGCCGGCGACCAGTTCATCCAGCCCGAGCCGGTGCAGCAGGCTGGCCGTGACGCGGGCGACATGATGGGTACCCAGCAGGGTGACAACCGGCACACCCATCCACAGCGTCTCGCAACTGGTTGTGGTGCCGTTATAGGGGAAGGGGTCCAGGGCGATATCCAGCCGGTCATAGGCGCGCAGATGGTCGCCCTGGTCCGGGATCTGGGGCAGCAGATCCACCCGGTCCGGCGTGATGCCCTGGGTGCTGAACAGACCCTGATAGCGGCCCAGGGTGGCCGGGTCGGCAAACGGCTTGCTTTTCAGGATCAGGCGCGATCCGGGCACGCGCCGCAGCAGGGCCGACCACAGGGCCACCACCTCCGGCGTGATCTTGGCATTGTTGTTGAAGGACCCGAAGGTGACAAAGCCGTTGCGGCGGGCCGGCAGCGCCGGGGCGGGGGCAGTGTTCAGCGCCGGCCGGAAACAGAGAAAGCCATTGTCCAGCCGCACCAGCTTTTCCACATGCCAGCGGTCGGTCACGCCCGGCGGATCGGCGATGGCGTCGGTCAGCCGGTAATCCATGGCGGCCATGCCCGTGCCGTCGGGATAGCCCAGCCAGGAAACCTGAATGGGCGCCGCGCGGCGGGCGAAGATCAGGGGGCGGCAGTCACAGGTATGGCCCGCCACATCGACCAGGATGTCGATCCGGTCGGCCCGGATACGTTCCGCCGCCTCTTCATCCGTCAGGTCGGTCAGGGGGAACCAATGACCGGTGATGGCGCGGAACCGGTCTGTCACCGCGTCTTTTCGCCGGGAAATCGGGTAGCAGAAGATTTCCACCTGTGACCGGTCATGCCCGCGCAGCAGCGGCTCCAGGAAGCAGGAGACGGCATGGCCGCAGAAATCCGGCGAGACATAGCCGATGCGCAGGCGCCGGCCCGGATCACGGTCATTGGCGAAGGCCGGCGGCGGGTTGGGGGCCACGGGCACGGCGTGGCGTTCGCCCCAATGCTTATGGGCGCGGAAGATCACTTCCGGCGGCACATGCGGGGTATAGTGCAGGGCGAACAGCAGATTGGAATGCAGCAGCGGCAGGGCTGGATGCTGTTCCAGCGCGTGCTGAAGCAGGGTGATGGCGTCATTGACGCGGCCCTGCTCCTTCAACACCTCTCCCAGATTGACATAGGGCTGCGGCAACTGCGGCTGCAGGCGCATGGCGGTGCGGTAGCAATCCAGCGCCTGGGTCAGTTCGGCGGCCGATTTATGGATGTCGCCCAGGTTGGACCAGGCCTCTGCCATGTCAGGGCGCAGGCGTATGGCGCGGCGATAGGCCTGTCGGGCCTGATCAGCACCGCCGAGATCGCGCAGGATATTGCCCAGATTGAACCAGGCCTCGGCATAGTCCGGTCGCAGGGCGGTCGCCATCATGGCGACCCGTGCTGCCTGCGTATTGCGGCCCAGGTCGGAGAGGGCACAGGTCAAGTTGTTGTAGATGTTGGCATCTTCCGGGGTGACGGCAATGGCCCGCAGGAAGCATGCCACCGCTTCCTCCCGCCGCCGCTGTGCCCGCAGCAGGATGGCATAATTGTTGTTGGCAAAGGCGTGGTCGGGATTCTCCGCCAGCACCGCGCGGTAAAGAGTCTCTGCCTCCCGCAGCTTGCCTTGCCGGTGATGGTCCAGTGCAGTGTCGAAAAGGTTGGTCAAGGTGTGTCCCCCTGGCGCAGCAGGCCGGCATCGGCCAGGATGCGGCGCAGCTTATGCGCAGCCTGATCCCAGGTGAAGTTGCCCAGCAGGTGGGCGCTGGCATCGGGCAGATGCGGGTCGCGGCCGGCGATGATGCCGGCAATGATGTCGGCGGCCACCGTTTCATCCGGGTTCCACCAGTCCAGGCCGAAGAAGGGTTCCCAGGGTTCGCTGCTGTAGGGCAGGTGGGCGGGGCCGGTGGTGCAGGGGATCAGGCGGGCGAAACGGCCATCCAGATAATCCAGATAGGAGGAATGGGCGGGCGCGATCAGGCCCATGCCCATGGCGCCGGCCTTGGACAAAGGCAGGTCCCAGCCCTCGCCATGCGACAGGCTCCAGTAATAACGGGCGGTGCGGAACAGGCCCGTCATCTCCGCCTCGCTCAACGGCTGATCGACCAGCACGATGGGGGCGGCATCGGCGAAGGAGCGGCCCACATGGTCCTGCGTCTGCCGCACAATGGCCTGCAGGTGCCGGCGCGCCGTCTCGTTCCCGCCCTTGCCGGGCTTCAGGATCAGGACGGCATCGTCGCCCCGGCTGGTGGCGCGCAGCCAGACGCGCAGCACCCCGTCCAGGTTCTTGCGCGGGATGGCATCGGAGACATTGAGGAAGCGGTGGCGGTAGCTGTCCACCCGCCGGCCATTGCCATCGACCAGGGTCAAGGGCGGGGCATCGGCGGCGGCCGGTTCGGCATCCACACCCAGCGGGCAGACGCGCAGACGGTCCTCCGGATAGCCCTGCGACGCCCAGGCCAGGCGCGAGCTTTCGGTGGGCACGATCACCATGTCGGCCGCAAGGCTCTGTTTGGCCCAGGTGCGCGAGATGCGGGGGCCTTCGAACATGGAATAGAGGATGGTGGCCAGACCCGGGATCGGTTCCACGGCCAGGGGCACCATGATGTTGATGGCGGCCTTGGCCCCCACCGGCGCCTCCAGCGGTTCGTCGGCCCAGGTCTCATGCCCGAAGACACCCACCACCTGTAACGGCACCGCCTGCCGCCGCAGGGTCTGGATATAGCGGCGGCCCATATGGGCATAGCCTGACGCGGTGGAGAAGGGACCGCGCAGCAGCAGGCCGGCGCCAGGTCCCGGCCCCTGGGCGACGGCCGACCGGCTGGCTGCATTATAGCGCTGGCAGCGTAGCGCATGTTTGATGGCATCGTCGTTGACGGGGTCCAGCTTCAGCGCGCGCCGCAGCGGGTGCAGCGCTTCCTGCCAGCGGCCCTGGCGCAGCAGGGCGCCCGCCCGCTGCACATAGGCGTAGCCGTTCTGCGGGTTCAGCGTGATGGCAGCATTCAGCGCCAGGATCGTCCGGTCCAGATCGTGCGGCGCCCAGGCCAGGGACTGGTCGATGCGGATGCCTTCATCCTGCGGCGACAGGCGCGCGGCCCGGTCCGTCAAACGGGCTGCCTGCTCCCGGTCGCCGCGCCAGGTGTTGGCCAGGAAGCCCAGCCGGTCGATGGCAACGGCGCTGGCCGGGTTCAGCACCAGCAGATGCCGCAGCCAGTGCCAGGCTTCCTGCTGTTCGCCCGCACCCTGCAGCGCCATGGCGAGGTTTGTGACCAGATGTTCATGGGTGGGCCAGCGGGCCACGGCGGTCCGCAGGACCTGGATACCCTCTGCCTGAGGCGGGGGTGCGGTCAGGCAGACACCCAGCAGATTATGGGCCAGGGGATCATCGGGCGCCGCTGCCAGGGCCGCCCGCGCGGCGGCCACGGCTTGCGGAGCGCGTCCGGCGCGGTGATGGGCGACGGCCTGGGTATAGGCATCCATGATGTTACCTGTAGGGATCGGGCTGTGACAGGAAACGGTGGACATAGTCGGCCACCCCTTCCTCCAGCCCGGTCATGGGGGCGCTGTATCCGGCATCGCGCAGCCGTCCCAGATCCGCCTGCGTGAAATACTGATACCGGGCGCGCAGAGGCTCCGGCATGTCGATATAGTCGATGGCGGGTTCACGGCCTACGGCACGGTAGAGGGCGGCCATCAGGTCGGCGAAGGACCGGGCCTGACCCGACCCGACATTAAAGAGGCCATTGGCGGACGGCTGGTCCAGCAGCCACAGGACCACATCCACACAGTCGCGCACATGGACGAAGTCGCGCAGCTGTCCGCCATCGGCATAGTCGGGCCGGTGCGATCGGAACAGACTGACGCGCCCGCCCGACGCCGCGATGGCGTGGTTCTTGGCCACCACGCTCATCATCCCGCCCTTGTGATATTCGTTGGGGCCGTAGGCGTTGAAGAATTTCAGCCCGGCCCAGTGCGGCGGGCGGCGGCGGCCCCGGCGCACCTGATCGACCGCGAACCGGTCGAAGGCCAGTTTCGACCAGCCATAGGCGTTCAGCGGGCGCAGGGCGGCCAGAGATGCCGGGTCGTTATCATCGGAAAAACCCTGGGCCCCGTCGCCATAGGTGGCGGCCGAGGAGGCATAGATCAGCGGCACCGCATGGGCGGCGCACCAGTCCCAGAGCAGGGTGGAGAATTTGATGTTGGTGTCGGTGATCAGGTCTGCATCGGTTTCCGTGGTGGAGGAGATGGCACCCATATGGATGACTGATTTCACCGACCCCGCCCGCGCCGACAGCCAGGCGAGCAGATCCGGGGGCGACACGAAGCCGGCGATCAGATGTTTGGCCAGGTTGCGCCATTTGTCGCCGGCCCCCAGCCGGTCGCAGATCACGACCTCTTCCCCGCGTTCCGCCAGGGCGGCCGCGATGTTGGAACCGATGAAGCCGGCCCCGCCCGTGATGATGGTCAGCGCGGTCATGGCGTCACACCTGCCTGTTCATGCTGCCGCATCGATAAAGCTTTCCGCGAAATCGCGCCATGTGCGTTCGGTGCGGATGAAGATCTTGCCCCGGTCGGCCATGGCGCGGGCGGCCTTGCGGTCGGCATAGAGCGTTTCCAGATGGGCCAGCGCCTCTTCCACCGAACTGTCGCACCAGCCCCGGCGGCTGCCCTGGCGGTCGGGCACCGGGGTCTGCCGTGTCAGGGGCAGGCAGTTGGCGTCGCGGATCAGGTCGCGGTGGCCGGTATTGTTCGACAGGATCACCGGCACGCCGCAGGCCATGGCCTCCATCGCCACCAGATTGGTTGCCCCCTCGCAGCGGTTGGGGAACAGGGCGGCGTGGCATTCGGCCAGGATGGGTGCGATCTGGGCCCGGGTCAGGAACCCCAGATCGACAAAATTTGCCGGCGGCACGCCATGGTCGGCGGCCCAGTCGGTGATGCGCAGCTTGTGCGTGGCGGGATCGATGCGCGGCGCCTTGGGCGTCAGCGGGGATTCGGCGATGTCGGCCGATGTGTGCGGCCAGGCATTGTGCCAGGCAGTGACCAGCAGCGCGTCGGGATGGCGGTCCAGGAACAGGCGGAAGGCGGCCAGGACCACGTCCTGGGCCTTGCGATATTCGATCTTGCCGCCGGAAAAGACCACGAACCGGTCGCCGAACAGGCCCGTGGCGGGCAGCAGCGGCAGTTCCGACGGGTCCACCCCCTGCAACGCCACGCGCACATCCGGCAGGCCGCTGTCCAGCAGCAGGTCGCGGTTGAAGCTGGAATGGACGATGATCCGGTCATAGACGCGGGCGCGGTCCAGGGTGGCGGCATCCAGCCGCGTATCCTCGAACGCGATCACCCCGATATTGCCGGCCCCGCCGTGATAAAGCTCTGATGGCCGGCCGGGGGCGAAGCCATTGCCCAGGGCATGCAGGGCTGTGCAGTCATGCAGCTTCAGCTTGCGCCCGCCATGCTTGACCGACAGGGCGCTGATCTGGGTGTACCCCTCCATCAGGCTTTCCAGCTTTTCCCGCGTCGACGGGCGCATGGTGATGAAAGCCGGCATTTCCAGCAGCAGCGGCGGCTGCCGGCGGTCCACCAGGCACAGGGCGGTGTGGACACCCACCAGGCCCCAGCCATGGATTTCCGTCAGTTGCCAAGTCAAAGCCAGATTCTGCGCCAAACCCCGATCCCCACGATACCGCCATCATCCGATCGTGACCGATCTGATGATGGCTTTCTATGCCCTCAAACGCCGGGCGCCGCCATCCGGCGGCTTGGCTTACGGCGCACGGGCGCCGGGCCGGCGGTCGCCGTCCTCCAATCCGCCATAGGCCAGGCCTTCGGCAGATTGGTACCATATGCCCCCAAACGCCGGGCGCCGCCATCCGGCGGCTTGGCGTGTGGCGCCCGATGAAAAAAGGGCTGATCGGTACCTTGGCACCGGTCAGCCCCCTTTGTCAGCAGGATGGATCATCCGCCGAAGGTGATGTTGCCTGTCCCCAGCTTGGCGTTGGAAACCACGCCCAGCAGCTTGATCTCTCCGGACGCGATGCTCTGTTCACCGTTCGTCTTCGTCACCATAAAGACGCCCGTGTCCTTGTCATCGCTGGCCAGCACCAGCACGCTGCCGCCCGCCTGCGGGTTCTTCAGCGCGCCGATGGCGGTGCGGATGGCGATCAGGCTGTCATCGGTCAGGCTGTTGGCCGTGGTGGTCAGGCGCACCACCTCGTCCGTGGCCATGTTGATCTGACCCGTCGCCCGGTCCGCCCCCTGAACCACGCCGTCGGCATTGCGGTCCAGCAGGCTGCGCAGGCTGCCGACCAGGGTCAGGCTGTCCTGTGCCGTCTGGAAGTTGGTGATGCGGTCGAAGCCGGTATTGGCCCCCGCCGCCGCACCGTCATTGGCCGTGCGATAGACGATCTGGTCCGCCGCCGTCCCGCCGCCCAGGCTGATCTGGTCAGCCCCGGCCCCGCCTTCGAAGCGGATGGGCTTGGCATCGGCCACGGTCACGATATCCGCCCCGGCCCCGCCGGTCAGGGTTTCGATCCCGCTGACCCGGACGATGCCGCCCTGGCTGCCCAGGGAGATCACGTCCTTCGAGGCACCACCGATCAGGGTTTCGATGCCGCTGACCAGCAGGGTGGCACCGCTGTTGCCGATGGTCACGATGTCCGTGCCCGCCCCGCCCAGCAGCGTTTCCAGCCCGCGCACCAGCAGGCTGTTGCCGCCATCGGCCAGCTGCACATTGTCGATGCCGCTGCCGCCCACCAGGACGTCGATGCCCCTGGCCCAGAGCGACCCGCCGGCCGGACCGGTGAAGACAAAGTCGGTGCCCGCCCCGCCGATCAGGCTTTCGATGCCTTCGACGCTGATCGTGGCGCCGTTGCCGGCCAGGGTGGCCCGGTCGATACCGGTACCGCCGATCAGGGTTTCCAGCCCCGTCACGGCCATGTCGTTGCCGCCATTGCCCAGGGTGATGTGGTCACGGCCAGCCGTGCCGACCAGACTTTCGATCCCCTGCAACCACATGGTGCTGGAGGCGCCGCCCAGATAGATCAGGTCGGTGGCCGGCGAACCGGTCAGGCTTTCCAGCATCGCCACATTCATGGTGAAGCCGACGGTGCCGGTGCCCGTCACCACATCGCGGGCGGCACTGCCGATCAGCGTTTCCAGCTGCGTCACAGCCATGGTGGTGCCGGCGGTACGGGTGAAGGTGATCACGTCCTGGCCGATATTGCCGATGATGGTGGCATAGCGGTCAACGGACAGGGTGGCGCCCGAAGCGGGCAGGCGCAGCACATCCTCCACGGCGGTGATGGTCACGACCCTTTCGCTGTCGGCCGTGCGGGCGTCCAGGTCGGAGGTCTGCACCCGCAACTGCGCCGTCGCGACATTGTCCCGCGAGGTGAACAGCAGCGATGCCAGGGTGGCATTGACATCCGCCGCACTGCCGGTGATGCGGATGACGCTGTCGCTGACCTGGGTCAGGCTGGCGCTGCCGGCCAGGGTCACCGTCACGCTGCCATCGGTCGGTGTCAGGGTGACGGACAGGACAGGGCTGTCCACGTCCGAAACGCTGATGCCGGCGATGGCGGTCGCGGCGCCGCGCGGGACCGTCACGCCATCCGGCGCGGTGGTCTGCGGCGGTTGCAGCACCTCGATCGTGATCAGGTCACTGTCATTGGGCGTGGCAGCGTCGCGGTCATCGGTTTCGATGCGCAGCGTGGCCACTGGCCTGCCCACCAGGCCCGTGAATTCCACGCTGGCCAGCGTCTGCCGGATGGAAGCGCTGGACCCCGCCAGGATCAGGGCGCCGTTCGCCCCTTCCGTGACCGTCACATCGCCGAAGCGGGTGACCGTGACGATGCCGTCGGTCGGCGTGAGGGTGACGGTCAGGGCCGGGCTGTCGGTATCGGCGACACTGATGCCGATGATTTCCCCCGGCACACCGGCCACCACGGTCGGCCGCACCGGCAGGATGTTTTCCGGCGCCACCGCCACACGCAGGGCGATGGTGCGGTCGTCGCTGAGCGGGACCGCGCCGTCACCCGCCACGATGCGCAGCGATCCTGCGGCACCGCTGCCATCGGGCGTGAAATAGAGCCCGGCCAGGGTGGCGTTCACATCCGCCAGCGTACCGGTCAGGGTCACGCTGCCGCTGCCCCGGCTCTGGCTGGCGGGACCCACCAGGGTGATGGCCCCGCCGGTAGCCGTCAGGGTGACCGTGACGCTGCTGCTGCGAGCCGCCTGGATGGCGATGCCGTCCACAAGGCTGCTGCGGCCGGCCAGCACGGCGGTTCCATCGGGGGCGGTGACACGCGGGCTGGCCGGGTCATCGTTCAGGATGCTGCCGTTGGCCTGGGCCACCTGGATATCCATGCCGCCCGTGGCGTTGGAAAGGGTGAGGGTGAACCGTTCATCCCCTTCCACCAGCCGATCGCCGCTGACATTGATGGTGATGGTCTTCGTGGTCTCCCCGGCTGCGAAGCTGAGGGTGCCCGACGGCAGGGTGCCGCCGAAATCTGCCGCATCCAGCCCGGTATTGCCGCTGACACCGTAATCGACGCTGGCGGCGCGCAGATCGCTGCCCGTGCGGGTGACCTGGAAGGTGAAGGCGGTGGTGCCGCTGTCGCCTTCGGCCTTGGCAGCGTCCAGCGCCGTGATCGACAGGCGGGTGGGGATGATGGTCCCCACGGCGGCCCCGGCGATGGCGGCATCCAGGCTGGCGCCCGTCAGGCTGGCGAGGGCTGTCTCCAGGCTGCCGGCGGCGACGCCGGTGCGCAGGGCCGTGACGCCGGCCGTCTGCATCACCACCTGCACACGCGCCATGGCGGTCAGCGCCGCCAGCGGGTCCGTATTGCCGGCGGCCGCATCGACCTTGGCATTGCCGGCCGCGATGATGGTGCCGGCGGCGGTGGACAGGGAGCCAACCTTCGCCGCATCGACGCCGGACAGACGGGACGCCGCCCCGCGCAGGATGCCGGCCAGGGTGGTGCTGTCCGCCAGGTCCAGGGTGAAACCGGCCGGCAGGGGGCGGATGGCGTCGGCCAGCGCGTCCAGGATGGCCTGGCCCGCCTGACCTGCGGCCAGCGTGGCCGTGGCCGCCCCATTCATCACGGCGGTGCCTTCGACGATCAGGTTGGCGATCTTCACCGCCTGCGCCTGGGCGGCCACCGCACGGGTGACCTGGGCCGCCGTGGCACCCGCGGCCGTTGCCGCCTGCAACGGATCGACATTCAGCAGATCCAGGCTGGCATCGATGCCCAGGGCCGCTTTCAGCTGCGTCGAGGCCGCCAGATTGGCCGCCGCCGTCGCCTGACGGCCGGCCAGACCGACGATGGCGCTGGTCAGCGGGTTGATGACGGTGGCGCGTGCCGGTGCCCCATAGATGCCGTCAAAACGCTGGCCCGTGGAAATGTCGGTACCGCCCACCATGATATAGGGGCCGGTGCCGCCGGCGATGGTGTAATTGCCGGCGGCGTCGGTGATGGCGTTGGCCTCGCCCGCGTCCAGCTGACCGTTGCCATTGGCATCGGCGAAGACCTGGGCGCCGCTGATATAGCCGTCGACCGTCTTGCCACGCACATAGTTGACCAGGATGTCGGCGAAGGCAGCACCCGACAGGCTGAAGGCCGCGTTGGCGGCATTGCCGGCCGCATCACGGATACCGTCGGCGCCGGTGATCGACCCGGCCACGGAGATACCGTCACCATCGACATCATTGGCGCCCACGACATAGCGGAAGGTCAGCACAGGACCGCCCGATCCGCCCACATAGGTGGCCTGACGCGCCGCATCCCCCACCAGCAGGCCCAGGGACGGGGTACCGGTCACGGTCACCGCCTCGCTGAAGGTCAGTGTGATGTCAACACTGTCGCCGGGGAAGCGGATGCCGCCCGCCGGCGCGCCGACGCCGGTCACCTGCGGCGGCAGGCGGTCGCGCGATCCGTCCAGGATGGTGCCGCTGGCGGTGGAGGGATCGTTGATGCGCGGGACCAGGACCAGACCCGCGGACGTCAGACCGTCCAGCGCCACTGTGAAGGTCTCGTCCCCTTCGGTCAGGGCGTCGGCCCGGACCAGGATGGTGATATCCTGGCTGGACTGACCCGGGGCCAGGGTGACGGTACCGGAGGGCAGCACATCGCCCGCAAAATCGAACCGGTCGATGCCGCCGCCCGCGTCGATGCGCCAGTTGACGCTGACAGTGCCGTCGGTGGCCGCCGTCTGGCCCGCCTTGCGGGTGATGGTGAAGCTGTAGGCAACAAGCCCGTCAGCCGTCGGTTCCACCTGCACGGACGGGGTGCCGTCCTTGGCCGCGATGGAGATCAGCTGTTCCTCGGCGATGGCGATATCCACCGCACTGGTCACGTTCCTCTGCCCGTCGCTGACGGAATAGGTGACGCGCCCCGCTGAGCCGGAGAAGCCGGGATCGACCCGGAAGGTCAGACCGGCCAGTTCCGCCGCCGAGAGAATGGCCCCGGCCGCAACGGTCCGGCCATCGGCATATTGCAGGACGCCATTGCTGGGCAGGTCACCGATGGTCACCGACAGCGGGTTGCCGTCCGGATCCACCGGCATGTCGATGGACAGGCCGATGGGACCGGAATTCTTGGCGATGGTCACCTGCTTGGGCGACTGGATGACCGGGTCGTTATTTTCCCCGTCGATGGTGATGGTGACGGTGGCCGTGGAGGTCAGCCCGCCCTTGTCGGCGATGGTGTAGGTGAAGCTGTCCTGACCCGTGCCGCCCGTGGGCAAGAACCTGAAGGCGCCATTGGGGTCATACAGATAGGTGCCGTCGGCATTGACCCGCAGGCGGGCGCCCGAGGCCAGCGTCAGGGTGCTGCCCACGCCACCGCTGCCATTGACGCCGATGATGGTGCGCGTGTCGCCCCGGTCGATGTCGGTATCATTGTCCAGCAGCCCCGACCCGGACAGTACGCCCGTTTCGGTGACGCGGCCCGTGTCACCGACGGCCACCGGCGCCTGATTGACGTCCGTGACGGCCAGGGTGAAGGTCTGCGACGCCGCCGCACCAGCCCTGTCGGTGGCGGTGACCGTGACGCTGAGCGTGCCCGCATCCTGGAACCCCGGCGTGCCGGAGAACCGGCCCGTCGCGGCATCAAAGCCCAGCCAGGAGGGCAGGGCGCCGCCGCCCGCCAGTGTGGCGGACAGGGTCCTTGTATCGCCCGTGTCGACATCGGTGAAGGCCGCGGCAGGCACGGTCAGGCTGAACGCCCGGCCTTCCGTCGCCGTCTGGTCACCGATGGCGCTTGCGGCCACGGGGGCATCATTCACCGGCGTGACGGCCAGATTGATCGTGCCGCCCACCGGGGCATTGCCGACGACATTGTCGGTGATCAGCAGGAAGACGCTGGTCGATTTGTCGTTGTTGGCCACCGGCACGAAGCCGGCCGCCGCCAGGGCGGCGTTGATCTGGGCCTGGGTGCCCGTGGCGGTCCACACGCCCGTCGCCGGGTTGTAGCTGCCGCCGCCATCAATACGACCCAGGGTCGGATCGGCCAGGGTCAGGGTCGCCGTCAGGACGGCATTGGCCGGCGCCTGGGTCAGGCTGGCGCCCGCCAGGGAGATGGTGCCGCCATCTTCCCGATAGGTGAGGTTCTGCGACAGGCCGGTGGCCGCGATCTGCGACTGGCCCACGATGAAGGGCGCCCCCGACAAGGAACCGGCAAGGCCGTTGCCGGCAATGTCGATGATGCCGGTGCCATTCACTGTCAGGGCGACGGTGCCGCCGCCCGTGATGCCCGAGGCCGTGACATCGATGGTGCGGCTGTCGACAAGGCTGATGCCGCCGATGGCGCCCACAGCCGTGCCGGTGGTGGCCAGCCCGAAGGCGGCGGCGCTTGCACCGCCCACCGGTTCGGAGAAGGTGACCCGCCAGGTGATGCTGCCGGCATTGGTCGCCGGCGTGCCCACCAGTTCGACGCCGGTGACCGTGGGGGCCGTGCCGTCGATGGTGATGCTGCGGGTCGCGCTGGCGTCACTGACCAGGCCGGATTTGCCGGTGGCCGTGGCGCTGAATACCAGGGTGCCGGCCGTGGTGGCATCGACGGTGAAGCTGTAGGCGCCATTGGCGTCCGCCACAGCGGTCTGGCCGCTGGCCGTGCCGCCGATCAGCAGGTTGACGGTAGCCCCGGCTTCCGCCGTGCCGGTCAGCAGCAGGCTGCCGGTGCGGGTGATGCCGTCGCTGGCCGAGACGCCGAGATCGCTGCCCGCCGCCAGGACCGGGGCCGAAGGCGCCCTGGTCTGGGCCATGATGGTCAGGGTGAAGCTCTGCTGGCTGAGACCGCCCCTGCCGTCGCTGGCCTGGACCGTGACGGTCCGGTCGCCGGTGATGCCGGTCGGCCAGGTCACGCCGTCCCGGATGGTGACCAGACCGGTCTTGCCGTCGATGGCCACCAGACCGCCCGCATCTTCCAGCAGGCTGTAGGTGAGGGGCGTGCTGCCGGGATCGGTGGCGGTGGCAGTGATGCCCACGGCCGTGCCGGCCGCAGCCCCCACCCGCACCAGATTGTCCGCCGCGTCGGTGTCAACAGGCGTGGTGGGCACAATATTGGTGACGGCGATGGTGAAGGTCTGGCTGCTGATGCCGCCCCTGCCGTCGCTGGCCTGGACGGTGACGGTGTGGCTGGACGCCGTTTCATGATCCAGCGCGCCTGCATCCTTCACCGTGACCATGCCGGTGCGCGCGTCGATGGCGAAGCGGCCACCGGCATCGTCGGTCAGGCTGTAGGTGACAGGGGTGCTGCCCGGGTCGGTGGCGCGCACGGTCAGGCCCGTGGCGGTACCGGTCGCGGCCCCTTCGGCCACGCTGTTGGCCATGCTGTCATTGTCCACCGGGGTGGTGGGGGCGACATTGGTGACGGCGATGGTGAAGGTCTGGCTGCTGATGCCGCCCCTGCCGTCGCTGGCCTGGACCGTGACGGCGTGGCCGGATGCCGCCTCATGATCCAGCCTGGTCGCGTCCCTCACCGTGACCACACCGCTGGTGGCATCGATCTGGAACCGGCCGCCAGCATCATCGGTCAGGCTGTAGGTGACGGCCGACCGGCCGGCATCGACGGCCAGGGCCGTGACCCCGACCACGGTACCGGCCACGGCGCCTTCGGCCACCTCATTGGCGGCAGTGTCGCTGTCCGCGGGTGTGGCCGGCGGGGCGTTGGTGACGGCGATGGTGAAGGTCTGGCTGATGACGCCGGCCTTGCCGTCGCTGATCAGGGCCGTGATCGTGTGGCTGGTCGTCGTTTCGAAGTCCAGCTTGCTGCCATCCTTCACGGAGACCACGCCCGTCGTCGCATCGATCTGGAACCGCCCGCCGGCATCGTCGGTCAGGCTGTAGATCAGCGCGGCGCTGCCCGGATCGGTGGTGGTGACCGTGACGCCGGCCTGGGTGCCGGTCGCCGCACCTTCCACCACGCTGTTGGCCGCCGGATCCGTGTCGGTGGGGATGGCCGGCGCAACGTTGGTGACGTTGATGGTCAGCGTCTGTGAGCCGGTCAGGCGGCCGTCGGAGACGTCTACCGTGATGTCGTGGCTGGTCGCCGTCTCGAAATCAATCAGCTTACCGTCCGCGACGGTCACCAGGCCCGTGTTGCGGTCGATGGCGAAGCGGCCGCCGGCGCTGTTGGACAGGCTGTAGGTGACGGTGCTGACATCGAAGGAGGAGACATAGCCCACGGCCGCGCCGGTTGCGGCCCCTTCCACGACGGCGGTGAACTGCCCGACAATGTTGGTCGGCGCCCTGGAATCGACAAAATGCAGGCCATTGCCGTTATAGGCGGTGGTCAGAACATTGCCCGCCAGATCCTTGATGCCGCCCGCGACGACATCCAGGCGCAGCTGTGCCTCACCCTGGATCTGTTCCAGCGCGACAAAATAGGTGTCACCGCTGCCGGTCACCGAGACCATGGTGTAGGACACGGTCCGGCCGTAGCCCGACGCATCGGTGATGACAAAATCCGCCAGATCAACACCGGTCACCGCCTCGGAGAATTTCACCTCGAAGCTCATCAAGGTCACGGTGGGCGTGTGGGTGTTGAACGGCCTGGACGAGGTGACGGTGGGCCTGACCGTGTCGACGGTGATCAGCGTCGAGCCGTTGCTTGCCACCGTGTAGAGATTATCCAGCGTCAGGCCGGCGCGGCCCAGCAGGGTGATCGTCGTCGAGCCGTCGATGGTCAGCACGGCGTTGCCGCCGCTGTCGGCGATGCTCATCTGGCTTTCGGTATAGACGGTGCCCGCGATGCGCAGCTGTTCGCTTTCCGACAGGTCGGTCACGGTGTCGCCATTGCCGACATCGAACAGGTCGGTGCCGCCGCCGCCGGTCAGCCGGTCATTGCCGGACCCGCCGATCAGCGTGTCATTGCCGGCGCCGCCGGCCAGCGTGTCATTGCCGGCCCCGCCATCCAGCAGGGCATCGACAAGGCCCGCCGTGGTGAACAGGCCGCTGTCGGCCGTCGCCAGGGTGACCATGTCGGCGCTGGTGCCGCCGATGATGGTTTCCAGCAGCCAGGCGGTGATGCTGCCACCCGTGGACAGGGTGACCATATCCAGCCCGGCACCGCCGACAATGGTTTCAAGCTGCGACACCAGCATGCTGTTGCCGCCGGAACCCATGGCCGTGACGATATTGGTGCCCACGCTGCCGATCAGGGTCTCCAGCTGCGACACCATCATGGTGAAGCCCAGGGTGCCGTTGGCGCGCAGGATATCGGTCCCGGTGCCGCCGATCAGCGTTTCCAGCCGCGTGATGGCCATGGTGGTGCCGGCGCTGTCCAGACGGATCAGATCCTGGCCGCTGTTGCCCGTCAGCGTCTCCAGCAGGGCCACCAGCATGGAGGTGCCGGTGGTGTTGGCGATGGTGACATTTTCGACAAAGCTGCTGCCGCTCAGCGTTTCCAGCAGTTCGACCGCAACCTGGGAACCCGACGTCCTGGTCAGGGTGACGACATCCTTGCCCACGTCGCCGACGATGGTCTGGAAGGCATCGACGCTGACCGTGGCCCCGGCGGACGGCAGATAGAGGATGGTGGCGGGCACAAAGATGGTGACGGTGGTCAGTGCACCGCCCAGCGACAGGGTTTCGGTGGGCGTGTAGACGGTTTCCACCCCCGACACCAGGATGGTGGCGCCGGTATCGGTGAAGGTGACAACATCATTGCCGGTGTTGCCGATCAGCGTTTCCAGGCCGATGGCCGACAGGGTGGTGCCGCCGGCAGCGCCCAGCCGTACGATGTCCGTCGCGCCTGCGGCGCCGACGATACTTTCAAAATTGGTGACGGTGATCAGGGATTCCACCATCGAGACCGTGACGGTCGTGTCGCCGTCCGGCATCTCCCGGTCGACCGAGGAGCCTTTCAGCACAGCCACGTCAAAGCCGTCGCCGCCGGTCAGCGTGTCGATCAGCGAAACGGTCATCGTGGTGCCGCCCGTGGCGGCGCTGGTCATTGCGACGACATCACTGCCGGTACCGCCGGTCAGTTCCTCCAGAGACGCGATCGTGATGGTGCTGCCCGACGTGCCGGCCAGGGTGACGGCATCGGTGCCGCTGCTGCCCGACAAGGTCTCCAGGCTGGTGACGGTCAGGGTGGTGGCAGCCGCCAGGATGACATGATCATTGCCGCCGCCGGCATCGATCATTTCCATCAGCGACACTGTCACGGTTTCACCGCCGCTGCCCAGGGTGGCCCGGTCGTAGCCCTTGCTGCCGATCAGCGTTTCGATGCTGGTGACAGCCACACTGCTGAGCAGCGTCGGGACGCTGTCGATGGTGACGAACGACGCCTCCAGCGTCACCACATCGGTGCCGGCGCCGCCGGTGATGGTCTCGATCAGTGAGACCAGCATCTGGTTCCCGCTGCTGCCCAGAGTCAGGCTTTCAACGCCGCTGTTGCCGGTGATGGTTTCGATCTGCGAGATCAGCAGGCTGTTGCCGCTGGTGCCGGTCAGGGTGACGACGTCGGTGCCGGACCCGCCCAGCAGCGTTTC
>JAIXTS010000018.1 GCA_027483805.1 Azospirillum sp. | reverse complement strand
CTTCCCATCACGGATGAGCGGATGACCCGGTTCTGGATCACGCTGAACAAGGGTGTGGATTTTGTCGCCTCCTCCTTCAGCATGATGCAGGGGGGGGAAATCTTCGTGCCCAAGATCCCGTCCATGCGCATCGTCGATCTGGCCCGGACCATGGCGCCCCACCTGCCCCACCGCATTGTGGGCATCCGGCCGGGCGAGAAGCTGCACGAAATCATGATCACCGAGGATGATGCGCGGCAGACCATGGAACTGCCCGACCGCTACATCATCGAACCGGCCTTCAAATGGTGGGACCGAGGCCCCTATGCCAAGCAGGGCGCCAACCCCGTGACCGACGGTTTCAGCTATCGCAGCGACAGCAATCCGGAATGGCTGTCGGACGAGGCGATGCGCGCCCTGCTGGAGCGTTCTTCGTGACCGGTCGTTTCCTGCCCTATGGTCGGCAATGGATCGACGAGGCCGACATTGCCGCCGTCGAACAGGTGCTGCGGGGTGACTGGCTGACGCAAGGCCCGTCCATCGGCTGGTTCGAACGGCGCTTTGCCGAGACGGTCGGCGCCCGTCATGCCATTGCCTGTTCCAACGCCACGGCGGCGCTGCACCTGTCCATGCTGGCCCTGGGCCTGGAGCCGGACGATGCCGTTGTGGTCCCCAGCATCACCTTCCTGGCGACCGCCAATGCCGTGCGCTATGTCGGCGCCCAGGTGGTTTTTGCCGATGTCGATCCCGACAGCGGCCTCATGCGCCGCCAGGATGCCGAGGATGCGATCCGCCGGGCCGAGGCCCGGGGATGGCGCGTGAGGGCGCTGGCCCCGGTTCACCTGGGGGGGCAGACCGCCGACATGGCGGGCCTGTCGGCCCTGGCGCGGGAACGAGGCCTGGCCATTGTGGAGGATGCGGCCCATGCCGTCGGCACCCACCTGACCGGAAGCGACGGGCAGAGGGTCGCGGTCGGCGCCTGTGACCGATCTGATCTGACCTGTTTTTCCTTCCATCCGGTGAAGACCATGGCCACCGGTGAGGGCGGCATGGTCACCACCAATGACGATGCCCTGGCCCGACGCATCCGGGCCGACGTCAGCCACGGCATGACCCGCAATCCGGCGGATTTCAGCGATGTCGCCGCCGCGACTGCCGCCGATGGGCAGGCCAACCCCTGGTATTATGAGATGGGGGATCTGGGCTTCAATTACCGGATGACGGATATCCAGGCGGCCCTGGGCCTGTCGCAACTGTCCAAGCTGGACGCCTTTGTCCGCACCCGCCAGACGCTGGTCGATGCCTATGACCGGGCGTTGGCGCCACTCTCCCCCGTTCTGCTTCCCGCCGCCAAGGTGCCAGGTGTGTCCGCCGGCTGGCATCTGTATGTGGCGCTGATTGATTTCACCGCCCTGGGCATGGACCGGGCCGCCTTCATGGGCGCCCTGCGCAAGCAAGGCGTGGGCAGCCAGGTCCATTACATCCCCGTCCATACCCAGCCCTATTACCGCCGCCTGTACGGTGAACTGGTCCTGCCGGGGGCGCTGGCATGGTATGATCGCTGCCTGTCCCTGCCGCTCTATCCCGCCATGTCCATGGCTGACCATGACCGGGTCGTGACCGCATTGACCCGCCTCATCAAAGGGTAAAGCATGCCCGCACTTGTCAATCCCATGGACCTGTCCGGCCGCCATATCCTGGTCACCGGGGCGTCGGCCGGGATCGGCCGGGCCACGGCCGTGCTGGCGGCACGGCTGGGCGCCCGCGTGACGGTCACAGGCCGCGACCCGTCGCGACTTGGCGCGACATTGGCCGATCTCCCCGGCGATGGGCATCGGGCAGACATGTTCGACCTGTCATCCATCGACGCCATCCCCGGCTGGATGAAGGCGGCGGCGCAGGCCAATGGACCCTTTGATGGCCTAGCCCATTGCGCGGGCATCCAGACCCTGCGGCCCATCCGCATCTTCCAGGCTGATTTTTTTGACGAGGTGATGCGCACCAATCTCGGCGCGTCGCTGGCGCTGGCCAAGGGGCTGCGCCAGAAAGGCGTAAAGGCGGAGAAAGCCAGTCTGGTCTATATCTCTTCCACCGCGGCAACGGCGGCGTCGCCGGCCAATGTTGTCTATGCGGCGGCCAAGGGCGGCATCATCGCAGCCACCAAGGGCCTGTCGGCCGAATTGCTGCCCGATGCGATCCGCGTCAATTGTGTGGTGCCCAGCATCGTGATGACCGAACTGATCGAACGCGGCTTTGAAAAGCTGAACGCCGATCAGATCGGCCATCTGGAGAAGCTGCAACCGCTGGGCTTTGGCCATCCCGATGATGTGGCCAATGCCATCTGCTTCCTGCTGTCCGATGCCGCCCGCTGGATCACGGGCACCGCCATGGTGGTGGATGGGGGGCGGACGGCATGACGGGCTGGGCCTTGCTGGGGCAGGCGCGGGATCTGGCCGATCATGGTCAGTGGATCACCGGCTGGATCGGCAGCATCCCGGTGCTGGTGCGCAATTTCAGCGGTGCCCTGCGCGGTTTCCGCAATGTCTGTTCTCACCGCTTCGCCCTGATGCTGACGACACCGTCCGGCAAGGGACCGCTGCGCTGCCCGTACCATGCCTGGATCTATGATGCCGATGGTGTGCCCAAGGCCATCCCCTTCAATGACAGTGACTTCCATCTTGACGATGCCGGACGCCGGGCGCTGGCCCTGCCCCCGGTCAGCGTTGCCGTCGCAGGCGGGCTGGTCTTTGTGCATCCGGACACCGGCGCGGACCCGGTTATCCCCGGTATCTGGCTGGAACAGGGCATGCGGACCCTGCCCGACGGGTCCGTTATCAGTGCCGACGGCGCGATCCAGTACCGCTCCACCCAGACAAGGGGTGGGGCATGCTGACCTATGATCGGGGCCCCCCGCGCCGCCCCCTGCTGTCACCACGCTGGTTCACCGATCCGACCGCCCACGCGGTGGAGCAGGACGCCCTGGCCAGACACCTGCCCTGGCGTTATGCAGGACTGGTGGGCGATGGCATCGACGGGGACGATATTGCGGCCTGCGGCGATTTCCTGTTCCGGCGGCAGATGCCGGATGCCCCGTCGCTGGCCGACTGGCTGGGTCCGTTCACGGGCGACCTGCTGGCGCGATCACCGGCACTGGACAGCCCCGTGGCCCGGGATGCCGTGGAATTCGCCGCCAACTGGAAAATCCTGGTGGAGAACACGCTGGATGATTTCCACGGCGCCAGCGTCCATCCACAGACCATCCATCCCGCCGTCGATGCCGACTGGCGCCAGCATCTGACAACGCAGCGGGCCGGGCCGCACAGCCGGTCCAGCTGGAAACTGGCCGACGATACGGCGGCATGGTGGGGCAAGCTGCTGGCGCGCGGCGCCCTGCGCCGGTTCGCGGATCAGGACCGTTACGAGCATGTCTTCATCTTCCCCGACCTGTATGTGGCCAGTTTCTACGGCACCATGGTGATCGTGCATCGGGTGGTGCCGCTGGCGGTGGACCGGTCACGGCTGGAATGGCGGACCTTTCTGCCCGGCGCGGCGTCGGGCGATGCGAAGGCCGCCAGCTTCCGGCGCGGACTTGTCGCCATGCTGTCCGCTTCCGCGCGTCAGGTGATCGAGGAGGACCGGCCCTTGTGTGAACAGGTGCAGGTGGCGCGCGCCGCCGCCACCGGGCCTGGCATCCTGGGCTGGCGGGAACAGCGTATCGGCGATGTGCATGCCGCCCTTGCCCAGCTTCTGGAGACGGAATGACCACCCGACCGTTGAGCTTCCGACTGCCGACACCCGACGATGCCGCCCTGCTGCTGGCCTGGCGCCGCCTGCCGGAAATTGCCTCGCAATCCTTTTCCGATGTGTCCGACGATGTGGAGCGCCAGCGTTCCTGGATCGAAAAGTCCAACGCCCGCAGCGATTATGTCCACCGCATCATTCAGGTGGACGGGGTGGATGTCGGCTATGGCAGCATCACCGTCACCCAGGCCGACTGGCGCATCGGGACCATCGGCGTCTATATGGGCGACCGGCGGGGCCGCACGGGCATCGGCGCGCTGAACTTTGCCCCGATGCTGAACCATTGTTTCTACCGTATGGGGCTGCGCAAGCTGGTGAACCAGGTCTTCGCGGAGAATGAAAGGGTTCTGAAGGGCCAGGCGCTGCTGGGCTATCGCCTTGTCGGGGTGCTGAAGGCCCAGGCCCTGAAGGATGGCCAGCCGCGTGACGTGCATCTGTTCGAAATGCTGGCGGCGGACTGGGCCGCCGGACGCCATCGTTTCGGCCTGCTCTACGACCTGGACGGGGTGGATGTGGGGTGACCCCTCACCACCCGCCCCGGCGCAGCCAATCCTCCATCTGGTCCATGCGGTCGGCCCCCCAGAAGGGCACGTCCCCCACCAAGAAGAACGGCGCACCGAAGACGCCACGGGCGATGGCCGCTTCGGTCTCCGCCCGCAAACGCTCCTTCACCGCCGGCAGGGCGATGCCCGCCTCCACCGCGTCCCGTTCCAGCCCCAGGCTGGCGGCAACATCCAGCACATTCTCCGGGAGGGCCATGTCGCGTCCTTCGGCCCAATGGGCGTGGAACACGGCGCGGGCCAGGGCGGCAGGGCTATGCTCTCCCCCGACCTGATCCAGCCAGTAGAAGGCGCGGGATGCCGCCAGCGAGGGGAACGGGCCAGGCAGCGGCTGATGCAGGGGAATACCCCACAGCCGGGCACAGCGCGACACATCATGGCGCAGGTAATCCCCCTGCAACGGCTTGTTCAGGTTGGGCTGCCCGCCGCTGATCTTGAACACCGCCCCCAGAAGGATCGGGCGCCAGCGCACCGGCCGCCCCACCCGTTCCGACAGCGCATCAATGCGGACGGAGGCCAGATAGGCGTAGGGCGAGGAAAAGTCGAAGTAGAAATCGATGGCATCAACGCTCATCTCTCCCTCCCGTCACCAGGGGATGCGCCGCCCGTCAAAGGCGAAGAAGGCACCGCTGTCGTCCGGGGTCGCGGCGGCGATGACGCGGCGCATGCCGGCCACGCTGTCGGGCGGCGCCACCGGT
>JAIXTS010000537.1 GCA_027483805.1 Azospirillum sp. | reverse complement strand
CCGATCCGGGTCTGCAACGCCTCCTCTGTCACCGGCTCGGCGGACGCGAACAGGATGGCTTCCAAAAGCCGGATCAGTTGGTTGTCCGCATTAAAGAGATCGCTCAATTCATCCCCTCCCCGTCCCTGCGGGCCCGCAGCTGAATGGGGGCAAAGGCACCATCCTGGCGCAGTTCAAGCTTACCAGCCTTTGCTAATTCCAGGATCGCAACAAAGTTACTGGCCATCACTGATCGGGCCTTCACCCCCTGCCCGCGCCAGCCGGCGGGCAGCAGGGCGGACAGATAGGACCAGTCGGGGATACGACCCAGAAGAGCTTCCAGCCGGGCCACGGCTTCTTCAATCGAATATAATTCCGTTACCGGAATGGTGAAGGGAGATTGCCGGGCCTGGCGTCCGGAAATGTCACCATAGGCCTTTAACAGGTCATAGAGGGACAGGTCGTGACGATGCTTGGCGAAGATCGGCAGGTCTTCCGGCGCGCCGCGCGCAAAACGGTCACGCCCCAGACGCGGCCGGGCCATCAGCCGCGCGGCGGCCCCCTGGATGGCCTCCAGTCGCTGCAACTGAAGGGTCAGGGCAGCGGCCAGCACGTCCGCCGAAGGTTCATCAGGCTGCGGGTCCGGCAGCAGCAGGCGCGACTTCAGATAGGCCAGCCACGCGGCCATCACCAGATAATCGGCCGCCAGTTCCAGGCGCAGGCGCCTTGCCTCGGCAACAAAGCCCAGGAACTGTTCGGCCAATTGCAGGATGGAGATGCGGACCAGATCAACCTTCTGATCCCGCGCCAGCGTCAGCAGCAGGTCGATTGGCCCCTCAAACCCGTCAATATCCAGCAGCAGCGCCTCTCCGGCTTCCGGATCATCGACGGGGCGCCCCTCATCGAACCCATCACTCACGGTGTCAGGCCAGCCAGCCCGGCAATGGCATTCACGACCCAGTCCGTGGCGGGACCCAGGATCATGAAAAGCGGGTTGAAATCAAACCCGGCATGGCTTGCCGCAAACGGGATCAGGAACACGAACAGCAGCAGGATACCCATGCCGTAAGGCTCCAGCCGCGACACGGCCATGGCGGCCCGCATGGGCAGGATACCGACCAGCACCCGCCCGCCATCCAACGGGGGCAGCGGGATCAGGTTAAACAGCGCCAGCAGCACATTGAACTGCAACGAAACCGCCAGATTATTCACCATCCAGGGCGCAATGACATCCGGCGCCAGGGGCGCCACATGCAGCAACAGGGCCGATATGAAGGCCAGAACAAAATTCACCCCCGGCCCGGCAGCCGCCACCCAGATCATGTCACGCTTGGGATTGCGCAGATTGCGGAAATCCACCGGCACGGGCTTGGCCCAGCCGAACATGAAGCCGGTGAAGATGAACATGGTCATGGGCAGCAATACGGTGCCCACGGGGTCGATATGGCGCAGCGGGTTCAGCGACAGGCGGCCCATCATCTGGGCCGTCCGGTCACCGAATTTCAGCGCCGCATAGCCATGCGCCGCTTCATGCAGGGTGATCGCAAACAGGGCCGGCAAGGCCATGATCGACAGTTTGAACAGGATTTCCTGAAAATCGGGCATCGCCTCACCCCGCCAGAAGCCGGTCGAATTCGGCCCGCAAGGCATTGATATCGGTTGGTGGTGCTGCTGTAACAAGGGCGGATGCAGCGGACCAGCGGCGCCGGCCCGCCGCGTCCAGGGCGCGGCCATGGGCCGCCACGTCCCGCATCTCCGTCATCTGACCATTGCAGTGAAGCGCCACATCGCAGCCAGCGGCCAGGACCGCCGCCGCCCGTTGGCCCAGCGTGCCGGACAAGGCCTGCATCGACAGATCATCGCTGAACAGCAGACCGTCAAAGCCGATATGGCCGCGCACGATATCGCCGATCACAATGGGCGAAATGCTGGAAGGGCGGTCGGCGTCGATATCGGTATAGACGACATGGGCGACCATGGCCGCCGGCAGATGTGACAGGGCCTTAAACGGCGCAAAATCCCAGGCTTCCAGCGTCGCCCGCGCCGTCGGCACCACGGGCAGTTCCTTGTGACTGTCGGCAAAGGCGCAGCCATGGCCGGGGATATGCTTGACGATGGGCAGAACCCCACCCGCCAGCAGCCCCGCCGCCTGCGCCGCGGCCAGGCGTGCGACCTTGTCCGGGTCCATGGCGAAGGCGCGATCGCCGATCACGTCATGGGCGCCGGGCACGGGCACGTCGGCCACCGGGGCACAATCAACATCAATGCCGAGATCCGCCAGCATCGCGGCCAGCAGGCGTCCATGCAGCCAGGCAGCCTTGGTCGCCTTGTCCGCATCGCTCAGATCGCCCACGGCCCGCGCCGCCGGCAGTTCAGGCCAGTGCGGGCCGCGCAGCCGCGCGACGCGGCCGCCTTCCTGATCGATCAGGATCGGGGCGTGGCGACCGACACTGTCACGCAGATCGTGCACCAGCGCCCGCACCTGATCAGGATTTTCCACATTGCGGCGGAACAGGATAAAGCCCAGCGGGTTGGCGTCGCGGAAGAATTCCCGCTCCGCCACCGACAGGACGGGGCCTTCGCATCCCAGGACCAGGGCCGCGATATCAGCGGACAATGCTGCACCCCGCGCCCTGCGCCGCCATGGCGGCACAGATCTGCTTGGCCCGTGCCTCATCCACCGGCCCACCCTGGATGCGGTAGAAGGTGCCCTTTGGCAATTCCACCCGAACCGTACGCATCGGCAGCCCCCCCAGTTCACCCACAAACTTGCGCTGCAGGCGCTGCCATTCGGCTGCCGCCTTGGCCTCCGCATCGACGGCGGCAACCTGCACACGGACGGCGGCGGCGCCCGCAGCGGGCTTTGTCGGGGCCGCGGCAGTGGTGGCCGGGGGCGTCGTCGTCGCGGGTTTCGGTGCCGGGGTGGCGGCTGGTGGCGCGGTCAGGGGTTTTGCCGGCGCTGTCTGCTGCGGCAGCAATTGCTGCGGCGGCTGGGAAACCGGTACCGGGGTCTTTGCCGGCTGCTGCTGTACAGGCATCGGTGCCTGTGCGGGTGGCGGTGCCGCCACGGGCGGCGCGTAGCTGGGAACAGGCTGCGGGGCTGGCGGCTGATAGGCCGGTTGCTCGGCCGGATCACCCTGCATGGCCGCGACCGCTCCTTCCCCTTCCTCGGCCATCGGCATCTCGTCGGCCGGATCCATGATCTCGGCGCGCGGACGCTCCATCGGGGCTTCCGGCGGGGGGAGCAACCGTTCCACCTCACCCGGCGGGGCATTGGTGGCCGGGTTCAGCCGGTCATAGACCAGCTTGTCCTGATGCGGCACCTCCATGCCGCCCGGCTGTTCGGGGCGGATTTTGGTAGGACTGCTATCGGCACGCAGGATGGGGGCGACGCTTTCGGTACCTGCGCGCATGCCCTGATTATAGGCGTAAAAGATGATGCCACCAAAAACGATGATGGCACCGGCGAAAACACCGATATTCAACAGGTTGCGGCGGCGCGGCGGTACCGCCTGGTAATAGCCGGGGTGCTGCTGCTCGTAATCCTGATAATAGGCGTCCTGGGCCTGCTGTGCCGCAGGACCCTGCGGATAGCCCTGCGGGTAGGCCGGGTCGGCATAGGGGTCCTGCGCCTGCGCGCGATAACCGGCGGCGGCCGGATCGACATAGGCGTCCGCCGCCGGGATCGGCTGCGGTGGCGACTGCGGCGGCGGGGTGGGATGCGCGCTCAGCGGCGGTGGCGCGGCATGGCGCTGCGGCTGCACATAATCATCCATCGGGCTGGGATTGGCCTGCGGACTGGATTGTGGTTGCTGCGGGGGCTGCGGATAGCCGGCGCGCGGGCTCAGCGATGGGTCGGCACGGAACTCCGGGCGCGGGGCCGGGCGGCCCGCGGCGGGCGGGGGGTTCTGGCCGTTCTCGTCCTCGTCGTCATAATAGGTCATGGGAATGGCGCCTCAACGCATTTCCTTGACGGGCTCCACGCCCAGGATATCGAGACCGCAGGCAATCACCTGGGCCACAGCGGTCACCAGCGCCAGCCGGGCGCGGGTCAGGTCGGCATCGCCGTCGATCAGGAAACGCATGGCGGCATCATCCTTGCCCTTGTTCCACAGACCGTGGAAGGAAGAGGCCAACTCATAGAGATAAAAGGCAACGCGGTGCGGTTCATGCGCCTCAGCCGCCGCTTCCACCATGCGGGGGAAGGACAGCATCTGCTTCACGATGGCCACCTCCTCGTCCGACGAAAGACGCAACAGGTTCGCGCCCGCCAGGGCGGTTGCTGACAGGTCTGTCCCCGCCTCGCCCGCATGACGCAGGACGGAATGGCAACGGGCATGCGCGTACTGCACATAGAAAACGGGATTTTCCTTGGATTGTTCCGTGACCTTGGTCACATCGAAATCCAGGGTCTGGTCATTGCGGCGGGTCAGCATGATGAAGCGGACGACACCGGCGCCCACTTCGTCCACGATATCGCGCAATGTTACGAAACGGCCCGCGCGCTTGGACATCTTCACCGGCTGGCCATCATCCATCAGGTTGACCAGCTGGCAGATCTTGACGTCCAGCCCGCCCTTGCCGCCGGTGATGGCGGTGACGGCGGCCTGCATGCGCTTCACATAGCCGCCATGGTCGGCACCCAGCACATCGATGAGGTCCCCGCCGCCCCGGAGGAACTTGTCGAAATGATAGGCGATGTCATTGGCGAAATAGGTGTAGGAGCCGTCCGACTTCTTCAGGGGACGATCCACATCGTCACCAAACTGGCTCGCCCGGAACAGGGTCTGCGGGCGCGGCTCCCAATCGTCGGGCTTCTTGCCCTTCGGCGGCTCCAGCACGCCGGTGTAGATCAGCCCCTGTTCCTCCAACGTCTTCAACGCCAGATCGACGGCGCCCGCATCGACCAGGGCGCGTTCGGACGAGAAGACATCATGCTTCACGCCCATCTGCGCCAGATCCTCCTTGATGCGGATCATCATCTGCGCCACGGCGAACTCCCGGAACAGCGGCAGCCATTCGGCCTCATCCGCCGTCAGGTATTTGTCGCCATACTGCGCCTTCAACGCCTGCCCCACCGGGACCAGATAGTCGCCGGGATACAGGCCCGCCGGGATCTCGATGCTTTCCCCAAACGCCTCGCGATAGCGCAGATGGGCGGACCGGGCCAGGACATCGACCTGTGCGCCGGCGTCATTGATGTAATATTCCTGCGTAACCTTGAAACCCGCCTTGATCAGCAGGCGGGCCAGCGCGTCGCCCACCACGGCGCCGCGCGTGTGCCCCACATGCATCGGACCGGTCGGATTGGCCGAGACATATTCGACATTGACCGGCTTGCCCTGACCCAGATTGCTGGACCCAAACGCGGCGCCCTGGTTCAAAATGTCGGCCATGCGCGACAGCCAGAGCGCGGTATCGATCCGCAGGTTCACAAAGCCAGGGCCGGCGACCGATGCGTCGGTCACGCTGGCCGCATGTTTCAACCGGGCCACCAAGGCATCGGCAATGGCCCGCGGCGCCTTTCCTGCCGGTTTGGCCAGGATCATTGCGGCATTGGTGGACACGTCCCCATGGCTGGGGTCGCGCGGCGGCTCGACAGTGATTCGGGAGAAATCCAGCCCGGACGGCAGGTCGCCAGCCTGAACCAACTGGTTCAGGGCATCATGGATCGTGGCTTCGAAGTCTTTGAAAACGTTCATTTTTCCAAACTTGATCATGGGTACCCGGGCGTGAAGCGACCATCACGGAATCAAATGATCCGCGAGGTTGCCGGGCACCCTACACCGAACCTTCGTGTCCGCACAGCATGCAGAAATGAAGGGCGGGAATGTCGCAGCGCGCCTCAGGCAACGTGCGGGCATTCGAACAATTGCTGCATCGCACCTTAACCCCCTCCTCTTTTGGTGTTACCGTCATTGCACCGTCATCCGACGGTCGCATATCGGTTGGGGGACAGGGGCGAATGGGCATTCATGTCGCGTTGAACCATAAGACCATCTACCGTTACGACCGGCCCGTCAATCTGGGGCCACAGATCGTCCGGCTGCGTCCGGCCCCCCATGCGCGCACCCCGATCCTGTCCTATTCGCTGAAAGTCACCCCGAAGAAACATTTCCTGAACTGGCAGCAGGATCCTCAATCCAACTGGCTGGCCCGGTTCGTCTTCCCGGAAAAGACCACGGAATTCACGCTGGAGGTTGATCTGGTGGCCGACATGGCCGCCATCAATCCGTTCGATTTTTTTCTGGAACCATCGGCGGAGAAGGTGCCATTCACCTATGATCCTTTGCTGGCCAAGGATCTGAAGCCGTTTCTGGAAACGGAGCCCGCGGGTCCGCTTCTGTCAGGCTTGCTGGCAGAGGTGGATCGGTCCGAACAGCCGACCGTCAATTTCCTGATGGGCCTGAACGCCAAGCTGCAGCAGGCCATCGGCTATGTCATCCGTCTTGAACCCGGCGTGCAGACGCCGGAAGAGACGCTGGAAAAACGCACCGGCTCCTGCCGCGACAGTGCCTGGCTGATGGTTCAGGCGTTGCGTCACCTTGGTCTGGCCGCCCGTTTCGCCTCCGGCTATCTGATCCAGCTGGTGGCCGATCAGAAGCCGCTGGAAGGTCCGGAGGGTCCGACGGCGGATTTCACCGACCTGCATGCCTGGTGCGAGGTTTACCTGCCTGGCGCGGGCTGGATCGGGCTGGACCCGACGTCGGGTCTGATGGCGGGCGAAGGGCATATCCCCGTCGCCTGCACACCCGATCCGTTCAGTGCGGCGCCGGTGACCGGCGGCCTGGAACCCTGTGAGGTCTCGTTCGAACACCAGATGTCGGTGACCCGCATCCGCGAGCAGCCGCGCACCACCAAACCCTATTGGCCAGACCAGTGGGCGGCCATCGACGCCCTGGGCAAGCAGGTGGACCGGGAGATCGTGGCAGGCGATATCCGCCTGACCATGGGGGGGGAGCCGACCTTCATCTCCATCGATGACATGGACGGGGCGGAATGGAATACAGCCGCCCTTGGCCCCACCAAGCGCCTGCTGTCCGGGGACCTGATCCGCCGGTTGAAACGGCGTTTCGCCCTGGGGGGCCTGCTGCATTTCGGTCAGGGCAAATGGTATCCCGGTGAGAGCCTGCCACGCTGGGCCTTGCAGCTTTATTGGCGCAAGGATGGCGACGCCCTGTGGACGCATGACGAATATCAGGCGGACGAACGCAAGGATTATGGGTTCAAGGCCGAACAGGCCGAGGAATTCATCCGCACCCTGGCGGAGAAGCTGGGCATTCCCGGCGACTATGCCCGCGCGGCCTTCGAAGACCCCTGGTACTATATCAACAAGGAACGCAAGCTCCCCATCAATGTCGATCCGTTCGACAGCAAGCTGGAGAATGAGGAGGAGCGGTCGCGCCTGGCCAAGGTGTTCGAGCGCGGCCTGGATCAGCCCATCGGCTTCGCCCTGCCGCTGAACCGCCGGCACGAGGCGACGGGGCCGGTCTGGCTGTCTTCTGCCTGGTCGACACGGACGGAGAAGCTGCTGCTGGCCCCGGGCGACAGCGCCGTTGGTTATCGCCTGCCGCTGGGGTCCCTGCCCTGGGTGGCACCGTCCCAGTACCCGTACCATTATGAACAGGACCCGTTTGATCCGCGCACGCCGCTGCCGGCCTATGAGGAACTGACCCAACTGGTCGCGGAGAACAAGGGACGCATCGAACCCAGCGAGCGTCATCGCCGCATGGCGGATGTCCGTGAAGGTGTACCGGAGAAAGGCCAGTCGGCCTGGTGGGTGGTGCGCACGGCGCTCTGCGTGGAACCACGGGACGGCCGCCTTTACATCTTCATGCCCCCCACCTCCTATCTGGAGGATTGGCTGGAACTGGTCGCGGCGATCGAGGCAACCTGTGTCGAAACGGACATGCCGGTTGTCCTGGAGGGCTATGGCCCGCCCAAGGATCCGCGTCTGGCCAGTATCGCTGTCACCCCCGATCCGGGCGTGATCGAGGTGAATATCCACCCGGCTTCCAGTTGGGATGAACTGGTCGCCAATACGACAGAACTGTATGAGGACGCGCGCCAAAGCCGGTTGGCGACGGAAAAATTCGCTTTGGACGGTCGCCATGTCGGCACGGGCGGCGGCAACCATGTCGTGGTGGGCGGTCCGACTCCGGCCGACAGCCCGTTCCTCAGGCGGCCCGACGTGCTGCGCTCGCTGCTGACCTACTGGCAGAACCACCCTGCCCTCTCCTTCCTGTTCTCCGGCACCTTCATCGGCCCGACCAGCCAGCATCCGCGCGTGGACGAGGCGCGGCATGACAGCCTTTATGAGCTGGAAATCGCCTTCAAGATTCTGGACGAGGCGGGGGCCAATTGTCCGCCCTGGCTGGTCGATCGGGCGCTGCGCCACCTGCTGGTCGATGTGCAGGGCAACACGCATCGCAGCGAATTCTGCATCGACAAGCTGTACAGCCCCGACAGTTCGACCGGCCGTCTGGGCCTGCTGGAACTGCGCAGCTTTGAAATGCCGCCGCATGCGCAGATGAGCCTGGTGCAGCAGCTTCTGCTGCGCAGCCTGATCGCCTGGTTCTGGAAGCAGCCCTACCGCGCCAAGTTGGTGCGCTGGGGCACCAAGCTGCATGAACGGTTCATGCTGCCCCATTTCGTCAGCCAGGACATCCAGGATGTGGTGGGCGACCTGCGGGCCGCCGGCTATGCTTTCGACGAAAGCTGGTTCAAGCCGCATCTGAATTTCCGCTTCCCCACGCTGGGCCATGTCAGCCAGCGTGGCCTGACCCTGGAACTGCGGTCGGCGCTGGAGCCATGGCATGTGCTGGGTGAGGAACCGGGCGGCGGCGGCACTGTCCGCTTCGTGGATAGCAGCCTGGAACGTGTCCAGATCAAACTGGCAGGTGCAACGGACGAACGTTTTGTTGTCACCTGTAACGGGCGCAAGGTTCCCCTGCATCCGACAGGCACCGAAGGGGAGTTTGTGGCCGGCGTCCGGTACCGCGCATGGCAGCCACCTAACTGTTTGCACCCAACGATACCCGTGCATACGCCGCTGATCTTCGATATCGTGGACAGCTGGACGGGCCGCTCCATCGGTGGCTGCACCTACCATGTGGCACATCCGGGCGGGCGGAACTTCACCACCTTCCCGGTCAATGCCAACGAGGCGGAGGGGCGGCGGTTGGCAAGGTTCTTCCCGTTCGGCCATACGCCGGGGCCAATGGCGGCCCCGATCGAGATCAGAAACCCCGAGTTCCCGTTGACCCTTGACTTACGCCTTGGCTGACCTTTCCCGCGACAGTGCGGATGCATTTGCCGAACCCTGGGACGAAATGGTCACAGGCGACGGGCATGTGCGCGCGCATTGGCAGACTTTTATCTCGTCCGGTGCCGCCGACAGCGTGTCGATGGAGGAACGCTGGGATGCCGGCCGCCGGCTGCTGTTTCAGAATGGCGTGACCTACCACGCCTATGCCGACCCGCAGGGGGTGGAACGGCCCTGGCCGCTGGACCCCATCCCCCTGCTGCTGCCACAGTCGGAATGGCAGATGATCGCCGAGGGACTGCGTCAGCGGGCGCGCCTGCTGGACCGGGTGCTGGCCGATCTTTACGGCGAACAGACGATCCTGCGTGAGGGGGTATTGCCCCCCGGTCTGGTACTGAGCGACCCCGGTTTCCTGCGCGCCTGTCATGGCATGAATCTGGCGCCGGGGGCACGGCTGACCCTGGTGGCAACCGACATGGTGCGCGACCGCGATGGTATCTGGCGGGTCTTGGCCAGCCGGACACAGGCGCCAACCGGCACCGGCTATACGCTGGAAAACCGCGTGGTGATGAGCCAGACCCTGGCCGAATCATTCCGCGGCTGCAATGTGGAGCGGCTGTCACCCTTCTTTGAGCAGTTGCGCCAGACCCTGATCAATCTGGCGCCGCGCCGGTCGGGACCGGACGGGTGTCCGCGTCTGGCACTGCTCACGCCCGGCCCGCTGAACGAAGCCTATTTCGAACATGCGTTCCTGGCGCGTCACCTGGGTCTTACCCTGGTGGAAGGGGCCGACCTGACGGTGCGCGACCAGGCCGTCTACCTGAAGACATTGGGCGGGCTGGAGCGGATTGACGTGATCCTGCGCCGTGTCGACGATGATTTCTGCGACCCGCTGGAACTGCGCCCCGACAGCGCGCTGGGTGTCGCCGGGCTGGTGGAGGCCGTGCGGGCCGGCAATGTCGCCGTCTGCAACAGCCTGGGCAGTGGACTGACGGACAGCGTCGCCCTGATGCCCTGGATGGGCACCCTGAGCCGGCATCTGCTGGGCGAGGCGCCGTTACTGGCCGATGTACCCACCTATTGGGGTGGGGATGCACGGCAGCGGGCGGAGATGGTGGCGGGCCTGGATCGTCTGGTCTTCCGCCCCGCCTATTCCAGCATGGGCCATCGCACCACCTTCGGTCCGGAACTGGATGCCAACGGTCGGGTCAATCTGGCGGCCAGCCTGCGCCGCCGGCCACAGGACTGGGTGGCGCAGGAACCCGTGGTACCGTCCACCGCCCCCGTCTGGCGTGATGGAAAGAAGGTCGCCCGTCCGCTGGTGATGCGGGCCTTTGCCTGCGCCACGCCGGACGGTGACTGGATGGTGATGCCGGGCGGTCTTGCTCGCATTTCTGCCGATGAACGTTTCGCCTCGGTCACGCTGCAGACCGGCGCCGGGGCCAAGGATGTATGGATCGTTGGCGCCACCATCGGGCAGCCGCAGCGCCGCCGCGGATTGGCCGCGCTGATGCCGGACGGTGGCGGGGACAGCGGCCCGCGTGCCGGGGATCTGCCATCCCGCGCCGCCGACCATCTGTTCTGGGTTGGGCGTTATGCCGAACGGGCCGATGCTGCTGTTCGCACCCTGCGTGCTGCCGCCCGCCGCCTGTCGGACGATGCGCATCCCGGCGCGGAAGAGGAACTGGTCCCCCTTCTGCGCCTGATGGGCTTCAAGGGCATGATCCCGTTGGAGATTTCCGGCTTGCCGCAGGCCGATGCCGTGCGCGGCATGCGGCAGGCGCTGGAGATCGTGGCCGACCCGGCCAATCCTGGCGGCCTGCGGGCCACCATGGATCGATTGCGCCGTGCCGCGGCCGGCGTACGCGATCGCCTGCCTGGTGAATTCAGTCGCGTGCTGACCGTGCTAGGGGAGGTGGCGTCACAACCGCTGAAGACCGATCCGGCCGCCATGCATTTGCGCCTGGATGAAGTATCGCGGCTGCTGGCTTCGCTGATCGGACTGGAACTGGATGGCATGTCGCGCGGGCCTGCATGGCGGTTCCTGGTGCTGGGCCGCCGTCTGGAACGGGCCATCGGCATTGTCGGGGGCTTCAATGGCTGTGGCCTGGGGCCAGGCACGGCGGGGACCTCGGCGGCACTGTCGGTGCTGCTGGAACTGGCGGCTGCCGGGGCGGCCTATCGGGACCGCCATCCTGTCGGGATCAGGCGCGAACCGGTGCTGTCGCTTCTGCTGGCCGATGATGACCATCCGCGCTCCCTGGCCTTCCAGATCAGAACCGTACAGCGTCAGCTGGTGAAACTGCCGCCGATTGATGGTGAGGGGCTGGCGGTCAGCCCGACCTTGCTGGCCAACCAGTTGCTGGAAACCGCGTCCAGTCTGGTCGCCGACCCGCAACCCACCCGTGACCCGACGGCGCTGACCGACCTGACCGACCGGTTGGGACGGTTGCTTCCCGAAATCTCCAACCTGCTCAGCCAGGCCTATTTCAGCCATGTCTTTGCCCGCACGACGTGAAGAGGATGCCGTGGAAGGCAAGAAACGCGGGGCCGTGCGCTATCACTGCCGGCATGTCACCCGCTATGGCTATGGCGACCCGGTGACCAGCGCCCATATGCTGGCCCATCTGGCCCCGCGTACCCATCCGCGCCAGACCTGCCATATGGCCACCTTGTCGGTCGTGCCCTGGCCAGCCGTCGTCACGGAACGGCGCGACTGGTTCGGCAATCCCGTGACCTACGCAGCCCTGCACACGCCCCACCGCGAACTGACCGTGACGGCCGAGATCGAGGTGACGGTAGCCCCGCCGCCGCCCTTTGTGCCGCAAGCCACGCCATGCTGGGAAGAGATAGCGGCGCTGGCCTCCACCCTGGCGGAAACGGCCGAATTTGTGCGTCCGTCGGCCCGTGTCCCCCTGGCCGATACGGCGTTGACGCTCTTCGCCGCGGCCTTCTTCCCGCAAGGCAGGGCCGTCGGTGAGGGGGCACTGGATCTGACCCGGCGCATCCACGCCGATTTCAGTTTCGACCCCACGGCCACGACCATCAGCACGCCGATCAGCGAGGTGCTGGCCCGCAAACGGGGGGTCTGCCAGGATTTTGCTCATCTGATGATCGGCGCCCTGCGGGCCCTGGGACTGCCGGCGCGGTATGTCTCCGGCTATCTGCGTACCCTGCCGCCGCCGGGCAGGCCGAAGCTGCAAGGCGCCGATGCCAGCCATGCCTGGGTGCAGGTCTGGTGTGGGGACGATGATGGCTGGATCGATCTGGACCCCACCAACGGACGCCAATGCGACACCGACCATGTCACGCTGGCCTGGGGACGCGACTATGATGATGTCTGCCCCTTGCGCGGGGTGATCCTGGGCGGCGGCCACCATGGCGTGCTGGTCGCCGTGGATGTCGATCCGGTTGACGGGCCGTAAAGGTTCCCCCATCGCGCCCATATGCGCTATAGAGCGCCCTTCACGGAATTCAGCGGGATCGGTTCAGGATGCAGGTCGGCATCGACATGGGTTTGACGGCGGAGGGACGCCCCGCCACGATGGACCTGGAGGAACTGCTGGCCACCCGCCTGCTGGTGCAGGGCAATTCCGGGTCGGGCAAATCGCACCTGCTGCGCCGGCTGCTGGAACAGTCCGCCCCCTGGGTGCAGCAATGCGTGATCGATCCCGAAGGGGATTTTGTGACCCTGGCGGACAAGTTCGGCCATGTCGTTGTTGATGCGGCCCAGCATAGCGAACAAAGCCTGCAGCGCGTGGCCGCCCGGGTGCGCCAGCATCGCGTGTCGGTGGTGTTGTCCCTGGAAGGGGCCGATATCGAAGGCCAGATGCGTCTGGCGGCGGCGTTCCTGGGCGGTCTGTTCGATGCCGAACGGGATCACTGGTACCCGATGCTGGTGGTGGTGGACGAGGCGCAGCTGTTCGCACCCGCCGCTGCCGGTGAGGTGTCGGACGAGGCGCGCAAGGCCAGCCTTGGCGCCATGACCAACCTGATGTGCCGGGGCCGCAAGCGCGGTCTGGCCGGGATCATCGCCACCCAGCGTCTGGCCAAGCTGGCCAAGAATGTTGCGGCGGAGGCCAGCAATTTCCTGATGGGCCGCACCTTCCTGGATATCGACATGGCCCGCGCCTCCGACCTTCTGGGCATGGAGCGACGGCAGGCGGAAATGTTCCGCGATTTGCAGCGCGGCCATTTTGTGGCCCTCGGTCCGGCCCTGTCACGCCGGCCCCTGCCCATCAGGGTCGGGACAGTGGAAACGGTGGGACGCGGGGGCAGCCCCAAGCTGATGCCCCTGCCCGACCAGCCGGCCATGGATGCGCGCGACCTGATCCTGACGCCGTCGGCTGAAGAACGGGCGGCACCGGTGCCACCGGTGCGCCGGCCGCCCCCTGCCCCGCCACCCGATATCAATGCCGCCCTGCGGCTGGCCGGGCAACGCCAGGCGGAAATGGCCGCGACCGCCGCCCTGAACCCCGAACCGTCGCTGTTCGAGGCGGCGGAGAATGACGAGAAGCTGGACGAGGTGCTGCGTCAGGTCCTTTCCGACCCGGATGCTGCCTTTCGCACCGATGCCGTGCTCTATCAGGATTTCCTGGTCCGCTGCCGCATTCACCGGCTGCGCGGTGAAACGCTGGACATGCCCAGCTTTCGCCGTCGCCTGTCAGTGATCCGGGCCGGGGTGGACGCAGAAGGTACGGGCGATCCGGCATGGACAGAGGCGGAGAAGGCCGCCAAAACCCTGCCGGAAGATATGCAGGGTGTGTTCCTGCTGCTGGCGCGGGCGGCCCTGGCCCATGCCCCCTGTCCATCGGATGCCGATGTCGCGCGTGCCTGCGGCAGCCGCTCGCCCGGCCGCGCCCGGCGGCTTCTCTCCTATATGGAACAGCGGGGCGTCATCGTTCAGCGGACATTGATCGGCGGCCTGCGCTCCATCGGACTGCCCCACCTGGGCCAGGAGACGGCGGCCGGTGATCCAAACGCACCCGATCCGCTGGACGGGGCGGACGGCGACCTGCTGGCCGGCATCGGCTGAGCCGCCCTCGGGCTTGCATTGCGGCCGCCAAGGGACCATCTTCGCCGCCATCGAAACGACAGCGCCGGGGAGATCGGCCATGCCCACGGGCACCGTCAAATGGTTCAACAGCGCCAAGGGTTATGGCTTCATCACGCCCGAAGAGGGTGGTGAGGATGTTTTTGTCCATATCTCCGCTGTGCAATATATCGGCATGTCCACCCTGAAGGAGGGACAGTGGCTGCAATATGAGGTCGAGATCAACCGCAAGACCCGCAAGCCACAGGCCATCAATCTGCGCAATTGAGCATTGGCCGAATCGAACGGCCTCCAGCAAGCTGAACAGCTGTGCCAAGCAAATGCTTGCGCGAGAGCCATTCGGTGATATGAACCGGCCGGATCACGGGCTCACAGCCCCACCCCATGTCTTTTTTACAGGAACCGGACCCATGTCCACACTTCACAAGCAGGCAATGGAAGCCGTCCTGAAGGCCGCCGAGATGGATATCCTCGGCACCCTGGAGGAGCAGGGTATCAAGGACCGGTACAGTGAGGAAGGCGACCAGACCGCCATGGATGTCGCCATCCTGCACGGCTACCGCGTCTTCATGCGCATCTGCGAGGCCAATGGCATTCAGGCCGACGCGGAACTGTTCGTCGAAATGGCCGGCGAGTTGGCCGACGATATCGCCCAGGATGGCGGCGAGGTCGAGTAACTCCGACGGTCAAATTCTTGACCGTTGGTACGGCGGCGACCGCCGCCGCGCGCCACGTGGCGCGTAGCCAAGCCCATGGATATGGGCGCCGGCGATTGAGGGGCAGGAAAGATTGACCAACGGTCAAGATTTCATGCCGCTGGTACAATACCGACGGTCAAATTCTTGACCGTTGGTATCCACGCCGACTGGCCGGCAGCATAGCTGGATCGTCAAAGGGGACGGTGCTCACGCTGCGCATCGTGCAGTCGCACCCGGCATCGTATCCCTGACGGCGGCACAGTTGCTGCGGTCGCTGATATCCGCGCCCCCACGGCCTGACCGCCAGACATTGAACAGCAAAAAGGCCAGAACCCGTGAGGGTTTCTGGCCTTTTTTGATGGTCCCGCGACTGGCTTGAACGTCGCGGGAAAGACTGGCGGAGGGGATGGGATTCGAACCCACGATACCAGTTTCCCGGTATGACGGTTTAGCAAACCGTTGCCTTCAGCCGCTCGGCCACCCCTCCGCACCGTGTGCAACCGGCCGGCATGACCGGGGCTGCGTCGGTGAGAGGGGTGTTTAGTGGCATGGAGCGGGCTTGTCAACGGCGCTGCAACACCCCATTCTTAAAAAGTGATCCCGGCAGCAATGCGCGGGACATGCCGGGACGGGGGCGGCCCGGTGATCCGCCGCAAGAACGCGGTTCCGCACGGGGGGAGACCCCGCGCCCTGTTGATGGAGTTCGACACCATGTTCGGACAAGAAAAGCCCTTTGCCGCCACGAAGGCAGCGGTGATTCGGGAAGACGGCGTCGGTTTCAAGGCTGGCCTGCTGGCCGGCATTCTGGGTTTGTCACTGATGGTGCTGACCGCGGGCACCGCCGGGGCCGCCGAAAGCGCCTGGGACGGTATCCCGTCCAAGAAGGCGCCTAAGCTGGTGACCGAGGGGTTGAGCGAACAGGACCATGCCAACCTGGACAAGGTCTTCGTGAAGCCGGGCGTCAACCTCGCCTCCTATGGCAAGGTTGTGCTGGCCCCGATGGACACCGCCATTGAGCGTCGCTTCGATGAGGTGCTGCTGTCGGTGCGCGAACGCGACCATGCCTTCGAGTTTATGACCAAGCAGCTGGAAGAAGCGTTCGGGCCGGCGCTGGTCAAGGATGCCGGGCCGGGCGTCCTGAAGCTGGCCATAACCTTCACCGACTATGTTCCCAACCGCTCCTTCCATGCTGAGAAGGCACGCGGTGGTGGTACTGTTGACCGGGTCTATTCCGTTGGCCGCGCCGCCTTCCAGGCGACCCTGACGGACAGCCAGACGGGCCAGGTGGTGGCGGTGATCGCCGATGCCGATATGGGCCTGCCCTTCCCCGACAATATCAACAGCTACACGATCTATGGCGATGCGGACCGGTTCACCCGCCGCTGGGCCAAGCAGATCGCCAAGCTGGTGACGGGCGACGCGGCCAGCTGACCACGTTGACAGCAGTGATGGAATGATCAGGCGCCGGGATCACACCCGGCGCCTTTTCTGTGCGTGGCGCACAAGCCACCCCGGAGGAATCGGGACTGCCGCACTACGTCCGGGCGCAGGCATAGTGTTTTCCGTCGCGGGTCCCCTGCCCGCCCTTGGATGCCCATTGATGAACCGTTTCCTTGCCGCCATCGTCGACCCGTTCCTGCTGGCCCTTCTGGCAACGGTGGGGCTGGCGGCCCTGTTTCCCGCCATGGGGCACGCGGCGGGCATTGTCGATATGGTGGCGGATATTGCCATCGCCCTGCTGTTCTTCTTCCATGGGGCCAAGCTGTCGCGGGACGCCATCCTGGCCGGCATGGGCCATTGGCGCCTGCATCTGACGGTGCTGGCCAGCACGTTTGTTCTGTTCCCGCTGCTGGGGCTGGCGGCGGGGCTGTTGCCGGCATCGCTGCTGCCGCCGGTGATCGCGACCGGCATCCTGTATCTCTGCCTCCTGCCCTCGACGGTGCAAAGCTCCATTGCCTTTGTCTCCATCGCAGGCGGCAATGTGCCGGCTTCCATCTGCTCCGCCTCGGCCTCAAACCTGCTGGGCATCTTCATCACGCCGCTGCTGGTCGGTCTGTTGATGAATACCGGCGGCCCGGCTGGCATTTCACTGGCAGCGCTGGAGGCGATCATCCTGCAATTGCTGGTGCCCTTCATCGCGGGCCACCTTGCCCGGCCGCTGATCGGGCGGTTCGTGCAGAAGCATAAACAGACAATTTCCTACACCGACCGGGGATCGATCCTGCTGGTCGTTTATTCCGCCTTCAGCGCCGCCGTCGTGGAAGGCCTGTGGCACAAGGTGGCGCCGTCCGACCTGCTGGTGATCAGTGCCGCCAGCATCATCCTGCTGGCCATCGTCCTGGGTACCACGGCGCTGGTGGGCCGTTGGCTGGGCTTCACGCTGGCCGACCGGATCGTGCTGGTCTTCTGCGGCTCCAAGAAAAGCCTGGTGTCGGGCGTGCCCATGGCGGGCGTGCTGTTCCCTGTGGCGCAGGTCGGCCTGATCATCCTGCCGCTGATGATCTTCCATCAGATCCAGCTGGTGGTCTGCACCTGGCTGGCGTCCCGCTATCGCCAGTCGGCATAGAAAAGGCCGCCAGGATCGCCCCGGCGGCCTTTGACCTCACTCACCTGACGAGCCTCAGCCCTTCAGCTTGGTCGCCAGCAATTCATTCACCATGGCCGGGTTCGCCTTGCCCTGGCTGGCCTTCATCACCTGCCCCACGAAGAAGCCGAACAGCTTGTCCTTGCCGGACCGGTATTCAGCCACCTTGTCGGGGTTGGCCTCCATGACCTGGGCGATCACCGCGTCGATGGCACCCGTATCGGTGACCTGACGCAGGCCCTTCTCATCGACGATGGTCGCCGCAGACTTGCCCGTCTCCAGCATCAGTGCGAACACATCCTTGGCCAGACGGCCAGAGATGGTGTTGTCGGCGATGAGGTCGATCAGCCCGCCCAGGTCGGCCGCAGAGATCGGCGATTCGCTGATATCCTTGCCGGTCTTGTTCAAGGCACCCAGCAGGTCGCCGATGACAAAGTTGGCGGCGATCTTCGGGTCGCGGCCCTTCGCCACTTCCTCATAGAAGTCACCGCGCGCCTTTTCGGCGACCAGCACGCCGGCATCGTACACGGGCAGCTTGTACTGCTCCATGAAGCGGGCCTTCTTGTCGTCGGGCAGTTCCGGCAGGCTGGCCTTGATCTGATCGACCAGTTCCTGCTCGATCACCAGCGGCAGCAGGTCGGGATCGGGGAAGTAGCGGTAATCATGCGCCTCTTCCTTGCTGCGCATGGAGCGGGTGACGCCTTTGGCCGTGTCCCACAGGCGTGTTTCCTGAACGACCGCACCGCCTTCCTCGATCAGTTCGATCTGGCGCTGCGCCTCATACTCGATGGCCGCATGCATGAAGCGCATGGAATTGACGTTCTTCGTCTCCGTGCGTGTGCCCAGCGGACCGCCGGGACGGCGCACCGACACGTTGATGTCGCAACGCATGGAGCCTTCATCCATGTTGCCGTCGCAGGTTTCCAGATAGCGGACGATGGTGCGCAGCTTGCGCACATAGGCAACCGCTTCATCGGGGCTGCGCATGTCGGGCTTCGACACGATCTCCATCAGCGCCACGCCGGCACGGTTCAGGTCGACATAGGTCTTGGACGGGTGCTGGTCATGCAGCGACTTGCCGGCATCCATCTCCAGATGCAGCCGTTCGATCCCGACCTCGCGCGTGGCACCGTCGGCCAGATCCAGGATGATCGTGCCTTCACCCACGATGGGCTGCTTGAACTGGCTGATCTGATAGCCGGACGGCAGATCGGCATAGAAATAGTTTTTGCGGTCGAACACGCTGCGCAGGTTGATCTGCGCCTTCAGGCCCAGGCCGGTCCTGATCGCCTGTTCCACACAGACCTGATTGATCACAGGCAGCATGCCGGGAAACCCGGCATCGACAAAGCTGACTTGGCTGTTGGGCGCCGCACCGAAGGCCGTGGCGGCCCCGCTGAACAGCTTGGCATTGGAAATGACCTGGGCATGGACCTCCAGCCCGATCACCACTTCCCATTCACCCGTTTCGCCCTGAATCCGGTAAGCCATCGTCTCTGCACTCTGTGATAACGGAAAGACTAGGGGCTTTTCATGGCCGGATTCGGGGCAAAGGGCAAGGGGGTTGGACGCCATAGAGGGTTGAAGCGACACCATTACACGGCTGCTCACAACCGCTTGGCCCCACGTACCGCCAGCATGACCGCATAAAGACCGCTGGTGGCACATATATAGAGACGGTTGCCGCGCGCGCCCCCGAACTCCACATTCGCCGCCCGTTCCGGAACCAGAATCTGGCCGATCAGGCTGCCATCGGGGTGAAAGCAATGGACGCCGTCGGCCTCTGCCATCCACAGGTTGCCCTGTTCATCACAGCGCAGACCATCGAAGCCATTCTGGGGGGACTTAGCGAAGACCCCGCCGCCGCGCAGCCGCCCCTCCTCCCCAACCTCAAAAACCCGGACATGGCACGGGCCATCGAAAAAATGGGTGTGGCCGGTATCAACGACATAAAGCAGCTTCTCATCAGGGGAGAAACAGATGCCGTTGGGGCGCACAAAATCATCCGCGACGACCGACAAAGCGGCCGTCACCGGGTCAAAACGATAGACATGGCAGCCACCGGTCTCGCTTTCCGCCTGTTCACCTTCGTAGATAGTGTCGATCCCATAGGTGGGGTCGGTGAACCAGATGGTGCCATCGGATTTGACCACCACATCGTTGGGGCTGTTCAGACGTTTGCCCTGCCAGCGGTCAACCAGCACGCTGATGCTGCCATCATGGTTGGTGCGGGTGAGGCGCCGGCTTCCATGTTCACAGGTAACAAGCCGCCCCTGCCGATCCACGGTATTGCCGTTGGAAAATCCCGCCGGCACGCGAAAGGCGCAGACGGCCCCCGTCACCTCATCCAGGCGCAGCATGCGATCATTGGGGATGTCGGACCAGACCAGGGCGCGGTGGGCGGGAAAATAAGCCGGCCCCTCGGCCCACCGACACTCCCCATAAAGCTTGTCCACCTGCGCCGTGACATTAAGCACCGCCCGCGCGCGGGCACGGTCATGAATGATGAAATCAGCAGCAGACATGGGCACCGGCTCCAGGGACGGGAAAGGCGTTTAGACGAAGGAAATATCATACTTTTCAAAACACCCACGACCCGATCGAAGTTTCACGCAACCCCGCCCTTCGCTGCGGCGGGTGGACGGGTCTGCCCTGGCGTGCCATGTAAGCAGCCCGATACAACCCCACCTGGAGCGTCCAGGACATGATGTCGTCCGCTGCCAATGACCTGCTGGTACTGGCCCTGCCCAAGGGTCGGATTCTGGATGAGGTGAGGCCGATGCTGCATCATGTCGGCATCGAGCCGGAAGCCGATTTCGACAATCCGAAATCCCGCGCCCTGAAGTTCGACACCAATCTGCCACACGTGAAGATCATCCGCGTGCGCAGCTTTGATGTCGCCACCTTCGTGGCCTTTGGCGCGGCCCACCTGGGCGTGTGCGGCAGCGACGTGCTGATGGAATTCGACTATCCGGAAATCTACACGCCGCTGGACCTGGGCATCGGCAAGTGCCGCATCGCGGTGGCCGAACCGGTGGACCTGTCCGCCAGTGACGACCCGTCGCGCTGGTCCCATGTGCGGGTGGCCACCAAATATCCCGACATCACCCGCCGGCATTTCGCGGCGCGCGGCGTGCAGGCCGAATGCATCAAGCTGAACGGCGCCATGGAACTGGCCCCCAATCTGGGCCTCTGCTCGCGCATCGTCGATCTGGTCTCCACGGGTACGACATTGAAGGCCAATGGGCTGGTGGAGATTGAGCATATTGCCGACATCTCCTCCCGCTTGGTCGTCAACCGGGCGGCCTTCAAGACGCGCCATGGCGAAATTCAGGGCTGGATCGACCGTTTTCAGGAGGCCATCGGCAATGCCGGTTAAATTCTCCACCCGCGACGCGGATTTCGAGGCGCGTTTCCAGGACCTGCTGGGCGCCAAGCGCGAGGTTCAGGAAGACCTGAATAATGCCGTCACTGCCATCCTGCACGATGTGAAGACGCGCGGCGACGCCGCCGTGCTGGAGTACACCAAGCGCTGGGACCGGCTGGACATCACCGCCGATGCCATGGCCTTCACGGCCCAGGAAATCGCGGCAGCAGTGGCGCAGTGCGAGGCCGAAACGCTGGACGCGCTGAAACTGGCCGCCGCGCGGATCGAAGCGTTCCACCGGACGCAACCTATCGAATCCTCCTTCTTCACCGATTCCGCCGGTGTGCGTTTAGGGGCGCGCTGGACGCCGGTGGGTGCGGTGGGGCTTTACGTGCCGGGTGGGCTCGCCTCCTACCCCTCCTCTGTCCTGATGAACGCTATCCCGGCCAAGGTGGCGGGCGTGCCGCGCATTGCCATGGTGGTGCCCACGCCCGATGGCGTGATCAACCCGCTGGTCCTGGCCGCCGCCCAACTGGCCGGCGTGACGGAGATTTACCGCATCGGCGGGGCGCAGGCGGTTGGGGCCTTGGCCTTCGGCACTGAAACGATCAAGCCGGTGGACAAGATCACCGGCCCCGGCAATGCCTTTGTCGCCGCCGCCAAGCGGCAGGTGTTCGGCACCGTCGGCATCGACATGATCGCCGGCCCGTCGGAAATCCTGGTAGTCGCCGACGGCCAGAATGACCCGGCCTGGATCGCCGCCGACCTGCTGTCGCAGGCCGAACATGATACCAGCGCGCAAAGCATCCTGATCACCGATGATGCTTCCTTTGCCGATGCCGTATCGGCGGCGGTCGATGCGCATCTGGCCACCCTGCCCCGGGCCGAAATTGCCGGCACCTCCTGGCGCGACCATGGTGCCATCATCCTGGTGGACAGCCTGGAGGATGCGGTACCCCTGGTCGACCGTCTGGCGCCCGAACATCTGGAGCTGGCCGTTGCCGATCCCGATGCGATGGCAGCCAGAATCCGCAATGCCGGCGCCATCTTCCTGGGACGCTTCACGCCGGAAGCCATCGGCGATTATGTAGCCGGTCCCAACCATGTGTTGCCCACCGCCCGGTCGGCCCGCTTCTCCAGCGGTCTCAACGTGCTGGACTTCATGAAGCGCACCACCCTGGTCGGCTGCACACCGGAAAGCCTGGGCCGGATCGGCCCGGCGGCGGTGTCGCTGGCCACTTCCGAAGGGCTGGGGGCGCATGCTTTGTCTGTCGCGATCCGCCTGCGCTGACGCGTTCCGGCTTGCCAAGCGGGGTGCTGGGCAGGCAGGTTAAGAAAAAGTGAAGACAACCACCGGGGAGGGATGATGAACGCGCCGCACCACCGCATCGTCCATGTGGAACTGGTGGAAAAGAATGTCATCCGCCGCAACATGGAGGTGGAGCATGAGCGCGCTGTCGCCCTGTTCGACCTGATGGATGAGAACCGCTTCGCCCTGGTGGAGACACCGGACGAAGGGCCGTTCCGCCTGTTCCTGTCGGCGGAGGATAACCGGCTGATTTTTGATGTGCGCAAGGCGGATGACAGCCCGCTGAACCGGCTGACCCTGCCATTGACCCCGTTCCGCACCATCGTGCGGGACTATTTCATGATCTGCGACAGCTATTACAAAGCCATCAAGACGGCATCCCCGTCCCAGATCGAAGCCATCGATATGGGACGGCGCGGTCTGCACAATGAAGGATCGGAACTGCTGCGGGAGCGGCTGGCCGGCAAGGCCGAAATGGACCTGAACACGGCCAGGCGCCTGTTCACGCTCATCTGCGTGCTGCATATCCGGAACTGAGT
>JAIXTS010000235.1 GCA_027483805.1 Azospirillum sp. | reverse complement strand
CGCAGCTTCGCGGTACCCGCCTGTTTCTGAATAAATTCAACCAGTTTGGCCGGGTTCTTGAAATTGTTGTTGCGGAAGCCGACCACCGCACCCTTCGGCCCCGCATCCAGATTGGACACCCCCGCTTCCCGGCACAGACGCTTGATTTCCATCAGGCGCAGCAGGTTGTCGACCTCTGGCGGCATCTTCCCGAACCGGTCGATCAGTTCCACACCGAACGCTTCGACCTCTTCGCGGCTGTCCAGGTCGGACAGCCGGCGATAGAGCGTCAGGCGCACACCTAAGTCGGGGACGTAGCCGTCGGGGATCAGGACGGGCATGCCCAGCGCGATCTGCGGTGACCAGGCGTCTTCCGCCACCAGCAGGTCGGACAGGCCACCTCTAGCCGCCTCAACCGCCTCTTCCAGCATCTGCTGGTACAGTTCCACACCCACCTCACGGATCTGGCCGGACTGTTCCTCACCCAGAAGGTTGCCGGCACCCCGGATATCCATATCGTGGCTGGCCAATTGGAAGCCTGCCCCCAGACTGTCCAGCGTTTCAAGCACATGCAGCCGCTGCTGTGCCGTGGCCGACAAAACCGTCTTGGGCTGATAGGTCAGATAGGCATAACCGCGTACCTTGGACCGGCCCACACGGCCCCGGATCTGATAGAGCTGCGCCAGACCGAACAGGTCAGCGCGATGGACGATCATGGTGTTGGCGCGCGGGATGTCCAGGCCGCTTTCAATGATGTTGGTGGCCAGCAGCACATCGTACTTGCCATCGTCAAAGGCCGTCATCACGTCCTCCAACTCCGTCGCCGCCATCTGCCCATGGGCGGTGATCAGCTTCACCTCCGGCACCAGCTCTTCCAGCCGCACCCGTACCTTGTCCAGATCCTCAACGCGCGGGCAGACATAGAAGCTCTGCCCACCGCGATGATGTTCACGCAGGATCGCCTCGCGGATCACCACGGGATCAAAGGGCAGGACGAAGGTGCGCACGGCCAGACGGTCCACCGGCGGCGTGGCGATCACCGACAATTCCCGCACGCCCGACAATGCCAGTTGCAGCGTGCGCGGAATAGGCGTGGCCGACAGGGTCAGCACATGCACATCGGCGCGCAGTTCTTTCAGCCGCTCCTTCTGCTTCACGCCAAAATGCTGTTCCTCGTCGACAATAACCAGGCCCAAACGCTTGAAATCCAAGCTTTTTCCCAGCAGGGCGTGGGTCCCGATGACGATATCGACGGTGCCATCGGACACGCCCTGCTTGGTCAGGTTGGTATCCTTGGTCGTCACCATGCGTGACAATTGCCCGATCCGGACCGGCAGACCCGCGAACCGCGCCTCAAAGGTGCGGGCATGCTGGCGCGCCAGCAGGGTGGTGGGCACGACCACGGCCACCTGCTTTCCGGCCATGACGGCCAGAAAGGCGGCGCGCAACGCCACCTCCGTCTTGCCGAAACCGACATCGCCACAGATCAGGCGGTCCATCGGCTTGCCCGACCCCATATCCTCGATCACATCGTCGATGGCGCGAAGCTGGTCGTCGGTCTCGGCATAGGGGAAGCGGGCGCAGAATTCATCCCAGGCGCCATCGGGGATGGGCACGGCATCGGCCTGGCGCAGCGCGCGTTCAGCGGCGATGCGCAACAACGCGTCGGCCATATCCTTCAGGCGGCGTTTGACGCGGGCCTTGCGCGACTGCCACCCAGCCCCGCCCAGCTTGTCCAGGGTGGCCCCCGCCTCCTCGCTGCCATAGCGGGACAGGACCTCGATATTCTCCACCGGCACATACAACTTGTCGCCGCCATCATAGATCAGGCGCAGGCAATCATGCGGGGCGCCGCCAACGGTCAGCGTCTCCAGCCCATCATATTTGCCGATGCCATGGTCGATATGGACCACGAAATCGCCCGGGTTCAGCGACGCCGCCTCAGCAATAAAATTGGCATTGCGCCGCTTTTTCTTGGACCCGGCCCGGACCAGACGGTCGCCCAGAATATCCTGTTCGGTGATGACGGCCAGACCGGGGGCTGTGAACCCATGATCCAGCGGCAGCACCACCAGCGCTGCCGTCCCCTTCTCCAATCCCAACAGATCCGCCCAGGCATCCACGGCCTTCAGCCGCGTCAGCCCATGTTCCTTCAGCACCGACAGCAGCCGGTCGCGCGACCCGGTCGTGTAGCCGGCGATGACACTGGTCCGCCCATCGCGGCTCAGCGCCTCGATATGCTCACGCAGCACGTCATAGACATTGACGCCGGACTGTACGCGGGCATCGGCAAAGTCCCGGCCCTTGCGTCCGCCGCCATCGACCATGTCCTTGTTGGACGTCTCCCCCTCGACCGCCGCGAAGGGCGACAGCTGGGCCACGGCGCGCACGGCCAGATGCCGGTCGAACGTATCGCCATCCAGGAACAGCAGCGAGGGCGGAATGGGCTTATAGGCAGGGTTGCCGGATTTCTTCTCCGCCTCCACCATGGTGCGGCGGGCAGTGTAGAAATCCTGGATCTGCTCCAACCGCTCGTCGCGGGCCTGTTCGACATTGGGGTCCAGCGTCACCGACGCATCGGGCAGATAATCGAACAGGGTTTCCATGGAGCTGTGGAACAAGGGCAGCCAATGTTCCATGCCCGCATGTTTGCGCGCCGCACTGACGGCCTCATACAGCGGGTCATCATCCATGACGGCGCCGAAATGTTCGCGGTAGCCGGTGCGGAAGCGCTGGATCGACATTTCGTCCAGGAACACTTCCGACATGGGCGTCAGCAGGAAGCCGTCGCGCTTTTCCACCGTCAGCTGCGTCATGGGATCAAAGCTGCGTACCCCGTCCAGATCATCGCCGAACAGGTCCAGGCGCAGCGCCTCCCCGCTGCCGGGCGGGAACAGGTCGATGATGCCGCCACGGATGGCGAATTCACCCGGCTCGCGCACCGTCTGCGCCCGGATATAGCCATTCTGCGACAGGAAGCGCTGCAGCTCCGCCACATTGATGCGGGCCCCGACCTTCCCGGCGAAGCTCGCGTTCCGGAAGGCCAGCCGGGGCGGCAGCTTCTGCACCACGGCATTCACCGTCGTCAGCACCAGGAACGGCTTGCCCGTGTTGGGACGCAGCAGGCGGGTCATGGTGGTGATGCGCTGCGCCACAATCTCCCCATTGGGGGAGATGCGGTCATAGGGCAGCACATCCCAGGCCGGGAAATGCAGCACCTCCACATCCGGCGCGAAGAACGACACCACATCGGCCAGCCGCGCCGCGCGGGCATCATCGCTGGCAATATGCAGCAACCCCGCCGATCCCCCGCGTTTGGCCAGCGCCGCCAGCAGGCGCGCATCCTGCCCGTCCGGCGCGCCCGACAGCAGCAGGCGGCGCGGATGGCCCAGGTTAAGGGCGATATCGGGCGTGGGGATCATGGTCATGACGCGTGGCTTTGCGGCTGTCGGCGCGGGGGCCGCCTGTATAGCAGGGAACACAGGCAATGGGAACAAAAGGGGGACGAAAATCCCCTCACCGATACCGATGCGCCTTCAGCATGTCCATCAGCGCGTCATCCCATTCCGGCGGGGTCGGTTCCTGACCCGTGATCCAGTTATAGAGATCGGGGTCCGACAGTTCCAACAGCACCTCGAACCGGTCAACCAGGGCCTCGTCCATCGTCGCGATATGTTTGCGCGCGAAGCTGCCCAGCAGCAGGTCCATCTCCTTGGTCCCACGATGGTCGCTGCGGAAGATCAGGCGCTTGCGGCGGGGGGACAGGTCGGCGTCGGGAAGATCGATCATCATCTTGGTTCCGGTTTGAAGCTGGGCTTTGATATAGAACTTGGTGGGGCGGCTGTCAGCCGTCCCCTGCCCCGTTCGTGTCAGATAGGGTCAAGCCCTTGCGCCCTGCCATCCTGTTTCCCCTGTTCGCGCCCGTGACCAGCCTGCCCGGCCTGGGCCCGCGCCTTGGCAAGCTGGCGGAAAAGCTGGCCGGCCCGCATGTGGTGGACCTGCTGTGGCACAAGCCGTCGGGCGTGGTCGACCGTATCCAGGTGCCCAGCATTGCCGAGGCGCCGGACGGGCGGCATGTGGTGCTGACGGTCCGGGTGGATGGGCATATGCCCTCTCTGGCCGCAAACCGGCCCTACCGCATCCGTTGCACCGACCACACGGGCGCGATGGATCTGGTCTATTTCCATATCAAGGGTGACTGGCTGGAGAAAAAGCTGCCCGTCGGGACCAAGATCACCGTTTCCGGCAAGGCCGAATATTACAATAACCACCTCCAGATCGCCCATCCCGACCATGCCGCCCCCGCCGATGAGGGCGCACCGCCATCGGCGACGGAGCCGACATATCCCCTGACCGGCGGCCTGAACCCCAAGCCGCTGCGCACCGCCATCCAGGCGGCCTTGGCCCGCGCGCCGGAACTGCCGGAATGGCAGGATGCGGCGTGGCTGCGGGCGCGCGACTGGCCGGATTGGCACAGCGCGCTGACCCGCCTGCACCATCCGGTGGACGAGGCGGATATCAATCCCCTGGGGCCGGTGCGCCAGCGTCTGGCCTTTGATGAACTGCTGGCCAACCAGCTGGCCCTGGTCCTGGTCCGGGCACAGCAGCGTAAATTGTCGGGCCGGGTGACCAACGGCGATGGACGGCTGCGCGCCGCCGTCACAAAGGCCCTGCCCTATCGCCTGACGGGCGCGCAGGAACGCTCGCTCGCGGAGAT
>JAIXTS010000016.1 GCA_027483805.1 Azospirillum sp. | reverse complement strand
GCCGACCACAGCCAGCTGCATGACCTGTCGCTGGAAGACCTGCTGAAGCGCCTGGGCGAGCTGCCGGAAAGCATCCGCACCGCCGTGCGCAACAATGGCGGCGGCCATGCCAACCATTCCATGTTCTGGTCCATCATGGGCCCGAATGGCGGCGGCGATCCGACCGGCGATGTCGGCGCGGCCATCACCCGCGATTTCGGCAGCTTTGAGGACTTCAAGAAGAAGTTCAATGAGGCCGGGACCAAGCAGTTCGGCTCCGGCTGGGTGTTCGTCACCGCCGACACGGAAGGCAAGCTGGCCATCGTGGCGCAGCCGAACCAGGACACGCCGCTGTTCAACGGCACGCCCATCCTGTTCGGCAATGACGTGTGGGAACACGCCTATTATCTGAAGTATCAGAACCGCCGCGCGGACTATCTGGCCGCCTGGTGGAACACGGTCAATTGGGATGCGGTGAATGCCCGTCTGACCAAAATCAAGGGCGGCGCCGTTATTTAAGGTCCCTCAGATACCGGGCGGGCGCATCTGCGCCCTTGGCTTGACGCCGCATATGCGGCGGGCCGGCAGTCGCCGGTCGCCACCGGTCTTCTTGACCGGTGGCAGAAATCCGGACCTGAAGCGTAATACAAACCCCGCCGGTCCCGCCGGCGGGGTTTGTCCTTATCTGGGGGCCGCTGCCGCATTATCGCCACTTCTACAAGGCCCCCCTGTCGTGGCAGAATGTGGATCCGACCGACGACAGAGCCGCGCCCGACCCATGGCTGAATTCCGCCTGTCCACACAGAACCCCGCCCAACCGGGTGATCCCGCGGCCCGCAAGGGTGCGGCGGCGGAGAATTTTCCTGTCGCGTCGCGGCTGATTCCGGCCCCCTACCGCCCGCATGTGATGGCTTTCTACGCCTTCGCACGGCTGGCCGATGACATTGCCGACGATCCGCATGTCGATCCCGACATGAAGATCGCGCAGTTGGACGCGCTGGAACGGGCCCTGGTCAGCGGCATCGGCAACCAGCCCTGGCTGGCCCCGGCCCTGACACTCAAGGCGACACAGACGGCAACGGCGGTGTCGGGCATCCATGCGCGTCAGCTGCTGCAGGCCTTTCGCCGCGACGCGATGGGCAGCCACTGCAAGACCTGGCAGGATCTGGTTCTCTATTGCCGCTATTCCGCCAATCCCGTGGGCCGTTTCCTGCTGGAACTGCATGGGGAGGGGATCAATGCCGCGCCTGCGTCGGACGCCCTGTGCACCGCGTTGCAGATCCTGAACCATATCCAGGATTGCCGCCACGATTGGGTGGAACTGGGCCGCTGCTATCTTCCCACTGCCTGGTTCAAGGAAGCCGGCGGTTCGGTTGAACATCTGGTGGAAACGGAGGCGACGCCGCCGGTGCGCACCGTGATCGACCGGACATTGGACAATGTCGATTCGCTGCTGCGCCGGGCCAGTGCCCTGCCCCGGCTGATCGCCAATCCGGGGTTGCGCATGGAATCGGCGGTCATCATTGAAATGGCCATCGCCCTCTCAAAGCAGTTGCGCCGCCGCGACCCGCTGGCCGGCAAGGTCCAACTTTCGACCTTCAGCCGCCTGGGCGCCGTCCTGCTGGGGGTGTTGCGCGGCATGTCGCGCCGTCCGCCGCGCCTGTCCCCGGAAAGCGGGCTGGCCAAGGCCGGAAGCTGCGGCACCTCCACCTTCTACTGGCCGCTGCGCCTTCTGGGCCAGCGCAAGCGCCGCGCCATGTTCGCCATCTATGGCTTCTGCCGCGCGGTGGATGACATTGCCGATGGCAGCGACAATAACGAGGTCAAGCGTGGCGCCCTGACCGACTGGCAGCGCCGGATCGATGCCATGTATGGCATGCCCAGCCCCGGCCGCCATCATGGCCGTCTGCGCGATCTGGCTGCCGCCGTCCGCCGGTACAACCTGCCCCAGGCAGAATTCCAGGCCGTCATTGACGGCATGATGATGGATGTGGATGGCCCGATCCGCGCGCCATCATTGGGTATGCTGGCGCAATATTGCCGGCGGGTGGCCGGGGCCGTCGGCCTGCTGTCGGTGCGGGTTTTCGGCAAGGGTGATGCCAGCGCCGATGCCTTTGCCCTGGCATTGGGTGAGGCGCTGCAACTGACCAACATCCTGCGCGATATCGAGGAGGATGCGCGCGATGGCCGCTGCTACCTGCCGGAGGAGATGCTGGAGGATGCCGGCATCGATATCTATGCCGTCCAGTCTGATCCTGTGGCGGTCCTGACCGACCCGGCCCTGCCCCAGGTGTGCGAGGCGCTGGCGGTCCGGGCGGAGGCGGCGTTCCATCAGGCCAATGGCCTGCTGCGGCAGCCGCACCGCAAGCTGTGGCCGGCCGCGGCCATGATGGTGCTGTATCACCGCATCCTGGTGCGGCTGCGCCTGCGCGGCTGGTCGCCCGACGCCCTGTCCCGCCGCCCACGCCTGGGCAAGTGGGAAAAGATCAGCGTCGCGCTGTCCTGCGCCCTGGGCCGTTCGCCGCGCCTGTGACCGGGATCGTGCATGTGGTCGGGGCGGGCCTGTCGGGCCTGGCCTGTGCCACCGCCCTGGCTGGGTCCGGCCATGCTGTCATGCTGTATGAAGCAACGGACCATGCCGGTGGCCGCTGCCGTTCATGGCATGACGGTCGGCTGGACCGGATCATTGATAATGGCAACCATCTGATCCTGGGCGCCAACCGGGAATGCCTGTCCTATCTGGACCGGATCGGGGGGCGGGGCGGGCTGCTGACCATCGATCCCGTTTGCCTGCCCTTTCTGGACCTGCGCAGCGGACAGCACTGGACCCTGCGTCCCGATCGCGGCCCCCTGCCCCTGTGGCTGACCGATCCCGCACGCCGGGTGCCCGACAGCCGGCTGATCGATTATCTGGCGATCCTGAAACTGGCTTTGGCCGGTCCGGACCAGACGGTGGCTGACCTGCTGCCCGCCAGCGGCCCGCTGGCGGCACGGCTGTGGAAGCCGCTAGCCATTTCGATCCTGAACACACCCTATCAGGATGGCTCGGCCCGGCTGCTCTGGTCAGTGTTCCAGCGCACCCTGCTGCGCGGGGCGGAGGCCTGCCGGCCCCATATTGCCGGTCCCGGTGGGCTGTCGGCTAGCCTGGTCGATCCGGCCCTGGCCTATCTGGCGGACCGCGCGGTTAAGGTACGATTCGGCTGGCGGCTGAAAGGGCTGCAACGCACGGCGGCGGGCCGGGCGGACAGGCTAGACTTCGCTGCCGACCAGGTGGTTTTGGGGCCAAATGACCGGGTCGTGCTGGCGTTACCGTCCGACGCCATGGCGGGGCTGCTGCCCGACCTGCCCGTCCCCGACCGTTTCCACAGCATTCTGAACGCCCATTACCGGCTGGATGGCCCGGCCAGGCTGCCCGGCGGCCTGCCTCTGCTGGGGCTGGTCGGCGGGGTGGCGGAATGGCTGTTCCTGCGCGGCGATACCCTATCGGTGACCGTCAGCGCCGCCGATGCCCTGATCGACCGACCGGCCGACGATCTGCTGGCCCTGCTCTGGCGCGACGTGGCCGCGGTGCTGGGCCTGGATGCCGACCGCCCCGCCAGGGGCCGCATCATCAAGGAAAGGCGCGCCAGCTTCACCGCCAGCCCTGACCAGGATCGCCGGCGGCCCGGCCCCCGCGTTGCCGACAATCTCTATCTGGCCGGCGACTGGACCGATACCGGCCTGCCCGCCACCATCGAAGGGGCGGTGCAGTCCGGACACCGGGCGGCAGTGCTGGTGGCGACGGGGCGCTAAATCAGGGCCGGCCCTTCACCACCTCGCCCCCCTTCACCACCACGTCCACCTTTTCCAGCAGGCTGATATCGGCCAACGGGTTTCCCTTCACAGCGATCAGGTCGCCATAGCGGCCGACGGTCAGGGTGCCCAGATCGGCGCTGGCGCCCAGCGCATCGGCGGCGTTCACCGTGGCCGCCTGGATCGCCTGCATCGGCGTCATCCCGAACTGCACCATGCGGGCGAACTGCTTGCCATTGTCGCCATGGGGATAGACGCCGGCATCGCTGCCGAAAACCATCTTCACCCCGGCCTTCACGGCGCGGGTGAAGCTTTCGCGCTGGGTCTTGCCGACCACCCGCTCCTTGGCCAGGCTTTCGGGCAGGAAGCCCGCCGCCTCCCCCGCCGACAGAATATATTCGGTGTTGTAGATATCCATCGACAGATAGGTGCCGCGTTCCTTGGCCAGCCTGATGCCTTCATCATCGATGAAGCTGGCATGTTCCACCGTATCCACGCCGGCGCGGATGGCGGCCTTGATACCGGCGGTGCCATGGGCATGGGCGGCCACCTTCAGGCCCAGGCGCTTGGCCTCGGCCACGATGGCATCCATCTCCTCCTGCGCCAGTTGCTGGGCCCCGACCTGCGTGCCCTTGGACAAAACACCGCCGGTGGCGCAGATCTTGATCAGATCGGCGCCATATTTCTTCACCTCCCGCACCTTCCGGACCACACCCCAGGGACCGTCGGCGGCCCCCTGGCTGTGCGCGTCATATTCAGGCGGCAGCAGGTTATTGTCGCAATGTCCGCCCGTCGCCCCGATAGAGGGGCCGGAGACATACAGCCGCGGTCCCTTCAACCGATTGGCCGCCAGGGCGCGGCGCAGAGCCACGTCGGAAAAACCCGCCGCCCCCAGATTGCGCGCTGCCGTAAAACCAGCCATCAGGGTCTTTTCGGCATGGATGACACCATTGATGGTCTCATCCCCCGTCGATTCCGCCAGCCCCTCATAGCCATGCATGTCATGCCGGCCCGTCAGATGCACATGCATGTCGATCAGGCCCGGCAGGATGGTCATGCCTGTCAGGTCAAGGCGTTCGGCGCCTTCCGGCACCGGCACCGCCCCTTGTGCGCCCAAAGCCGTGACGCGGCCATCAGTGATGACCAGGGCTGGTTTCTCCACCATCGTGCCGGATACGACATCGACCATGCGGTCGGCCTGCACATAGATTGTCCCGGCCTGGGCGCACAGAGCCGTGGCGGACAGAAAGATGGCGGCGAGTGTCTTTTTAACCAAGGCAAACGACGGCATGGGACCCTCAGGATTGCTGCTTTGTCACCAGGGGTACCATGCGGATGCCGAAAAGATAAGCAGGGTGGAAGGTGGCGGTTTCTATTTCCACCACCCTCCGGTAAGGCACCCTACTCCGCCGCCACGCGGGCGCGCGGCTGGCCGTCGCGCACGGCTTTCAGGCTTTCCGCAATCAGGAAGGCCAGTTCCAGCGACTGGCTGGCATTCAGGCGCGGGTCGCAGGCCGTGTGATAGCGCAGGGCCAGCGCATGGTCGGTGATGGCCTGGGCGCCGCCGGTGCATTCCGTCACGTCCTGGCCCGTCATTTCGAAATGCACACCGCCGGGATAGGCGCCTTCGGACCGGATGACCTCCATGAAGCCCCGCACCTCCCCCAGGACCCGGTCGAACGGACGGGTCTTGAAGCCGGTGGAGGATTTGACGGTGTTGCCATGCATCGGGTCACAGGACCAGACGACCGTCCGGCCTTCCCGCTGCACCCTGCGGACCAGGGGCGCCAGCTTGTCGGCCACCTTGTCGGACCCCATGCGCACGATCAGGGTCAGTCGGCCCGCCTCATCCGCCGGGTTCAGAATGTCGATCAGGCGGATCAGGTCGTCCGGGTCCATAGACGGACCGCATTTCAGGCCGACCGGGTTCTTCACCCCGCGCAGGAACTCCACATGCGCGCCATCATGCTGACGTGTGCGGTCGCCGATCCACAGCATATGGGCCGAGACGTCGTACCAATCGCCGGTCGTGCTGTCGATGCGGGTCAGCGCCTGCTCGTACGGGAGCAGCAGCGCCTCATGGCTGGTGAACAGTTCCGTCTCACGGATCTGTGGCGTGGTTTCACCCGTGATGCCACAGGCGGCCATGAAGGACAGCGTCTCGTCCAGCCGATTGGCCAGGTCCCGATAGCGCTCGCCCTGCGGGCTTTTCTCCACAAAGCCCAGGTTCCACTGATGCACCTTGTGCAGGTCGGCATAGCCACCCTGGGCAAAGGCGCGCAGCAGGTTCAGGGTCGCGGCCGACTGGTTGAAGGCCTGGACCATGCGCTCCGGATCGGGGATGCGCGCCTCGGCCGTGAAGTCGAAACCGTTGATGATGTCGCCGCGATAGGAGGGCAGCTCGACACCGTCGATGATTTCCGTACCGGCCGACCGCGGCTTGGCGAACTGCCCGGCCAGACGGCCCACCTTCACCACGGGGGTGGCCGCGCCAAAGGTCAGCACGACCGCCATCTGCAACAGCACGCGGAACGTATCGCGGATATTGTTGGGATGGAATTCGGCGAAGCTTTCGGCGCAATCACCGCCCTGTAAAAGGAACGCCTCCCCCCGCGCCACCTTGCCCAGATGATCCTTCAGCCGCCGTGCCTCGCCCGCAAAAACCAGCGGCGGATAGGCCGCCAGCTTGGCTTCAACGGCCTTCACGCGGTTTTCGTCAGGATATGAGGGGACCTGGCGGATCGGCTTGGCGCGCCAGCTGTCAGGCGTCCAGCGCCCAGCGGTCCCCACCTTCTGCGTATCCGTCGACATGATCCTGCTCTTCCTTCTACAGCCATCGCCGCACCGGCCTCTTCCCGGCGGCGGGATGTGCATATGGGTTACCCAACATCGGATTTCACCGGTGGGTCGAACTTTGTAAGCGGAGAGGGTGGGTATTTTCCAGTCCAAACGACCTGCATTCTGCGCAATGTTCGTGCGCAAATAGGCCGCGCGGGCCGACAAGCCCTTGCCTATACTTCATCTTCTTCCTCTGGCGCACAGAACAGGACCTGCCCATGACGGCCGACACCGCGACCCCGGAGCAAAAGCAGCCCATCGGCTGGCGTCAGGTCCTGCGATCGCTGGGCCAGCGCAAGGTGCTGGTCATGCTGCTGCTGGGTTTCTCGTCCGGCCTGCCCTTCCTGCTGACCGGCAATACGCTGGGCTTCTGGCTGCGCGAGGGTGGGGCTGATCTGGCCACCATCGGCTTCCTGTCCTGGGTCGGCATTGTCTATTCGCTGAAGATGTTCTGGGCACCATTGGTGGATCGGCTGGATGCCCCTTTCCTGGGCCGTCTGGGCCGGCGCCGGGGCTGGATGCTGCTGTCACAACTGCTGATCGGCGGCGGTCTGTTCGGCATGGCGGCGGTGGGGCCGGAAGGGGCAAACCTTTGGAAGTTGGGCGCCTTTGCCCTGCTGGCGGCATTTGCGTCGGCGACCCAGGATATCGTGGTCGATGCCTGGCGCATCGAAAGCGCCAATGACGGTGCCGAACAGGGACTGCTGTCCGCCGCCTATCAGACCGGGTACCGGGCCGCCATGCTGGCCACCGACAGCCTGATCCTGCTGCTGGCTGCCGGGATTGGCTGGCAGGCATCCTACGGCGTGGCAGGTGCGGTCATGGCCGTGGGCATCGCCGCCACCCTGCTGGGCAGCGAGCCGGCGCGCCATGCACCGGCCGGCGGCGCGGCATCGGCGCCGCTCTGGCGGATCAACGGGCTGGTCGATGCCATTATTGGCCCGTTCCTGGCCTTCCTGCGCACCTATGGCACGCTGTCCATCCTGATCCTGCTGGTGGTGGCCACCTTCCGGTTGGGCGATTTCATGATCGGGCCGATGATCAACCCGTTCTATGTCGATCTGGGCCTGACCAAGGAAGTGGTGGGCACGGTGCGCGCATCGGTGGGGCTGTGGGCTTCCATCGCGGGCATCGCGCTGGGCGGGCTGGCGTCGGTGAAGCTGGGATTCCGGCGGACTCTGATCCTGGGCGCCGTCCTGGGCCCCTTCTCCAACCTCGCCTTCTCGGTCATGGCGCTCAGCGGACCGGATATCGGCGTGTTCACAGCGGCGATCATTGTCGACAATATCTCCACCGGGTTCGCCGGTGTGGCGCTGACCGCCTATATGTCCAGCCTGACAAGCCTGGGCTATACGGCCACCCAATATGCGCTGCTCTCCTCCTTCTATGCCTTCCTGGGCAAGGTGCTGAAAGGCTTCTCCGGTCAGATGGTGCAGGCGATGGAGCCGGTGGCGGGGCAGATGGGGGCCTATGCCCTGTTCTTTGCCGGCACCGCCGCCATCGGCATCCCGGTCCTGGCCCTGTGCCTGTTCCTGGACCGTGCGGCAAGAAGGCAGCAGGCGGCCTGAACCACCCGCTGCCCACCGACCCCCCGGTGACCCTGTCGTCAGAAGCCGCAGGGACAGCTACACATCGGCGGACCGCCGCCCCCGCCACCGGGGTTCGTGCCCCCGCCACCGGGGTTCGTGCCGCCACCGCCAGGGTTCGTGCCACCACCGCCAGGGTTGGTGCCACCACCGCCTGGGTTCGTACCGCCACCGCCAGGGTTCGTGCCGCCACCGCCAGGGTTCGTGCCGCCACCGCCAGGGGTCGTGCCGCCACCGCCAGGGTTCGTGCCACCACCGCCAGGGTTGGTGCCACCACCGCCAGGGTTCGTGCCGCCACCGCCAGGGTTCGTGCCGCCACCGCCAGGGTTCGTGCCGCCACCGCCAGGGTTCGTGCCGCCGCCGCCGG
>JAIXTS010000041.1 GCA_027483805.1 Azospirillum sp. | reverse complement strand
GTGCCGATCCTTTCGCTGACGACGTTCCTGCCCCTCGTCGGTGCCCTGTTCATCCTGCTCATCCGTGGTGAGCAGGCGGCGGTGGCCCGTAACGCCAAGAGCGTGGCGCTGTGGACGTCCTTGATCACGTTTATCGTTTCGCTGTTCATCCTGACCGGCTTCGATCCCTCCAATCCCGGCTTCCAACTGGTGGAAGAGGTGGCCTGGCTGCCGGCCTTCAACATCGCCTATATCAAGGGCGTTGACGGCATCTCCATCTGGTTTGTGCTGGCCTCCACCCTGCTGACCCCGATCTGCGTCCTGGCCTCCTGGGATGCGGTGGAAAAGCGCGTGAAAGAATTCATGATCGCGCTGCTGGTGCTGGAGACCATGCTGATCGGCATGTTCACGGCGCTGGACTTCGTGCTGTTCTACCTCTTCTTCGAAGGGGTGCTGCTGCCGATGTTCCTGCTGATCGGTGTCTGGGGCGGCCCCAACCGTGTCTATGCGGCTTACAAGTTCTTCATCTACACCTTCATCGGTTCGGTGCTGATGCTGCTGGCCATCCTGGCCATGTATCTGACGGCCGGGACCATGGATATGCGGGTGATGGTGGACTATCCGTTCCCCAGCAACATGCAGATCTGGCTGTGGCTGGCCTTCTTCATCGCCTTTGCGGTGAAGACGCCGATCTGGCCGGCCCATACCTGGCTGCCGTTCGCCCACGTGGAAGCGCCGACGGCGGGTTCCGTGATGCTGGCCGGTGTGATGCTGAAGATGGGTGGCTACGGCCTGATCCGCGCGAATGTGCAGATGCTTCCGGAAGCCAGCTTCTTCTTCCAGGACCTGGTCTTCTTCATGTCCATCGCCGCCATCATCTACACCTCGCTGGTGGCGCTGGCGCAGACCGACATGAAGAAGATGATCGCCTACAGCTCCGTCGCCCATATGGGTTACGTGTCCATGGGCATCTTCGCCATGAACCAGCAGGGGCTGGACGGCGCCATGTTCCAGATGCTGAGCCACACCTTTGTGTCGGCCGCGCTGTTCTTGTGCATCGGCGTCGCCTATAACCGCCTGCATACCCGCGAAATGGCCGCCTATGGCGGCATGGCCAAGAACATGCCGCGTTACGCGGTGGTGTTCGCGATCTTCATGTTCGCGTCGGTCGGCCTGCCGGGCACCTCGGGCTTCGTGGGTGAGTTCCTGACCATGCTGGGCGTGTTTCAGGTCAACACCTGGTACGGCATGCTGTCGGCTACGGGTCTGGTGCTGGGGGCTGCCTATATGCTGCTGCTGTTCCGCAAGCTGTTCTTTGGCAAGCTGGACAAGCCGGAAGTGAAGGCGATGCAGGACCTGTCGGTGCGCGAAGTGGCCTTCTTTGCGCCGCTGGTCGCCATCGTCATCATCATGGGCGTCTACCCGGCCAGCTTCCAGAATGTCTACAACCCGACCGTCGAGAAGATCCTGGCCGATCATCAGGCGTCGCTGAAGGCGGCGGGCCTGATCGAGGCCGAGGCGCCGAAGACGGCGGAACTGCGTACCGAAACCCCGGCGACCCAACCGGCGAGCGAGAACTAAAGCCATGGCAATTATTCCCGATCTGGCCCCGGCCCTGCCCGAGATCTTCCTGGCTTGCGCCTCCATGGCCCTGCTGATGATCGGCGTGTTCCGGGGCGACGGCAGCCTGCGCCTCGTCTCCTGGCTGACGGTCGCCGCTTTTGTCGTCACCGGCTTCCTGCTCCTGCAGGGGCCGGAGGGCAGGAGTGTCACTTTCAACGGCCTGTTTGTGGCCGACAGCTTCGGCACCTTCGCCAAGCTGCTGATCCTCATCGCCTCCTCGCTGGCGGTTGTCCTGTCGGTCAACTACCTGGAGAAGGAGGGGGTGGCCCGGTTCGAATATCCGGTGCTGATCGCGCTGGCCACGCTTGGCATGCTGGCCATGGTGTCGGCCAACGACCTGATCTCGCTGTATGTCGGGCTGGAGCTGCAATCGCTGGCGCTCTACGTCATCGCCTCCTTCAAGCGTGACGTGGCCAAGTCGACCGAAGCCGGTCTGAAATATTTTGTCCTGGGGGCCCTGTCCTCGGGCCTGCTGCTTTACGGCTCGTCGCTGGTCTATGGTTTTGCCGGCACCACCAGCTTTGACAAGCTGGCGTCTGTGCTGGAAGGCGCGCCGTCGGCCGGTGTGGTCATCGGCATGGTGTTTGTGGCTGCCGGTCTGGCCTTCAAGATTTCGGCCGTGCCGTTCCATATGTGGACACCCGACGTCTATGAAGGGGCGCCCACCTCCGTCACGGCTTTCTTTGCTGTGGCCCCGAAGGTGGCGGCGATTACCCTGTTCATGCGTGTGCTGGTCGGTCCGTTCGGTGATCTGGCGGTGCAGTGGCAGCAGGTGATCCAGTTCTGTGCCGCGGCCAGCATGATCATCGGCGCCCTGGGCGCTATCCAGCAGAAGAATATCAAGCGCCTGATGGCCTACAGCTCCATCGGCCATATCGGCTACGCACTGGTTGGCCTGTCCGCCGGGTCGGTGGAGGGTGTGCGCGGTGTGCTGATTTACATGGCGATCTATCTGGCCATGAATGTCGGTGTCTTCGCGGTCATCCTGTCGATGCGCCAGTCGGGCCGGGCCGTGGAAGAGGTGGCTGATCTGGCGGGTCTCTCCAAGACCCATCCGATGCTGGCCTTCGCCATGGCCGTGTTCATGTGGTCGCTGGCCGGTGTGCCGCCGGCGGCGGGCTTCTGGGGCAAGTGGGCGGTGTTTCTGCCGGCCATCCAGGCGGGTCTGTACCCGCTGGCCATTGTCGGCGTCATCGCGTCGGGTATCAGCTGCTTCTATTACCTGCGCGTCATCAAGGCCATGTATTTCGATGACGTGACGGAGCCGCTGGACCGTCCGACCCGGACCGCTGGTCTTGTGGTTGCCGGGGCCGGCCTGTTCGTGTTCCCGGTCTATATCATCTTCCTGTCGCCGATCACCTCGGGTGCTGCGGCGGCCGCTGCCGCCCTGTTCGGGGCGCGGTGACCGGCGTTCCGGCGATGCTGACCGGAGCGAACCGATCTGACGAAACGCGGGCGGCCTTGCTGCCCGCGTTTTTTCGTCTTCATGCCCTGGATGAATGCGGCAGCACCAATGATGTGGCCAAGCAACTGGCCGCGGAGGGGGCGCCCGAAGGAACTCTGGTCTGGGCCAAGCGCCAGCATGCGGGCCGCGGCCGCCGGGGCCGGGCCTGGAGCAGTGAACCGGGTAATCTTGCCTGTTCCCTGATCCTGCGTCCGGGCCTGCCGCCCGGACAGGCGGCGCTTACCTCCTTTGTGGCCGCGGTGGCGGTGGGAGAGGCGGTATCGGCCCTGGTACCGGGCCAGGTCACCCTGAAATGGCCCAATGATGTGCTGGTGGATGGGGCCAAAATCGCCGGTATCCTTTTGGAGTCCGAAGCGGGTCGTGGCCAATCGGTCGATTGGCTGGTGCTGGGGGTGGGCATCAATGTCCGGCATTTCCCGGAAGAGGCGCTGTATCCCGCCACCGCCTTGCTGGCTGCCGGCGCCGATGTCACGGTTGACCAGGTGCTTGTCGCCTATGCCGGCGCGGTTCAATCCTGGTATCACCGGTTTGTGACCCAGGGCTTTGCGCCCATTCGGGCGGCCTGGCTGAATGCGGCCCAAGGTCTGGGCGGCGCCGTGACAGTCCGCCTGCATGACGAAACCTTCACGGGCCGTCTGATCGATATGGATGAGGGGGGCGTGCTGCTGGTCGATACGGGGGGCGCTATCCGCCGCGTCACAGCGGGCGATGTGTTCTTCCCCAGCGGAGGGAACTGAGATGCTTCTGGCCATTGATGCCGGCAACACCAATGTCGTCTTCGCCGTCTTTGACGGGGATGAGAAGCGGGCCCATTGGCGCATCTCCACCGACAGCCAGCGGACGGCCGATGAATATGCCGTCTGGCTGGTCACCCTGATGGGCATGAAGGGGATTGTGCCTGCCGACATCCATGCGGCCATTCTGTCATCGGTGGTGCCGGCGCAGACCTATGCTCTGATCAAGCTGACCGAGGATCATTTCGGCTGCACACCGATGCGGGTGGGCGATCCCTCGGTCGATCTGGGCCTTGTTGTGAAACTGCTGAACCCGCGGGAGGCCGGGGCCGATCGTCTGGTCAATGCCGTGTCCGCCGTCGCGTCCTATCCCACGCCACTGATCGTTATCGATATTGGCACCGGCACCACCTTTGACGTGGTCGATGAGGAAGGCGCCTTTGCCGGCGGCGTCATCGCGCCGGGGCCGGCCCTGTCGCTGGACGCGCTGCACCGCGTGGCCGCGCAGTTGCCCAAGGTCGATATCGCCAAGCCCGATGTTGCCATCGGCCGGGGCACGGTGGCGGCCATGCAGTCGGGCATGTTCTGGGGCTATACCGGGATGATTGAAGGCATCCTGAAACGGATCATCGCCGAGCTGTCGCCCGATGGCAGCCGCACGGTGACGGTCATCGGCACCGGCGGTCTTGTCCGGCTGTTCGCCGAGGGCACCGACATGATCCACCATATTGATGGAGACCTGACGTTGCGGGGGCTCCGGTTGATCCATGAACGCAACGCTGCCGCCAACTGAAACCAGGACCGAATGACCGAAGCAAAGCATCTGGACACCAAGGATTTCGACCCGAAGGCCCTGCATTTTGTTCCCCTGGGCGGGGCGGGCGAGATCGGGATGAATCTGAACCTGTACCACCATCAGGGCAAATGGCTGATGGTCGATCTGGGCGTCAGTTTCGGTGACGAAACGACCCCCGGTGTTGATATCATTCTGCCCGATACCAGCTTCATTGAGGATCGTCGCGACGACCTGCTGGGCATTGTCGTCACGCACGCGCATGAGGATCATCTGGGTGCCATCCCACATCTGTGGGAGGATTTGCGCGTGCCTGTCTGGTGTACGCCGTTCACCGCCAGCTTCCTGAAGGCCAAGCTGGTGGAAACGGGGCTGCAGAACAAGGTGCCGATCAACATCATCCCGCTGGGTGGCAAGGCCAGCATCGGTCCTTTCGATCTCGAACTGATCAGCCTGACCCATTCGATCCCCGAACCCAACGCCCTGGTCATCCGCACCAGTGCGGGCACCGTGCTGCATACGGGCGACTGGAAGCTGGACCCCGATCCCGTCATTGGTTTGTTGGCGGACGAGGACGCGCTGAAGAAGCTGGGGCGCGAAGGCGTCACGGCCATGATCTGCGACAGCACCAATGCCATGGTGCCGGGCACGTCCGGATCGGAAGCGGCGGTGCAGGAAAGCTTTAAGGAGCTGTTCGGCCGCTTTACCGAAACCCGTATCGCCGTCACCTGCTTTGCCAGCAATGTGGCGCGGCTGCAGTCCATTGCATTGGCCGCTCAGGCGCATGGAAGACAGGTGGCGCTGGCCGGCCGGTCGCTGTGGCGCATCAACGAGGCCGCCCGGGCCAATGGCTACCTGTCCGACCTGCCGCCGTTTCTGACAGAGCGCGAGGCGGGCTATGTCCCGCGCGAAAGGCTGGTGGTGATCTGCACGGGATCGCAGGGGGAGCCCCGCGCGGCCCTGGCCCGTATCGCCAATGATGACCATCCCGATGTGGTGCTGGAACGTGACGACGTGGTCATCTTCTCCGCCCGCGAGATTCCGGGCAATGAAAAGGGGATCGCCAAGATCCAGAACGGCCTGATGCGTCAGGGTATTCAGGTGATTACGGCGGATGAGGAATTTGTCCATGTGTCCGGCCATCCGGCGCGCGACGAACTGGTGCAGATGTACCAGTGGGTACGCCCGAAGATCGCTGTGCCGGTGCATGGTGAACATCGGCACCTGACGGTGCATGCGGCCCTGGCGCGCGATTGCCAGGTGCCGGAGGTTCTGGTGCCCGATGATGGCATGGTCATCCGCCTGGGCCCCGGTCCGGCGGCGAACCTGGGCCATGTTCATGCCGGCAAGCTGTGCATTGATGGCAAGCGCATTGTCCCGCTGACCAACATGGCCATGCGCGGCCGCACGCGCATGGCCCAGGCCGGCGTCTCCATGGTGACCCTGGTCATGACCCCCCGGGGGGAGCTGCTGGCCGATCCCAAGGTGACGGCCATTGGCCTGCTGGAAGAGGATGAGGTGGATGAGGAGACGGCGGACCTGATCGCCCGCGTGCGTCTGGCGGTCGAAAACCTGTCCAAGGCGGCCCGCATGGATGATGCGCAGGTGAAGGAGGCCGCCCGCATCGCCATCCGCCGGTCCTTCAGCACCAGCCAGGGCCGCAAGCCGCTGACGGAAGTGCATCTGGTCCGGATCTGAGCGGGCGGCCTCGTGCCGATTTGTCACGGGTGACGGCGACGTCGCCCGTGACTATTTTCGGGTGCGAGCCAACAAACCATCAAGGAGGAGAGGGTGATGATCGGTCGTTTGAACCATGTCGCCATTGTTGTGCCGGATCTGGCCGTGGCGGCGGAGACCTATCGCACGACCCTGGGTGCCACCGTGTCGGCCCCGCTGGACCTGCCGGACCATGGCGTGACCACCGTGTTCGTGGAACTGCCCAACACCAAGATCGAGCTGCTGCATCCCCTGGGGGAGGGCAGCACCATCGCCAAGTTCCTGGCCAACAACGCCTCGGGCGGCATTCACCATGTCTGTTACGAGGTGGAGGACATCCTGGCCGCCCGCGACAAGCTGAAGGCCGATGGGCTGCGCGTGCTGGGTGATGGGGAGCCGAAGATCGGTGCCCATGGCAAGCCGGTGCTGTTTCTGCACCCCAAGGATCTGTTCGGCACGCTGGTTGAAATTGAACAGGTTTGATGAGAAAGGGAGGTCGGGATCATGGGTTGGGCAACCTGGGCCGCCATTTATTTCACTGTCTGGTGGACGGTGCTGTTCATGGTGCTGCCGTTCGGCCGCAAGCAGGAAGGTGATGTGAATGAGGTGGGGTACCTGCCCGGCACACCGGCCCGGCCCCAGATCGCCAAGAAATTCCTCTGGACGACCATCCTGTCGGCCATTCTGGTGGCCCTGGCCTGGGCCAGCGGTCATTTCGGCTTGGTCGATTACCGCGCTCTGTTGCAAGGGTAACCGGGCGGTCGACCCTGCTGATTGTGGGGCCTTGGATCGCTATGTCGAATCACGATTTGGCCCTTGGGCCATCGGTTTCAGCGCTATTGCTGGATACGCCGCCCGCAGATTAGGCAAACACCTGTTCGGACGGGCGGCAAATGCTCAAGGGTTGGGCAAAAACCTAAAAATCGACCAAATAAAAAGGCAAGCCGATAAAATCGGCTTGCCTTAATATTCAGAAAGTTAAAAACTTATCTTGTCGAACGGGGTTGGATCCCTGTTTTGACACCGCCTGGTGGCGATTCCTCCCTAAACTCAGGCCGCGCTGCCTTGCTGGCGCGGTCTTTTCT
>JAIXTS010000068.1 GCA_027483805.1 Azospirillum sp. | reverse complement strand
GTTTGTCCATGGGTGTTTCAACCAGACGGAGTGGAGCTGCCGACATTATTGTCCCCTTCCTTCTCGCACGGATGAGCATGCGCGTTCAACTGAACCTGTTGTACCTTTTTCGTTCTCATCCGCCAAGGGCAAATGTTCTCATTACGTTCACTTTTATCGCGGGGGTTTCCAGGCAGGGGACGCGGTGCCCTGAAATATTGAACAAAGTTCAGGTGCGACAATGCGTAAAATCGCCTATCATGGTTACTCCAATGAGGCTGACAGGTCCGGGACATGTCGATTTCAGGCGGGAATCACCCATATGCCGCTGCCGCAGTGCTGCTGACGATCGCCCTTGCGGTTCCGGTGGGGGCGCAGAACACGGCACCGGCAGACAAACCCCCGGCCATGGAACAGGAAGTGATCGTCACCGGTCGGCGCGACGGGGAACCCGATTTCCAGGAACAGCAGGAATTCCATGTCCAGGAGTACCGGCGGCTGAAGCAGATCTATGATCCCGACCCGCTGCCGGTGATCCGCAGCGACCGGCTGGTCCGCATGCCGGAAGCCATCAGCAGCACGGTGCAGGGCAAGCCGACACTGACGGAAAAGCAATGGTGAGCGACATTGCTGATCTAGCCGCCGCGGCCCGTGCGGCGATGGCGCGCGGGGAGAAGGGGGCGGCCCTTGCACTGTGGCAGCAGGTCCTCATGGCCGATCCCGACCATGCCGTGGCGCTGCTGGCCCTGGGCGATGCGGCACGCCAGGCGGGAGAGGCGGGAACCGCGCGGGCGCTGCTGGTCCGTGCCGTGACCGCCGCGCCGGCGCTGGTTCCGGCCCGCTGCGCCCTGGCCAATCTGCTGCTGCACCAGGGCGAGGTGGATGCGGCGGCCTCCCATCTGGCCGTGGCGGCGGAGCTGGGATCGGGCATCGCCTATGTCTGGCGCGATATCGGCCTGCTGCGCCGGGTCACGGGTGACCCTGCCGGGGCGCTGGCCGCTTTCGAGCGCTGCCTGGACCTGGCCCCCGGTGACAGCGCCGCCTCTCTGGGCCGGTCGCTGGCCCTGCTGCGCCTGGGGCGCTGGCGGGAAGGCTTTGCCCTGTACGGCCACCGCTGGTCGGTGTCCCTGCGTCCCCCCCGGCACCCGCATATCAGGCCCTGGCAGGGCGAGGACCCTGCGGGCAAACATATCCTCGTCTGGGACGAACAGGGGGCCGGCGACACGATCATGTGTGTCAGGCTGGTCCGGTCCCTGATGGCGGCCGGGGCGCAGATCGTTCTGGAGGTGCCGCCGGCGCTGGCGCCGCTGTTCGCCGATGGAAAGCACGGAACCGTGGTGGAACGGGGGGGCGCCCTGCCACCGGTCGATCTGGCTGTGCCCCTGTTGGACCTGCCCGGCCTGCTGGGTCTGGAACCCACCGGTATCCCGTGGCCAGGCCCCTACCTGACCCCCGATCCCGTGCGCAGCGCCGACTGGGCAAAGCGGCTGGTTCGCCAGGGCAGCCGGCCGCGTATCGGGTTCAGCTGGGCCGGCAACCCGGCCCATCCGGGCGATGTCTGGCGTACACCCGGCCTGATGGCGCTGCGGCCGCTGCTGGAGCGTACGGGCGCCGATTGGTATGCCATACAGGTGGACAGCGGGCGGGCGCAGCTGTGTGACCTGCCCCTGCCACCCACCGTTACCGATCTGGGGGCGGTGATCGACGGCTGGGCGGATACGGCGGCGATCCTGCCGCATCTGGACCTGCTGATCACGCCCGACAGCGCGCTTGCCCATCTGGCCGGCGCCATGGGGCGGCCTGTCTGGACAATGATCGCCACCGACACGGACTGGCGCTGGCTGGAAGGCGCAGTGAAGACAGCCTGGTACCCCAGCATGCGCCTGTTCCGGCAACAACGCTGCGGCGACTGGGCCGGGGTCGTGGCGCGGGTCGCGGCAGCGTTGCCGGCTTGATCGGGAACCGGGGGCAGGGCACCATCGTCCCGCCGCGCGGCCGACCGAGGAGAGTATGGTGGACCTGGACAGCCTGACGACGGCCTTTGACATGCTGACCGATGGCGTGGCGCTGTTCGACGCGCAGGAACGGCTGGTCCTGGCCAATCCCGCCTTCAAGGCGCTGTTCCCGGTGACGGCGGCCCAGATGCAGCCGGGTGTGACGTTCGAGATGCTGCTGCGCTTCGGCATTGATTCTGGCGACAACCTGCATGCCCAGGGCCGCGATGTGGAGGAATATGTCGCGGCGCGTCTGCGCCAGTTCCGTCACCCCACGGGTCAGACAGGCGAATTCCTGTTGTCCGACGGTCGCTGGATACGGGTGCAGGATCGGGCCCTGCCACAGGGCGGTACCCTGTGCGTGCGTACCGACATCACCGAACTGAAGCGCCGCGATCGGGAACTGCGCGACAGCGAGCAGCGCTACCGCCAACTGGTCGATCTGTCGCCCGACGGCATTGCCGTCCACGACGCACTGGGGCGCGGACGGTTCGTGAACCGGGCCGGACGCAGCATCCTGGGGATCGGGGTTGAGGAGCCGGCGGCCCGCTTCACTATCCTGGACGTCACCAATGAGGAAACGCGGCCCTTGGCCGACATGCTGATGCGGCGTGTTGTGGCGGGAGAGCCGCTGCGTCAGATGCGGATCGACCTGCGCCGGCTGGACGGGCGCGATATCACGGTCGAGCTGTCGGCCGTGCCGTTCCAGGGCGGGGAAGAGCGGCTGGTCATGTGCCTGTTCCGCGATGTTACGCATGAGGCCGCCTCCAGTCTGCGTCTGCGCGAAAGCGAGGCTCGCGCCCGTTCCATCCTGGATACAGCGCTTGACTGCATCATCTCCATCGATGAGGACGGGCATATCCTTGAGTTCAACCCGGCGGCGGAGCGCACTTTCGGCTGGCTGCGGGCCGAGGCTGTGGGCCGGCGGATGAGTGATCTGATTGTGCCGGCGCACCATCGCCTTGGCCACGATACCGGCCTGGTGCGGATGAAGCAGGGCGGAGGCGGCACCATGCTGGGCCGGCGTGTGGAGATCGAGGCTCTGCGCCGCGACGGCACCTTGATCCCGGTGGAACTGGCCATCACGGCGGTACCGTTAGGGCCGGGGCAACGCTATACCGCCTATCTGCGCGACATCACCGACCGCCGTCAGGCGGAACATGAAATCTGGGAAAAGACACGCATCCTGGACAGCATGATGGATAATGTCGGCATCGGGATAGAGGTCTATGACGCGAACGGCCATCTTCTGGTGGCCAACCGCATGGTGTCGGAACTGCTGGATATCCCGCCGGGTTTTATGAAACCCGGCGTCAAGGACCGCGACCTTGTCCACCTGTTGGCCCAGCAGGGGGAATATCCGGGCGAAAGCGTGGAGGAAAGCCTCGCCGATTATGACCGTATCCGGCATGACGGCAATTATTTCAATGAAAGGCAGCGGCCCAACGGCACCTGGCTGCAGGTACGGCATTTCCCCCTGCCGGGCGGCGGATTTGTGGTGCTGTTCGCCGATGTGACCGAGCAGAAGAAGCTGGAAAGCCAGTTGCTCCAGGCCCAGAAGATGGAGGCGCTGGGTCAATTGGCCGGCGGCATCGCACATGATTTCAACAATATCCTGTCGGTCATCGGCGGCTATGCCAGCATGGCCAAACAGGGCGTGCCCAAGGATGCGCCCCAGGCGGGATATCTGGCCAAGATCGGGCAGGGGGTGGACCGGGCGGCGGCGCTGACACGTGAATTGTTGACCTTCTCCCGCCAGAAGGTGGCGCGGACAGAGGTGATCGACCTGGGGGCGGTGCTGCGCGGCCAGGAATTCCTGCTGAAACCGCTGCTGGGTGCCACCATTGACCTGTCCCTGGCGGTGCCCGACACGCCCGTCTGGGTGGCGGTCGATCCCGACATGATGGCCCAGGCGCTGCTGAACCTTGCCATCAATGCCCGCGACGCCATGCCGGGCGGCGGGCCGCTGACGGTGCGGCTTGGTCAGGCTGGCAATGAGGCACAGCCGCCGGGCCTGGCGCCGGCGGACTATGCCGTCCTGACGGTCACCGACCGCGGAACCGGCATGTCCCCGGACCTGCTGGACCGCATCTTCGATCCGTTTTTTACCACCAAACCGCCGGGGCAGGGCACGGGGCTGGGGCTGGCCATGGTCTATGGCACGGTGAAGCAGGCCGGCGGCGTGATCCTGGTGGACAGCCAGCCGGGACGGGGAACCTGTTTCACGCTCTGGCTGCCGCTGTCGCTGCCATCCGTGGAAGAACGGCGGATCATCGCACCCAGGGGCACCGCTGCCGCGACCCGCCCCGCCACCATACTGGTCGCGGAGGATGAACCCGAACTGCTGACCCTGGTGGCCGGATTCCTGGAACGGGAAGGCCACGCCGTCCGGCGGGCGGCCGACGGGGTGGAGGCGTTGGAACGGTTCGAGGAGGGGGGGATCGACCTGCTGCTGACCGATCTGGTCATGCCGGCACTGGGCGGTGTGCGGCTGGCGCATCTGGTGACCGAACTGGACCCATCCGTCGCGGTCCTGTTCATGACGGGTTATCCTGGGCGCGGGCATGTGGAGGTCGAGGATTTGCCTCCCGATATCCCTGTGCTTTACAAACCGGTGGAGCCGGAGACCCTGTGCCGGGCCGTGGCCGAGGCCCTGGCCAAGCGGAGAAGCGCATGAGCCGAATGTACATGCCGGAGGACCCGATCAAGTCCCTGCGTATCCTGGTGGTGGAGGATCAGCAGCAGACCCGTGTCTGGATCACCGATGTGCTGAAACAGATGGGCGTGCGCGAGGTGATGACGGCCAATGACGGGGCCGAGGCCTTGGATGTCCTGTACCGCGACCCCGACGCCGTGGACCTGATCATCTGTGATTGGGCGATGCCGCGTATGAACGGCATGGATCTTCTGGCATCGGTGCGCAATGTAAGGCCCAACCTGCCCTTCATCATGGAAACGGGGCATGGTACCAAGGACCATGTCCTGGCCGCCCGTGCCCAGGGTGTTGATGCCTTCATCGTGAAGCCCTACAGCGCCGCCCAGCTGGAGGTACGTATCCGCACCCTGGCCAAGAACAGCCGGGCGCGCGCTGGGGGCAGCCAATGAGCGATGTTCAGGGACCGCTGGGTCTGATCTGTGCCATTCCTGACGAGATGGCGGCCTTGCAAGGGCACTTCCATGGCGTCGAGCGACGGCAGCACATTGCCGGCTTTTCCTTCATCATGGGCCAACTGGATGGGCGCCCGGTGGTGCTGGTGGAAGCCGGGATCGGCAAGGTGAACGCGGCCCTGGTAGGGACTTTGCTGTTCCACCAGTTCGGTGTGGGCGGTTTGCTGTTTTCCGGCGTCGCGGGCGGGTTGGACCCGACACTGGATGTGGGTGATGTCGTCATCGCCGACCGGCTGGTCCAGCATGATTATGGCGCTTTGTCCGGCGGGCGGTTGAAGCCTTATCAGCCGGGCGTGCCGCCGCTGCCTGGGTTTGACGACACGCATGGTTATGCCCTGGCGGACGGCATGGCGCCGCGCCTTGCGGCGGCGCTGGATGGCGTCACCCTGGCCGGCATGCCGGGGACCGGGCGGGCGCCGGTCTGGCGCTTTGGCACGGTGCTGACCGGAGATCATTTCCTGAACTGTGCCGATACCCGCCGGGACCTGCATGCCCGGTTCAATGCTCAGGCGGTGGAGATGGAAGGCGCGGCCCTGGCGCAGGTGGCAGCCCGATTTGGCATGCCGCTGGTGGTGGTGCGGGCCCTGTCCGATCTGGCGGGCAGCGACAGCCACCTGGATTTCCCGGCCTTTGCCCGCACCGCAGCCGCGAACGCCGCCGATATCGTGCGGCGTATCGTGCCCGTGTTCTGACGCGCTGCAAAAAAAAGTCGAGATAGGTCCCGACAGGTCGTGCCGCACCCGTCCGTTGAAGGATTGGGTCCGGCAAAACCCGTCAAGGAGCGACCATGAGTATCAGCAGCATCAGCAGCAATGCCTATGCTTCGGCCGGCGTCAGCCGCCAACAGCGGGCACAGGAACGGTTCGAAGCCGCCGACACGGACAAATCCGGCGGACTGACGCTGGAGGAATTCCAGGCAGCCGGACCGAAGGATGCGGACAAGACCGGCCGCGCGGGCAACCGCCCCAGCGCCGAGGATATGTTCGCCAAGATGGACAGCGATGGCGACGGTTCCCTGACCCAGTCGGAGATGGAAACTGCGTTCCAGGGCATGCGGTCCGACACCAAAAGTGCCTTGCTGGCGGCCCAGGAAGACGCTTCCGGCACACAGACCGTCGGCGGCCGTCCGCCTGGTCCGCCGCCGGGTGGTGCAGGCGGTCCCCCGCCGGGTGGTCCGCCGCCGGGCGGTGAGGTCACCGACAGTACGTCTGCATCCAACAGTGCCGGAACCGACATCACCAGCCTTCTGTCAGCCGGCAGCAGCATCACGGATGACGACACCATCAGCACCCTGATCAGCCAGCTGCAGAGCGCCATCAGCAGCTATTCGCAGAAAAGCAGCACCAACAGTTCCAGCAGCACGACCAGCCAGGCCGCCTGACCAGTCGTTTGACAGGAGTGGTCCGGCTGGAACGTCGCATGCCTCCAGCCGGGCCATCCGGGGGTGGTAACGCCCCCACCACTTGGGGGAGGTCCGGGTCCACATGGTGCGGCCTTTCGGCCTCCCCCATATTTTTCAAGAGGTTGGAGATCGATCCTCTCCTTGCTTCCGCGTGTCTTTGTCGTCAGGATCAGTATCGGGTTCCCGTGATGAAGCAACCATAGAGGCAAGGACATGGCCAGCGCACCCGCCATCAATATCGGTATTTCCGACGAGAATCGCGCCCGCATTGCCGACGGTCTGTCGCGCCTGCTGGCTGACAGCTACACGCTGTATCTGAAGACCCATAACTTCCACTGGAACGTCACCGGACCGATGTTCAACACACTGCATGCCATGTTCATGGCGCAGTATAATGAACTGTTCACGGCGGTGGACGAGGTGGCCGAACGTATCCGCGCCCTGGGCTTCTTTGCGCCCGGCAGCTACAGCCAGTTTGCCAAGCTGGCCACCGTGGCGGAGGAAACGGGCGTTCCCAAGGCCCAGGACATGATCCGCCAGCTGGTGGAAGGGCATGAGACCGTGGCCCGCACGGCGCGCTCCATCTTTCCGCTGGTGGAGGAAGCGGGTGATGAACCGACCGCCGATCTTCTGACGCAGCGCATGCAGGTGCATGAGAAGACCGCCTGGATGCTGCGTTCCTTGCTGGAATAGTCGGAGACCGACGTAGAAAGGTCGATTTCTAAGTCAGCGCCGCGCTCTGCGGCGCTGATTATTGGTGCAGGTGCCGCCCCGCAAGCCCAACCGCGGGGGGGAATGTTGCCGCCCGGGATGGCGCATTGCCAGATCTGGCCTGGTCTCTCCCGCCAGCCCTCCGCAAACGGACGAACTGCTTGAGCGGCGCCCCGCTGGCCTATAGATTCTGAACAGCTTTGTGATCCGGTGCGGGGCGGGGTGGACGATGCTGAAGCTGATCCTGATCCCGCTGCTGCTCTGGGTCGCCTATGCCCTGTGGTTCCGGCGAACGCAGGAACGGATCCTGTTTCCGGCCGACCGCCGCCCCCTGGTGCTGGCCGATGCTGGTCTGCCTGATTTCCAGAATGTCTGGGTGCCGGCCGGTGAGGGTCTTTCGCTGGAGGGTTGGTATCGACCGGCGGAAGGCTTCACTAAACCGACCGTACTGGTCCTGAATGGGCGCAACCGGCATCCGGGCGCCCTTGGTCCCCTGGCGCGGCTGCTGGCGGATGCCGGTTTCGGGGTGTTACTGGCTGGATTGCGAGGGCAGGGCGGGAATCCGGGCAGCCCCGGACAGGCAGGTTGGATTGATGATAGCCGCGCCTGGGCCGATTTCCTGGTGCAGCGTGGCATTTCCGGCGGACGCCTGATCCTTTATGGCCGTGATACGGGTGCCTTCCTGGCGGCCGGGCTGGCGGCTGAACGGTCCGTGGCGCGGCTGGTGCTGGAAGCGCCGTTCACCAGCCTGGCGGACCTGCTGGAACGCCGCCTGCCCTTGTTGCCGCTTCGGTCGCTGCTCCGCCACCGGTTTGAGATCACGCCCGCCCTGGGCCAGGTCCAGGCGCCTGTGCTGATCCTGCATGCGGGTGGGGATCGCGATGTGCCGCTGGCGCTGGGAAGCCGGTTGGATGGGCATTTTCCCGCCCCGCCGCAGAGTTTTCGTCCGCCAGGTGTGGCGGCGGCAGATTTGCTGGCCCGTGGTGGGGATGAGGTGTTGCTGGCCTTTCTGGAAGCGGCGGCGCCGACAGGGCGCGGTCCGACCCTGGACCAGGAAAAACCGGGCGGCGGCCGGGCGCTGGTCGTGCGTGACTGAAGAAATCGGCGGGTTCATGGCCGCAACGCTGTACCGGGCATGGACAGGCCGCTACTCGCCACGGTAAAACCCACACCCCATATTGTCGCGATCCAGCAGCTTCAGGCCGTCATCCCATGTCCAAGAAGACCGTCAACGAAATCCGTTCCACGTTCCTCGACTATTTCGGGAAGAACGGCCACGCCATTGTCGACAGCTCGCCGCTGGTCCCGCGCAACGACCCGACGCTGATGTTCACGAATGCCGGCATGGTGCAGTTCAAGAACGTCTTCACGGGCCAGGAACTGCGCCCCTACAGCCGCGCCACCACCTCGCAGAAATGCGTGCGCGCCGGTGGCAAGCATAATGACCTGGACAATGTCGGCTTCACGGCGCGGCACCATACCTTCTTTGAAATGCTGGGGAACTTCTCCTTTGGTGATTATTTCAAGGCCGACGCCATTGAGCTGGCCTGGAACCTCATCACCAAGGAATTCGGCATCTCCCCGTCCAAGCTGACGACCACCGTCTTCCATAATGATGACGAGGCGTTTGACTTGTGGAAGAAGATCGCCGGCCTGCCCGATGACCGCATCATCCGCATCCCGACATCGGACAATTTCTGGATGATGGGCGACACGGGCCCGTGCGGCCCCTGCTCGGAAATCTTCTACGATCATGGCGACAAGATCGCCGGTGGCCCGCCGGGCAGCCCGGATCAGGATGGCGACCGCTTTATCGAGATCTGGAATCTCGTGTTCATGCAATATGAACAGCTGCCCTCCAAGGATGGCGGGTTCGAGCGCGTGGCCCTGCCCAAGCCGTCGATCGATACCGGCATGGGCATGGAGCGTCTGGCCGCCGTCATGCAGGGCGTGCACGACAATTACGATATCGACCTGTTCCAGGGCCTGCTCGAAGCGTCGGCCGAGGCCACGGGCGCATCGTTGAAGGGGCCGCAGGCCACCTCGCACCGTGTCATTGCCGACCATCTGCGCTCCTGCTCCTTCCTGATTGCCGATGGCGTCATGCCCTCGAATGAGGGGCGTGGTTACGTTTTGCGTCGCATTATGCGTCGCGCGATGCGTCACGCGCACATGCTGGGCGCGCGGGATCCCGTGATGCACCGTCTGGTACCGGCCCTGGTGCGCGAAATGGGCGGCCATTATGCCGAACTGGTCCGCGCCCAGGCCCTGATCACCGAAACGCTGCGCCTGGAGGAAACCCGCTTCAAGCAGACGCTGGACCGTGGGTTGAAGCTGCTGGACGAGGCTGAGGCTCCCCTGGCTGAAGGTCAGGCGCTGCCGGGCAATGTCGCCTTCACGCTGTATGACACCTATGGCTTCCCCCTGGACCTGACCCAGGACGTGCTGCGTACCCGCAACCGTCCGGTCGATGTCGACGGCTTCAACGCCGCCATGGACGAACAGCGCAAAAAGGCGCGCGCCGCCTGGGCCGGTTCGGGTGAGGCCGCAACGGAACGCGTCTGGTTCGAACTGAAGGATGAGGTCGGGGCGACCGAGTTCCTGGGTTACGATACTGAAGCTGCCGAAGGTGCGGTGACCGCCATCCTGGACAAGGAGGGCAATCGCCTGACCAGTGCCGCCGAGGGTGCTGAGGTTCTGGTCGTCGTCAACCAGACCCCGTTCTATGGCGAAAGCGGCGGTCAGGTCGGTGATGCCGGCGCCATGATCTCTGCCAAGGGGGCCGAGGTTACCGTCCGTGACGTGCAGAAAAAGCTGGGTGCGGTGTTTGCCCATGTCGGCACCGTGACCAAGGGCACGCTCTCCGTTGGTGATGCGGTCGAATTGAAGGTGGATGGCACCCGCCGGGGGGCCATCCGCGCCAACCACAGCGCTACCCACCTGCTGCATGAGGCGCTGCGCCGCCGTCTGGGTGACCATGTCACGCAGAAGGGCTCGCTGGTTTCCGCCGACCGCCTGCGTTTCGACATTTCCCAGCCCACGCCGCTGGCCGCCAATGACGTGGCCGATGTCGAGGCGGCGGTGAATGTCCGCATCCGTGGCAATAGCGAGGTCACCACCCGCCTGATGACCCCCGACGCCGCCATCGCCGTCGGCGCCATGGCCCTGTTCGGGGAAAAGTATGGCGAGGAGGTGCGCGTCGTCTCCATGGGTGGCGTGGACGCGGCCGGGAACAAGGAATTCTCCGTCGAACTGTGCGGCGGTACCCATGTCCGCCGCACGGGCGATATCGGCCTGTTCAAGATCGTGTCCGAAGGGGCCGTCGCCGCCGGTATCCGCCGGATCGAGGCGCTGACCGGTGCCGGCGCGCTGGCCTATCTGGAACAGCAGGAAGGGCGTCTGCTGGACGCAGCGCAAGCGCTGAAGGTGCCGGCGGGTGAGGTGGTGGCCAAGGTCACCAGCCTGCTGGACGAACG
>JAIXTS010000046.1 GCA_027483805.1 Azospirillum sp. | reverse complement strand
GCCATTTTGGGCACAGCCCTGATCCTGTACGGGGCGGCCATCGGTCCGACCTGGAACATCTGGCAGATATCAATCGCGCCGCCCGACCTGTCCTACGGCCTGGCGCTTGCGCCGCTGAAAGAGGGTGGGCTCTGGCAGTTCATCACCATCTGCGCGCTGGGGGCGTTCATCTCCTGGGCGCTGCGGGAGGTGGAGATCTGCCGCAAGCTGGGCATCGGCTATCACGTGCCCTTCGCCTTCTCCTTCGCCATCTTCGCCTATGCGACGCTGGTGGTGTTCCGCCCGCTGCTGCTGGGCGCCTGGGGCAACGGCTTTCCATACGGCATCTTCAGCCATCTCGACTGGGTGTCGAATGTCGGGTACCAGTATCTGCACTTCCACTATAATCCCGCGCACATGATCGCCGTGTCGTTCTTCTTCACGACAACATTGGCGCTGTCGCTGCATGGTGGCCTGATCCTGTCGGCCGCCAATCCCGGTGCCGCCCTGGACGATCCGGCCCGCCAGGCCGAGGTGAAGACGCCGGAATATGAAGACACCTTCTTCCGCGACATCATCGGCTATTCGATCGGCACGCTGGGCATCCACCGGCTGGGGCTGATCCTGGCGCTGAATGCCGGGTTCTGGAGTGCTGTCTGCATCATCATCAGTGGGCCCTTCTGGAACAAGGGTTGGCCCCAGTGGTGGAACTGGTGGCTTGAACTTCCGATCTGGCGCTGAGGAGGATTGAGTGATGGCACAATATCAGAACATCATCACCCCGATCCAAGTCAGTGGCCCTGCCGAAGAAGGCATGCCGCTGCCCAGGGGAGATAGTCCGCGCACCGGCAAGCCTTTTTTTGTCCGTCTGTTCGGCATCATCGGCAATGCCCAGATCGGTCCCATCTATCTGGGATATCTAGGCACCTTGTCGCTGGTCTTCGGCTTCATCGGCTTTGAGATCATCGGCCTCAACATGCTCGCCTCTGTCGGGTGGGACCCGATCCAGTTCGTGCGCCAGCTCTTCTGGCTGGGGCTGGAGCCACCGGCGGCCAAATATGGCCTGAAGGTGCTGCCGCCCCTGGCAGAGGGCGGATGGTGGCTGATCGCCGGTTTCTTCCTGACCTTGTCGGTTCTGCTCTGGTGGGTCCGGGTCTATCGCCGCGCCCGGCAGCTGGAGATGGGCACGCATGTCGCTTGGGCCTTTGCCGCGGCCATCTGGCTGTTCCTGGTGCTGGGCTTTATCCGGCCCCTGCTGATGGGCAACTTTTCCGAAGCGGTACCGTTCGGCATCTTCCCGCACCTGGACTGGACGGCCGCCTTTTCTATCCGCTACGGCAATCTTTACTATAACCCCTTCCACTGCCTCTCCATCGTCTTCCTGTACGGCTCCGTCCTGTTGTTCGCCATGCATGGCGCGACAATCCTGGCGGTCGGCAAATATGGTGGCGAGCGGGAGTTGGAGCAGATCACCGACCGGGGCACCGCCTCGGAACGTGCCGCCCTGTTCTGGCGCTGGACGATGGGTTTCAACGCAACCATGGAATCCGTTCACCGCTGGGCCTGGTGGTTCGCCATCCTCACTCCGCTGACGGGCGGCATCGGCATCCTGCTGACCGGCACCGTGGTCGACAACTGGTACCTGTGGGGGGTCAACCACGGGCTTGTCTCACCGCTGCCCGACATGTGGCCCAACGTCGTCGATCCGGCGCAATAAGGGAGGGAGGACCATGAAACTCTGGTTACCATTCGCCGCCTCCGCCGGCGCCCTGCTGGCCGTGGCCAGCTTCGTCGGCGCCGGCTGGGACGCCCCGCCCGTGGCCAGTGAACAGATCGGTTTCCGCGGAACCGGCATGGTTCACCACCGCGACGTGGAGACAGAGGCCGCCCTGAAGGCCGCCAATGTCGCCCCGCCGGCCCCCTGGGAAGCCGATCCATCGGGTGACAAGGCCTCGGCGCTTTATCAGAATGTCCAGGTGCTGGGCCATCTGTCGGGCGACCAGTTCAACCAGCTCATGGCCTCCATCACCGAATGGGTGGCACCGGAAGCTGGATGCAACTATTGCCACAACCCGGAGAACTTGGCGTCGGACGAGGTCTATCAGAAGGTTGTCGCCCGCCGCATGATCCAGATGACCCAGACGATCAATGTCGACTGGAAGGCGCATGTCGCCCAGACAGGGGTCACCTGCTACACCTGCCATCGCGGCAAGGCTGTTCCCGCAGAGGTCTGGAGCATCGACCTGGAGCCGAAGCCCGCCGGCAACATGACACAGAATCGCGACGGACAGAATGTCGTGGCGAAATATGCCGGCAACAGTTCCCTGCCGCAGAATGTCCTGGTCAATTATCTGCTGGATAACAAGTCCATCCGGGTGCACTCGACCACGGCGTTGCCAACCGGCAAGAACCTGACCGGCACCAAGGAAACGGAAGCGACATGGTCGCTGATGGTCCACATGTCGGAATCCCTCGGCGTAAACTGCATGGCATGCCATAACAGCCGTGCCTTCAATGACTGGGACCAGAGCCCGCCGCAGCGGGTGACCGCCTGGCACGGCATCCAGATGGCCCGGCACCTGAATGCAGATTACATGCAAGGTCTGACCCCGATCTTCCCGGCCAATCGCAAGGGGCCGGAGGGTGATGTGCTGAAGATCGGCTGTGCGACCTGCCATAATGGCGTGCAGAAGCCGCTCTACGGCGTGTCGATGCTGAAGGATTATGTCGACGCCTTGGTGGTCAAGGGACCGACCGGCATACCGAACTACAGCACCTACATACCCGGCAAGACGCAGGTGCTGGACAGCGCCGCTGCACCTGTGACGCAGCCGTAACGGGCCTGCGGGCCTGTGCCCGCAGCCTCCCCTGTCATGGGCTGTCGTTCCCCCATGACAGCGACAACTCCAGGGGGAGCCGCGAGGCTCCCCCTGATCCTTTTGTAGAGCACCACTTGTCATGGAACCGCCAGGGTGAGGGGCCGCCCGTGCCCCTGGCGCGGTTCCGGCGCGGGCCTTACCCTGCCTGATCCACCGGACCTGATCTGCCGTGGATTTCGCCTGCGCCCCGTCGGCGGCCATGATCAACGCGTCGGTGGGGTTTGAGCCTGTGAACCCGGGCCCGGACTTTCGGTGGGACGAGGGCAAAGATGGTGTTTCCAGTCAGCGGCAAAGCTGCCACGCGGGAAACCAGACCATATTTGTGATGCCGGCAGCAACAGGCGCTGGCATGGCGATGTCGCGCAGGCGGCGGGGTGGCCGTCGCCGGCCCCCAAGGCGCCAAACGGTCAGCCTTTCGAGTGTGATCGGCTTATACCAGCCGCAGGAAATCTTGACCTTTGGTCAATCTTTCCTGCCCCTCAATCGCCGGCGCCAGCATCCGCTGGCTTGGCGACGCCGCATGGGCGCCGCGGCTGCGGTCGCCGCCGTACCACCGGTCATAAATTATGACCGGTAGTATTACATGAGATCATTTAGACCATTAATAACACAACAAAACAAAAGCCTAGAATCTATCAGGTATTTCCATGAATACCTGATAGATTCTAGGCGCCTTTGTATCAGGCCGCACGATCAAAGGACAGGTCGGGAAACAGATCCATATAGATCCGCAGCCAGGGCGTGAAGCTCTGTGGCGCCCGCAGCATTTCACGCCGCAGGTCCGCCAGCCTGATCCAGCGCGTCGCCTCGACCTCACTGGGGTCGGGCACCGGGACCAGGCGGGTGCGGTCGGCCGATGCGCTGAACAGTGTCACCCGCTCATGCTCGCGCAGGCCGCCGCCGACATCCGCCTGATAATCGACGGTCTGGTGCCGCCGCAGCGGCAGCGAAATGCCCAGCTCCTCGTTCAGTCGACGGGCGGCGCAAGCGTCGACCGGCTCCTGCCAATGCGGATGGCTGCAGCAGGTATTGGCCCACTGGCCGCCGCAATGATACTTCCCCTGGGCCCGCCTCTGCAGCAGCAGCATGTCGCCGTCGAAGACGAAGACCGATACCGCCAGATGAAGCTGGCCCGTGATATGGGCATGCATCTTTTCGATCGGATAGAGCGATCCGTCGGCGGCCACCGCCGGAATGACGATCGGCCTCTCGATCATGCCCATGGGCGTCTCCCGTGATCAGGCGACCTGCCGCGCCAGTGCACATTGCGACCAGAGCGACGACAGGGCATCGGCCAGATGCCGGATATCGGCATCGGTATGCAGCGGCGTCGGCGTGATGCGCAGCCGTTCGGTACCGACCGGCACGGTGGGATAATTGATCGGCTGGACATAAATGCCGAACTGATCCAGCAGGATATCCGAAATCCATTTGCACTTGGCCGCATTACCCACCATTACCGGCACGATATGGCTGGGATTGGACATATGCGGAATGCCGCGGGCATCAAGGGCATGGCGAACCTGGGCCACAACGGCCTGATGCCGCTTGCGCTCCACCTGGCTTTCCTTCAGATGCCGGATGGCCTCCGTGGCGCCGGCCGCCAGCGCGGGCGGCAGGGCCGTGGTGAAGATAAAACCCGACGCAAAGGACCGAACAAAATCCACCAGAACCTCTGAGCCGGTGATATAGCCGCCCATGCAGCCATAAGCCTTGCCCAGCGTCCCTTCGATGACCGTGATCCGATCCATCAAACCTTCGCGCTCGGCCACACCACCGCCACGTGGACCATACATGCCCACGCCATGCACCTCATCCAGATAGGTGATGGCACCGAACTCATCGGCCACGTCACAGATCTCGCGCATGGGCGAGATATCGCCATCCATGGAATAAACGGATTCAAACGCTACCATCTTGGGCAGCTTCGGATCGTCGGCGGCCATCAACTGGCGCAGATGCCGATAGTCATTGTGCCGGAACACGCGCCGTTCACAGCCGGAATGGCGGATGCCCTCGATCATCGAAGCATGGTTCAGCGCGTCGGAATAAACAATGATCCCCGGAATGCGGGACAGCAAAGTGCCCAGCGCCGCCCAGTTGGAGACATAGCCGGAGGTGAAGATCAGGGCCGCTTCCTTGCCATGCAGGTCGGCCAGTTCCTTCTCCAGCAGCACATGATAATGATTGGTGCCGGAGATGTTGCGGGTGCCGCCGGCCCCTGCCCCACACTTGGCGATGATCTCCGTCATCCGGGCCGTCACCTTCGGATGCTGGCCCATGCCCAGATAGTCGTTGGAACACCAGACGGTCACTTCCCCCGTCTCACCCTCGGCCCGATGGACGGTCGCCCTGGGAAAGGCGCTGCACTGACGTTCCAGCTCGGCGAAGACACGGTAATTGCCCGCCGTCTTCAAGTTGTGCAACGCCTGTTGCATATGAGCGAATACATCCATTTTTAACCCCTTTCCGTCCCTGTCTTTCAAATCAGGGCTGCTTGTCGGCCGTGCGCCCGATGATGGGTGTCCGGCCTTGTTTCGCGCGGTCCTTCGCCCCGCCCGGAACCGCCCAGCGCCAAAGCGCCGTGTCGGAAACCGGAAGGACCAGAACCAGATGTTCAAGGATGGCCAGCGCCATGAAGGTCGCCAGCAAACAATGCCCGACCACGGCGTGATCCTGTGTCGCCTCATTGGCCGCGATGACCAGCAGGACAAACAGGCCCACGGCCCCCGCCATCAGCAGGTAGAATAGCGGTGTCAGCCGGTCGGTCTTGAAATAGCTTTTCAGATGCGCGATGCGGCTTGGCATCAGTTCACTGACCGCATTCGGCGCACCGAAAAAGATCAACAGCTTCGCCGAAATCCGCATGCCCCACAGCAGCCCGAAGGCCGCCAGACCGAACAGGTTGGGGCTGTCTGCCAGCAGCACCCAAAGGCCAAGCCCGGTGATCAGGATGGCAATCTCATGATCACAGATCGCCTGCCATGCCGCCCGGAAGCGGGCGACGCCCGACAGGGCCGGCGGGCACTCGCCCGACCGACTACCCATTAACACACCCGTCAAAAACGCCGCCTCATGCCAGGCCCAGACCAGAAGGGCCCCGAAAAACCCGGCATAAGAGCCGAAAGACGTCATCTGCTGTGCGCCGATCCACATCAGGCCGATGCCGGCAACGCCGAACAGCGTCATCAATGGCATCACCTGCGCCGGACCCCAGTTACCGCGTTCGGTCCGATGAACCATGGCCAGCACAAGCCCGGTCGACAGCCACCAGACCATGATGGCAATCAGGACAATGATGACCGGGTTGGCGACTTCCATGACGCCCTACCAGACCGGCAACAGGCGCGAGGTCGCGGGGATCGCGTTCGCCTTGGCCGGGATCATGTACATGCGCAGGAAATTGCCGGCCGCCGCAGCCGCCCACCAGGTCTTGGTGACGGCCCCCACCACTCCGCCGCGCTGCTTGGCGGCAATGATGCGACGGTTGATGCGCTCCATGCGCCGGAAACCCTCGCACAGGGCGGGGTTATCCAGGTCCAGCACCAGCGGGAAGCATTGGCGCGAAATCTCCGATGTCAGGCGGAAGACCCGCATGTCGTAATCATCGATATCCACGCCCATGGCCGCATGAAAGGCTGGCCGCATATGGTCGCGCACATACATGGTGGCAAAGACGGCCAGCAGGAAAAACTTGATCCACAGCTTGTTCACGCCCTGCAACAGCCGCTCATCGGACCGGATGATCAGGGAAAAGGCCTCGCCATGCGAGAACTCGTCATTGCACCATTGCCGGAACCATTTGAAAATCGGGTGAAACCGCCGGTCCGGGTTCTTTTCCAGATGGCGGAAGATGGTGATATAGCGGGCGTAGCCGATCTTTTCCGACAGGTAGGTGGCGTAATAAATGAACTTCGGCTTGAAATAGGTGTATTTCTTGGCCTTGGCCAGGAAGCCCATATTGACGCCGATGCCAAAATCCTTCAGCGCGTCATTGATAAAGCTGGCATGGCGGGATTCATCCCGGCTCATATAGCCAAAAAGCTCGCAGATTTCCTTGTTGGTGCCCCGGCGCTTCATTTCCTTGTACAGCACGCAGCCGGAAAATTCCGATGTCAAAGACGATACCAGGAAATCGATCAGCTCTTCCCGGAGCGCCGGCTCAAGGTCATTGATGTTGATGTCGTCCCAGTCGGCATTGCGGCGAAAATGGCCGCGGTTGGGGTCGCTGCGCATCTGCGCGATCAGGGCGTCCCATTCCGCCCGCACCGGCTCCACATCAATCTTGTCCATCTCGTCGAAATCGGTGGTGTAGAAGCGCGGCGCCAGCATGGTGGAGACCAGCGCGCTGCGCGTGGTGTCATTGACCGCGGCCAGCTTTTCCTCGATCGAGGGTTCATGGTCGTGGAGATCGGCCTTCAGTGCGTTGCTCATGACAGTGCCCTCTCCGTGAAGTTGAATTCGCACAGTTCCAGCATGTCCAGGTCCCCCGTGGCCCGGATCCAGGCGCGTTCCAGCGCACCGGCCCGGGTGATGGTGGCCTGGCGGCGGAAGCTGCGGCTTTGACCGTAAGGAACCTGCACCGGCGCGCCATGCACCAGCACTTCGTCGCCTGGATGGACAATGACGCCATTGTCGAAGCGCAGATGTGCACCCAGCGCCTCGAACGTATTGTTGATCTCAACAGTGCAATGGACGGTCTCACGCCGCCGCATCAGGGCAAAGACTGGGTTCATGGCCTTGGTCCCCCTTGCAGGCCGAGCAGTGCTGCAAAGGCCGCCGCATTGTCACGACCGAAAGCGTCAAGATAGATGCGTTCACCCGTCGCGGTGTCGGACAGGCTGACCCGCCCGGACTCCCAACGGATCAGCCGGTAGGGTGCATCCTTGGGTGCAGCGGCCACATCGCGCATCCGTTCAAAGGCACGCAGCGAACCCCGCACAAACCCGCCCTCATCGGCGGGATAGGCGGCAATCACGGCCCCCGTCGTCGCATCGGTGACCACCACCATGTCAGCCGGTGCCCGGGTGATGGTAATGTCGCGGATGGCGAGCGGGCGGCTTGCCGCCTCCCGCACCACACCGATCCCGGTCTCCTGACCAAACATCACCGACGCGGTGGCAAAGACCAGAAGCATGGCGGTGGCCAGCAATATCCAGCGTGGGAAACGGTTCGTCGCCCGCCGCTTCCGGCCGTCGAGATAACCCAGGCTGAGCGCCGATCGCATCTTCCCCTCCTATTCCGCGTCAACAGCGTGCGGGACGGTATCAACCGAATTGGCCGCCACCCGCAGACGCGGATGGCCGGACCGTGCACTGGCATGCTGTCCATAGGCCAGGGTCAGAACCGCCGCGACCGCTTCGGCATCCGGCAGGCAGATCAGGCTGGGTTCCGGCGAGGCAAAGCGCCAGCCGCGCACATGCGGCCATTGCACCATCCAGGACAGCCGGTATCCCTTGCGCAGGGCCATGGCGATGGTGCCGGTCTTTCCCCCCAGACGACCCAGTGCCACTGTGTCGATCTGGGAGAAGGGCAGGTTCAGCGTCATGGACAGGGCGACGCCAAACCGCATCACCACCCGTTCACTGGTCACAGTGTACAGCGTCGTCCGCTCCACAGCCCAGGCAAACAGTTCCAGCAGACCCAACGCCAGACCCGCCAGACCGATCAGGACCGCCACAGAAAACAGGATCCCGCCCGCCGGCTGACCATCGGCCACACCGGCAACAGCGGCCCAGAGCGCAAGAATGACAAAATAGGCGCCGATCCAGGTACCTTTGAGCACATGCTTGACCACCAGCCGGGCGGAAGGACGCCCCTGCCAGAGAATTTCCTCCCCCGCGGGAAGGTGCCCCGGCAGGCCGGGGATGGGCTCTATCTCATGTTCACGGGCAACGAATTGTTTCACAGCAGCGGCTCCTGTCTGTCACTGACGGCGTACAGAAGACCAGCGCCGTAATAGGCGGCGATCTTGTCTTCCTCGCGCAGCGTCACTGTCCCCTCATGGGCCGTTGCCGGCACGTCGGCGAACTGCGCGGCCGTTACGGCGTGGACATAGAGCTGTCGGACGTTGCCGCGTCCGGTCTGGATCACCACGAAATTGTTGGGCAGCAGCACGGTGCGCGCCGCATCGCCGGAACCGACCGCCACTTCATAATAGCGGATCAGATGTTCCGACCGGTCCACCCAGACATCGCTGACCGTGCCGGCCACCTTGCGGTCGCAACCGACAACCGACAGGCCGCGCGGATCGGTCTGCCCTTCGGCGATGGCAAAACCGTCGGCATGGCGCAGCGGCACGATGCGGGCATCGCCATGGGCCGTCATGTCGGGCGTCTCAGCCCGTTCCGCCCAGGAACCGGGACCGATACCGGCCAGCAGCGGGTTGCCCACCGGTTCAACCGGAGAGCCCGGTGCCTTCGCGAAGCGGCGAGCCGAAAGCGGACGCGTGTCGCGCACGAAATCCGGCACCTGCTTGCTGCCCTGGCCGTGCGGCAGAACAAAGGTCTTCTTGGGCGGAATGAACAGAAACGGGTTCTTATTGTATCGCCCCGTCGCATCCTCTTCCAGCGGGTAGCCTTCCCGCCGGTCCTCCTGTCGGAGATACCAGAGAAGGCCCGCGAAGAAGAGCCAGAAGGCGTAGAGCACCATCTGTGCCACATCAAGGCTTCCACCGAGAGAACCGGTCATGTTTTTCCCTCCATTCATGGCGCATGTGCCGGCAATCAGCCGGGCATCTCCGCCAAGCCCAAACGCATGTCACCCGAACCAACCGCCCGGCACCGCAGCCCCGTCAGGGGGCCGATCACTGCCAGACAGACAAAAAGAAGAACGATTTCAATTGAGTAGACGGTGAGGTAACCCGCTGCGCGGGTCATCATCGCCTCACCCAGGCGGCCATCCAGCGCCAGGCTGTTGACGCCATTCTTGATCAGGCCAGCGGCCAGCAAGGAGCAGCCCATCGCCGTTGACTGTACCGCCCCCCAGGCGCCGACGACGATGCCGCTTTCCGACCGCGCCGACAGCGCCATGGCGCCCAGCAGCGTGCCCACCGAAAACAGCCCGCCGCCCAAACCCACACCGGCGGCACCCAGATAGAAAAGACCGTGAATGTCCAACGGCTCGGCCAGGATGATCACCGAAAAGGCGGAGATGCCGATCAACAGGCCCCGCGCGGCGATCCGATACATTTCCCCGCCAGCCTGCAGGCTGTGCGCGGCCCAGGCGAAACCGGCCATGGTGCCCGCCGCCCAGAAACCGGTCAGCAGCGTGGTGCGCCCCACCGTCAGGCCCAGGATTTCACCACCATAGGGTTCCAGCAGGATGTCCTGCATGGAAAACGCCGCCGACCCGACCGCCACCGCCAGCAGCAGGCGGACAGTGCCGGGATCGCTGCGATACTGGCCCAGCGCCGCCCAGAAACCGGCGCCCGTTCCCCGCACGGCGATCCGCGCCGGGTTGCGGGCTTCCTGCTTCCAGATGGCGATGAGGTTGAGGGCGATGGTAAAGACCGCCGTCCCCTGGATCACCTGGATCAGGTGCATGGCCGAGAAATCAACCAGCGCCACCGAGTAGAAGGCCGACGCGCCGATCATCCCGACCAGCAGCATCACATAGAGCAGGGCCACGACCCGTGGCCGCTTTTCCGCCGGGACCAGATCACTGGCCAGGGCCAGACCCGCCGTCTGTGACATATGCATGCCAAAGCCGGTCAGCATGAAGGCGGCAAAGGCACCGACGGCCCCCGCCCATTCCGGCCCCACCGTCTGTGATTGCAAGAGCAGCAGGGCAAACGGCATGATGGCCAGCCCGCCGAACTGCAACAGGCTGCCCAGCCAGACATAGGGCACACGCCGCCAGCCCAGCACCGACCGGTGCGCATCGGACCGGTACCCGAAGAACAGACGCAACGGGGCCGCCAGCACGGGAATGGCGATGGCGGCCGAGACCAGCTCAACCGACACACCCAGCTCAACAATCATCACCCGGTTCAAGGTGCCGTTCAGCAGCACCAACACACAGCCAACCGAGATCTGGAACAGGGCCAGACGCAGCAGGCGGGACAGCGGCATGTCCACCGACGCCGCATCCGCGAACGGCATATAGCGCGTTCCCAGCTTCTGCCAGAGCCCGATGATCTTGGCGTTGGCGGCACCCATGCTCATGGCCGGAAGACCTCCATGGCCTGGGACTTGTAGAATCCGATGGAGACGCGCTCTGTCCGGCCGACCAGCCAGCCCTTCATGTCCGGCCGCGTCACCAGGTTGGCGACAAGATCGTCGGTATCCACCGGGTAAATGGAAGGAGAGCGATTGCCGCGCGGGAAGGCGCGGCCCGCCGCCAGCATGGTACGCAGGAAGCGCGATCCCGGTGCCAGGGTAAAAGCCATTTTGCGATCGGTCCGTGCCGCCAGCTGTTCCAGCACCCGCGTCGCATGCGCGGCCTCGTAATGGATCAGCACATCCATGGCCACCACGGCATCAAACCGGCCATGCCGCGCATCCAGCATGTCGCCGCTGTCGAACCGTACCGTGCCGGCGCCGGCAGCAGGGCGATGGTCGGCCGCGCGCTGGCGGGCAAACTCAACCATCTGGGCCGACAGATCGATCCCCAGGACATCGGCGCCGCGATCCATCAGTTCCAGCGACATCACGCCCGACCCGCAGCCGGCATCCAGGATACGCCAGCCCGTCAGATCGTAGGGCAACCAGCCCATCAGAATCCGGCGCATGCTGTCGCGGCCCCGGCGCACCGTGGCGCGGATGCCGCTGACCGGCTGTTCACCGGTCAGCTTTTTCCAGGCGTCCAGCGCGGTGCGATCGAAATAATGTTCGATCTCTCCGGTCCGGCGTGTGTGCTCGATATGTGTCATCGCGGACCCCTGTCACTCAAACCCGAGGAAATCGAAAATCTGCCGATCCTTCATCGGCTCCACCAGCAGCCCCGGCGTCCCGGCCCACAGCGTCTCGGCCAGTTTCAGATATTCCTGCTGGATGGCCAGGATCTCCGGGCTGTCGCCCATTTCGAACAGCGTGCTTTTTTTCAGGCGGCTGAGGCGCACCTGATCGCTGTCGGGGATATGGGCCAGACGCTTCAACCCGATGGCGGCGTTGTAGCGGTCAATCTGGTCGGTTTCGCGCGACCGGTTGGCGATCACGCCGCCCAGGCGCACCTCGTAATTCTTCGACTTGGCCTTGATCGCCGCCACGATGCGGTTCATGGCGAAGATGCTGTCGAAATCATTGGCCGCCACGATGACGGCCCGTTCGGCATGTTGCAGCGGCGACGCAAAGCCACCGCAGACCACATCGCCCAGCACGTCGAAGATCACGACGTCGGTATCATCCAGCAGATGATGTTCCTTCAAGAGCTTGACCGTCTGACCTACGACATAGCCGCCACAGCCGGTGCCCGCCGGCGGGCCGCCCGCCTCGATACACTGCACGCCGTTATAGCCCTGCACCATGTAATCCTCGGGCCGCAGCTCCTCGGAATGGAAACCCACCTTCTCCAGCACGTCGATGACGGTGGGGATCAGGCTTTTGGTCAGGGTGAAGGTGGAGTCATGCTTGGGATCGCAGCCGATCTGAAGCACCCGCTTGCCCAGTTTGGAGAAGGCAACCGCAAGATTGGACGAGGTGGTGGACTTGCCGATCCCACCCTTGCCATAGACGGCGAAGACCTTGGCGCCGTCGATTTCCATGGTCGGGTCGAGATGGACCTGGACACTGCCCTCCCCGTCGGCGCGTTCACGCAACGACTGAACCAGCCTTGCATCGCGTTCCACTGTCTTAGCATTGATCTGTATGTTCATTCGGCAGCCTCCGTTGCCACGCCTTCCAGACGGTCTTCGAGTTCCTCACCGGCCCGTTTCAGGGCGGCAAGGGTCTCGGTGTCCGGCTGCCAGTAATTGCGCTCATGCGCCTCCATCAACCGGGCCGCGACGCGGGCCGTGGAGGCGGGATTCAGGCTCGACAGACGCTGGCGCATCTGGGGGTCGAGCACGAATGTCTCGGTCATCTGTTCATAGACCCAGGGGTCGACACCACCGGCGGTGGCGGACCAGCCCAGCGTATTAGTCACCTGCGCCTCGATATGGCGCACCCCCTCATACCCGTGCTTCAGCATGCCTTCGAACCATTTCGGGTTCAGGGTACGGGTACGGGTCTCCAGCGCCACCTGCTCGCCCAGGGTACGGACCTTGCCCTCGCCCTGCGTCTGGTCGGAGATGAAGACCGGCAGTGCGACATCGCCCTTGGCCTTGGAGACCGCCTTGGTCAGACCGCCCAGCGTATCGAAATAATGTTCAATGGTGGTGACGCCGACCTCAACAGAATCAAGGTTCTGATAGGCCATGTCCACTTCGCTGAGGATAGAGTCCAGCACGGCCGCCTGATTGCTGGTCTTGCCCTTGCGGTTGATGGCGAAGCTTTTGCGCTGGGTATAGGTCTCGGCAATTTCCTCATCATCCGTCCAGGAAGACGAGCCGATCAGCATGTTCACATTGGCGCCATAGGCCCCTTCGGCATTGGAGAACACGCGGTAAGCCGCCGCCTCCAGCACGCAGCCATGCGTCTCGCAATAGGCCAGCGCATGCTTCCGGATATAGTTCATTTCCACCGGTTCATCCGCGGTGGCGGCCAGATAGCTGGCTTCGGCCAGCATGCTGGCCTGGATGGGCAGCAGGTCGCGAAAAATGCCCGACAGGGTCATGACGGCATCGATGCGCGGACGCTTCAAGTCCGCCAGCGGGATCAGTTCCGCCCCGCAGACCCGGTTATAGGCATCCAGCCGGGGACGGGCCCCCATCAGGGCCAGGGCCTGCGCCATGGGCGCGCCACCGGTCTTCAGATTGTCGGTGCCCCAGAGCACGATGGCGACGGTTTCCGGCAGCCGCCCGTCGATCTGACGATATCGTTCCAGGACACGGCCCGCCTGACGCTCGCCATCCTGCATGGCAAAGGCACTGGGGATACCGAACGGGTCGAAGCCATGGATGTTGCGGCCCGTGGGCAGCAGGTCGGGCGTGCGCAGCAGGTCGCCCGACGGCGACGGCATGATGAAGCGCCCATCCAGGGCGCGGACCAGGCCGTCCAGTTCCTCATTATGCAGCAGACCGTCATTCATGGCCGACAGCCGCGCGACCGTGGCGCGCTTGCCCTCATCCGCGCTGCGCAGCGCCATGTCGATGGCCCTTCTGTCCTGATCGACGATGGCGGTAGCGAGGGCGGTATCGGTGCGCAGGAAGGCCGCATCCTCCATGCCCGCCACGACATGATCCAGCAGTTCCAGCCGTTCCGCCCGCCCCATGCCCTGACCGGCAACATGCAGCCCATTCGGGATCAGCGCATATTCCAGTTCCATCATCTGCTGCATCAGATACTGCACCACCTGCGCCTCATCGGCATTGGGCGGCGCGGGGCTGAGGTCCAGCTGTTCGGCCTGTACGCGGATCAGAGCCATCATGCGGGTGCGCTCTGCCACCGCCTCGGGTTCTGTGGTGCGATAACGGTCCAGGCTGACCTTCAACTCGCTCAACCCCTTGTACAACCCGGCCTGGGTGATGGGCGGGGTCAGGTAGGAGACGAGCGTCGCCGCCGACCGCCGCTTGGCGATGGAGCCTTCGGACGGGTTGTTGGCCGCGTAAAGATAGATGTTGGGCAGGGCGCCCAGGATACGGTCCGGCCAGCAGGTGGCCGACAGGCCCGTCTGCTTGCCCGGCATGAATTCCAGCGCGCCATGCGTGCCGAAATGCAGCACCGCATCGGCCCGGAACGTCTCCCGCAGATAGGTGTAATAGGCGGCAAAGGCGTGATTGGGGGCAAAACCGCCTTCGAACAGCAGGCGCATCGGGTCGCCTTCATAGCCGAAGGACGGTTGCAGCCCGACCAGCAGATTGCCGAACTGCCGGCCCAGCACAAAGATGCCGCGCCCATTGCTGAGGATACGGCCCGGTGCCGGGCCCCATTGCGCCTCAATATCGGCCAGATGGCGTTCACGGCGCACATGATCGTCCGCCGCCACCACGGCATGGACATTGGCCTCCGTTCCGTGGAAGGCGGCATTGCCTTGCAGCAGCAGGGTGCGCAACGTATCCACGCTGTCGGGAACGGTGATGTCGTAACCTTCGGCGGAAAGCCGCTTCATGGTGGCGTGCAGGCTTTCGAATACCGCCAGGAAAGCGGCGGTACCGATGCTGCCGCTGTTGGGCGGATAGTTGAACAGGGTGATGGCGATCCGCCGCTCGTGCCGCTGCTTGCGCCGCAGATCGACCATGGCGGCCAGCCGGCTGGCCAGCAGCTCCACCCGCTCCTCATCCGGCTGCATGCAGGCGCGGGCGGCGGGGCATTCGCCCAGCTGCCGGGAACAGGTGCAGGGCTTGGCCTTGGTCCCACCCTCGGAACGGCCGCCAAACACCATGGAGCCCGTGGCCCCGTCCAGTTCAGGGATCGCCACCATCAAGGTGGTTTCAATGGGCGTCAGGCCCTGGCCCGATTTCTGCCAGCCTTCCTTGGACTGGAATTCCGTCACGAAGGCCGACAGGTAAGGCACATCCAGCGTGCCCAGCGTGCGGGCGGCCGCAGCGCTGTCACTGTAGGCGGGGCCGCCCACCAGCGAAAAGCCGGTCAGTGAACACAGCGCGTCGATGGCGGTACCGCCGCCTGCCGGGTCCATGTAGCGCTCAATCGCGCCGCGCATGTCCAGACCGGAGCAGAAAGCCGCCACCACGCGGTATCCCCGCCCCTCCAGCGCCACGATCACCCGATCGTAATGGGCGGTATCGCCCGACAGGATATAGGTACGCATCAGCAGCAGGCCGATGGTCCCCTTGGGCGCCGCCGGCTGCGGCAGCGCGGACAATTGCGTGGTGACACGCGGTTGCAGACGGGGGTGGTACAGGCCGACATCAGGATATTGAACCGGATCGCCCACGGTGACCTTGGTCTGCAGGCCCTTGCGGTCATCCTTGGCATATTTGGCGACCAGCAACCGCACCATGTTGGCCACATTCTCTTCCGAGGCGGCGATGCGGTATTGCAGGGTCAGGAAGTAGTTCCGCACGTCCTGCGCCGTGCCGGGGATGAAGCGCAGAAGCTGCGGCAGGCGGCGCAGCATGGCCAGTTGCCGCTCACCCGCCGTCTTGCCGCTGTCCTTGCCGCCGCGGGAGCTGGAGCCGCGCAGCTTCTTCAGCAGCGCCAGCGGGCCTTTCTGCTCACCGCTCATCCGGAAGCGGCCCATGGTGGTGAATTTCATGATCATGCCGGCGGACATGCAGCAGACCATCGCGTCACAGTCGCGATGCCGGGCCTCCAGCACATCGGCGATGGCCTTCACATGCTCTTCCACGAAGATCATCGACACGATGATGATATCGCCCGCCAGAATGTCCGCCCGGCAGGCGGCCAGCCGGGCGGCATTTTCGGCCCAATCGGTGGCGGCATGGACGGTCAGTGTCAGTCCCGGCAATTCCCGCGTCAGCGCCAGACGGGCGGCATCGACGGCCGCCACGATGTGGTTATCCAGCGTAACCAGCACCACCCGGACCGGGGTGCTGTCAGCGGGCGAAATGGGCTTTCGCGTCATACAGCGTCTCCACGGTGATCGGATGGATGCCCTGACCCTGGGCAAAAAGTTCGGTATTGCGCCGGGCCTTGCCCCGGACAAAGAACGGAACCTTCTGCAGCTCCCTCTCGGCTTCCAATGTCCAACTGGCGATGACCCCGGTTGGGGCGGCAAGAGCGGCGGCCGCGGTCATTTGTGCCGGTTCCGCGACCGGTTTGACGGCGGGCGCCTGCGGATGCAGATGCGAGGCGGCGGCCCCGTCATTGAATTCGAAATCATCACGGAACATCTGCAACAGATGTTCCTCCAGCCCCATCATCAGCGGATGCACCCAGCTGTCGAAAATGACATTGGCCCCTTCGAACCCCATCTGCGGGGAATAGCGGGCGGGAAAGTCCTGCACATGGGTCGGCGCAGAGATGACGGCACAGGGCACCCGAAGCCGTTTGGCGATGTGTCGTTCCATCTGTGTGCCCAGCACCAGTTCGGGCCGGGCGGCAATGATGGCGGTTTCCACCTCCAGATGGTCGTCGCTGATCAGCGCCTCCACCCCATATCTGGCCGCCGCATCGCGCACGTCACGGGCAAATTCACGCATATAGGTACCAAGACCACAGACGCGGAACCCCAGCTCTTCCGACGCGATTCTGGCGGCGGCAATGGCGTGGGTGGCATCGCCGAAGATGAAAACCCGCTTGTTGGTCAGATAGTTGCTGTCAATGGACCGGCTGTACCAGGTCAGGCGGTCGCGGCATGGGGTCTCCCTGGCGGGCAGGCCGGCCAGGGCCCGCACCTCGGTCAGGAACTGCTCGGTGGCCCCCACACCGATGGGAATGGTGGAGACGAAGGGCATGCCGTGGGCGGTTTTCAACCAGCGGGCCGTGACATCGGCGATTTCCGGGTACAGCACGATATTGAACGCCGCTTCCGGCAGACGGGCCAGGTCGGCCGGCGTGGCGCCCAGTGGGGCCACGACACGCACATCCAGCCCTTCCTCGGTCAGCAGCTTGACGATTTCCGTCACATCATCGCGGCAGCGGAAACCCAGAGAGGTCGGTCCCAGGATGTTGCAGCTGTTGGCCGGGATGTTTTCCGGCCGCGGCGTGCGTCCGACAAAGGCGCGCACCAGACGATAGAACGTCTCCGACGCCCCCCAGTTTTCCTTCTTCTGATAAGAAGGCAGCTCCAGCGGCACCACCGGCACCGGGACATCCAGCGTACGGGCCAGCCCGCCGGGATCATCCTGCAACAGCTCCGCCGTACACGACGCCCCGACCAGCAGCGCATCGGGCGCAAAACGCGCCACCGCGTCGCGGCAGGCCTGTTTGAACACATCCGCGGTGGAGCCGGCCAGATCGCGGGCCTGGAAGGTGGTGTAGGTGACCGGCGGGCGCGATTGCCGCCGTTCGATCATGGTGAACAGCAGGTCCGCATAGGTGTCGCCCTGGGGCGCGTGCAGCACGTAATGCACGCCCTTCATTGAGGCGGCGATACGCATGGCGCCCACATGCGGTGGGCCTTCATAGGTCCACATGGACAGCTTCATCGCGCGGCCTCCCGGCGGTCGCCGCCACCCGTGAGCATGGCGTTACGCATCAGCGGGCGGGCGAACAGTTCGGCCAGATCGCCAGCCTGTTCAAAGCCCTGGATGGGGGTGAAGCTGAATTCGATGGACCATTTGCTGACCCTTCCCTCCGCCTCGAACGGGTTGGCCAGGCCAAGGCCGCAGACGATCAGATCAGGATTGGCATCACGGCAGCGTTCGATCTGCAGGTCCACATCCTGACCTTCAGAGATGGGCACGCCCGCCGGCAGCAGGGCAAGCTCGCCCGCCACATGATCACGATGCAGATAGGGGCTGCCGACCTCCAGCAATTCCGATCCCATTTCACGGGACAGGAACCGGGCCAAGGATGGCTCCATCTGGGAGTCGGGGAAGAAGAAGACGCGGCGTGCTTCCAGCCAGGGGCGATAATGGGCCATCGCTTCCGCGGCGCGGCGGCGCGGCTGTGCCACCACGGCATCGAACCGGGCCATATCCACCCCGAAGGCGGTGCAGATGGCGCGCAGCCAGGCCGACGTCCCTTCCGCCCCCAGCGGGAAAATGGAGTCGATACGCCGGCTCCCGCGCGCCTCCAGCGCGGCGGCGGTGGCTCCCAGATAGGGCTGGGCCAGGATGAAGCGCGTGTCCGGCCCTAAAACCAGTCCCTTGATGGCATCGCGGCCCGGCAGGAACACCACGCCGTTCAGGCCCAGTTCGGCAAAAAGGCGGGAGAATTGATCCTCCACCACATCGGCCAGACAGCCGACCACCACAAGCCTGGCAGGGGTACCGCCCGACGGCGCCGCCATCTTGTCGGCGATCAGGGCGGCCAGAAAGTTATCTTCGCCCTGGGTGAAGGTCGTCTCAATCCCGCTGCCCGAATAGGCGATGACGCGATGACGCGGCGCGTGGACAGCGTTGAGCCGGGTGGCGGCCCGCGTCAGGTCGAACTTGATCACCTCCGAAGGGCAGGACCCGACCAGCACCAGCATGCGGATATCCGGGCGCCGTTCCAGCAGGCGGGCGACAACATTATCCAGCTCATCATGCATGTCGGCCATCCCGGCCAGATCACGTTCTTCCATGATGGCGGTGGCAAAGCGCGGCTCGGAAAAGATCATCACGCCCGCCGCCGATTGCAGCAGATGCGCACAGGTCCGTGAACCGACGACGAGGAAAAACGCGTCCTGCACCTTGCGATGCAGCCAGATGATGGAGGTGAGGCCGCAGAACACCTCATGCTGGCCGCGCTGACGGATAGGCTGGGTGATGGCGGGAGGTTCGGCACAGGCCGCAAGCTGGGGCATGCTCATGATGCCCTCGCTGCTGTTGTCAGGCCGGCATTGACGCCACCGGTGGCCGCACCCGCCCGACGCGCCGCGTCCAGCCGCGCCAGACGCAGCTTCCAGACAAATTGCCCGGCATTGATGATATAGGTGACATAGGCGGCCAGGGCCAAAACCATCAGGCCGCTGGCCCCCAGAGCACCCGTCCACAGCGCCAGCAGATAAGCGCTGTGCAGGGCCAGAACCAGCATCGAGAAGACATCTTCCCAGAAGAAGGGCCGGGCGAAGAGATAGACGCCGAACACTTCCTTCTCCCAGATCGAACCGGTGATCATGATGGTGTAGAGGGTCAGCGTCTTGACCACCACGGACATCTGCGCGGCGGCCAGCCCGTCACCCGTGGACAGGTAACGGACGATCAATCCCAGACTGACCAGGAAGACCAGGAACTGGACGGGAGCCAGAATGCCCTGGACCAGGGTCCATCCGCTCGCGTCACGCCGCCGCCTCTCCTCGTCGGTGTAAAGGGCCACGCCCGGATGCGGTTGATGGTTCTTGGCGACCACGCTCTCTCCTCCTCCCGGCCCCTGTTCAGTCGGGCTCACGGGATAGGCAAGAGTACCCACCGAAAATCAAAAGTGTCAACCTGAGTTGACGTAAATTTCGATTTACATTGATGGATAAGCCGGCCATTCTGCAGAGGCTCGCCAGTGTGCTGGTCGCCCGAACCACGTCCGCACCTCGCGCTGCGCAGTCTCTGGGTTCACACGGGGGGGGCGCTTTCGCGCGGGCTCATGGCCAGACCATTGATCGAGACCGATTATCAATATCGTGAGCGCACCCCCTTCCGGGCCGATAGCCCCATAAGTGGGGTATCGCTTGCCCCCTGCCACCAAGGAGAGTACCTAGCGTCAAGCGAACGAGAGGGGCTCCGCCGCACCATTCAAAGGACCGTGGCGCCGATGACGGTCGAAAAGCTGGCAACACGGTATGATATGGGTCTGGAGCATGATCGTCGGTACGACACGGCTCTTGCGGATTTCTGCGCCCAGCTGGTGCAGCCAGCGATGCGCGCATCAGCCCTGCGAGAGCTCATGCGCCGTGAGATTCCCGCCGATCAGCCTGATATCGTTTCGGTTCTTTTCATTGAGGCGGCGGCCCGTCTGCTCGGTCAGAAATGGAGCACCGATGATTGCAACTTCGTTGATGTAACCATAGGGGCCACACGTATACAGGAAATTATCCGGCTTCTGTCCTTTGAATTCAGGAACAGGCGATCGCGTGCCTGGGCGCCTTTTGTTGTGATAACAACACCCGCCGGTGAACAACATACTCTGGCACAACATATTCTCGGGCTTCTCCTCGACACCATGGGCTGGTCGAACCAAATTCTGGATGGGAAGGATGTACAGGGGGCGGGGCTGCGGTCTGCACTTAAGCGGGCCGACATGATCTGCATTGGCTGGAGCAACCATCGTCTGAAAACGGAATTCAAAGATATCGTCACCATGGCGCGATCCGCGGCGCCGGGGCCGCCCATCCCCATCGTTGTGGGCGGGGCTGCCGCCCTGAACTCCGTTGATTTTCTTGTGAGTTTAGGGATTGACTGCATATGCGACAGTGTTTATTCCGCTTCTAGGATATTAGAGAAGTTTCATGAACTGGAAGCGATTGGCCAACAGGTCGAGGCGTCGGGCCGAAGGGCCACTGGCAATGATGGCCGACCTGACTGGCTAATTCGATGAAGCCCCATAACGGTAAGAACGCGATGCATGGTGCCGAAATTGCAGTCAGCCTGCTGAAGGCGCTGGATGCTGATTCCATTGTGGCCTTGATCGGTCTTGGCGCCGATATCGTCTTGTTGATTGACCAAGACCAGAAGGTGGCCCGCGTTCACTATACCGATCCGGATATCGGTCACTATGGTTTGGACAAGGCTGTGGGCAAACGCCTGCAGGATCTGGTGACCATCGAGTCCCTTCCGAAGGTCGAGGCCATGCTTTCCGGCCGCGACAGCGTCAGGCAGGCGCGGGGATACCAGGTCAACCATAGTTGCGAGGGCCGGTCAGACCTGCCGGTACTCTATTCCACCTTCGCCGCCCAGGGCTTTTCATACACGCTTGTCATCGGCCGGGAACTGCGCCAGCAGATGCTGGATCAGCAGCGTCTGGTCGAAACCCAGATGGAACTGGAAGCCGATTATCGCGAACTTCAGGAAGCCGAAGCCCGCTACCGTACCGCCTTCCGTGTGTCCGGCATCGCGCATGTCATGCTGGACGGTGAACGCAAGACCATTCTGGATGCCAATGCCGCCGCGTTGAACCTGATCGGCGGCGGTGCCACGGGCATTGTCGGCAAGCCGTTCCGTGATCTTTTCCGCAAGCAGGACAGGGAAGCGTTGGGCGACGCGATCGGCGAGGCCCGGCACAGCGCCAGTCCCGTCCGGCTGGAGACTCTCAAGACGGCCAAGGGTGACCCTGTCTCACTCAGCCTGCGTTCCTACCGCGAGAACGGTGTCACGAACCTGATCATCTCCGCCTGGCAGGGCGCAGACGCTCAGGAAGCGGGTTCGATGCAGGTGGAAAGGCGCAATGACCGCCCGGTCGATCTCGCAGAGGTCCCCGAGCCGGCTGTACAGACGAACGATCAGGGGCAGATTGTCGGCGTAAATACCTTGTTCCTCGACCTGGCGCAGGCGCCGTCCATCTCGCAAGTCGTGGGCCGCAGCCTGGGAACCTGGTTCTCCAAAACCTCGCTTGATCTGCACGTCTTCTATTCCCGACTGGCGGAAGAGCAGGTGGTACGGGGCTTCACGACGACCTTGACGGACAATCTTTCAGGCGACCGGCCCGTGATGATGTCCGCCCGGCGCAATCCCGAAACCGGCTTGACCCAGGTTATCTTTGTCGCCCAACCGGCCAGCATAGAGCGGCGGGCAATTCCGGCACCCGGCTCCCCCGAACAGGCCGACGGATTCGCCAATCTGGTCGGCCGCGTGCCGCTGAAGGATCTGGTTCGCGAGTCGTTGGAAGTGATCGAGAAGATCTGTATCGAAGCCGCGCTGGACCAGACCAACAACAACCGCGCCTCTGCGGCTGAGATGCTGGGCCTTTCCCGCCAGAGCCTTTACATCAAACTGCGCCGGCACGGTCTGGAAGACTATCGCCCGTCGAATTGATGGCGCCCTTTCCGGCTCCTTAAAGCGTATGTCCGCTGACCGATAACAGCTCCGGTGATCGTTTGGCTATGTGCGGGCGCACGCGGCGTTGACACGTAAACTCCACGCAAGTGTCAATTGAAATAGTGTCAATTGAGATTGACACTTCCCTTGAGGCGGGCATAGCATCGCCTTATGGAGATCACCCACACAAATCCACAGAAGCGTGCTTGGCCGGGCCCCTCCGCGGTGCTCGCGCTGCTCAAGCCCATTACCTGGTTTCCCCCCATGTGGGCCTATGCCTGCGGGGCGGTTTCGTCGGGTCAATCGTTAAGCACAGCCGCGCTGGCCGCGGCGCTCGGCATCCTGTTGGCCGGCCCCTTGCTCTGCGGCACCAGCCAGGCCGTCAATGACTGGTTCGACCGGCATGTTGATGCCATCAACGAGCCGGACCGGGTCATTCCCTCCGGTCGGATGCCGGGACGGTGGGGTCTTTACATTGCCATGCTGATGTCCCTGCTCTCGGCAACCGTCGCAGCGCTGCTGGGGCCGCTTGTGTTCATGGCGGCCCTGGTGGGACTGGCGCTGGCCTGGGGGTATAGCGCGCCCCCTTTCCGCTTCAAGCAGAATGGCTGGATCGGCAACAGCGCCGTCGGGTTGAGCTATGAAACGCTGCCCTGGATAACGGCAGCAACGGCGATGACGGGGCTGTTCCCTGACACCAAGCTGCTGCTGATGGCGGGCCTCTATGGCATCGGCGCGCATGGCATCCTGACACTGAACGACTTCAAGTCGATCCGCGGCGACCGGGAAATGAATATTTCCACCCTGCCGGTTCTGCATGGTGCCCCGGCGGCGGCGCGGATTGCCTGTATCGTCATGGCGCTGCCGCAACTGGCCGCATGTGGACTTCTGGTCTCCTGGGACCTGCCCTTCCACGCTGTCGGCATTGCGCTCCTGCTGGCCGTACAGCTGGCCTGCATGCGCCGTTTCCTGCGCGATCCGGTGGGTCTTGCCGTTTGGTATTCCTCGGTCGGCGTCGGTCTGTTTGTCACCGGCATGATGGTGGCCGCCTTTGGCCTGCGCGCTGTCGCGCTCACCAGTTCCCTGGGTTGAGGACAATGTCATGAGCATTGAGGCACGGGCTGTTTCCCACCCTGACGGTTTTCGGAAAGCAACCCCGGGCAGCGGGTTCGGCTGGTTCAGCATTCTGCGCCTTGGGCTTGTCCAGGCCGCACTGGGTGCCATCGTGGTTCTGACCAATTCCACCCTGAACCGCGTGATGATCGTTGAGCTGGGGCTGGCCGCCATCATTCCGGGGCTGCTGGTCGGGGTGCATTATGGCGTGCAGATCTCGCGGCCCCTCTGGGGGCACCGGTCGGACACGGGTGGATCGCGCACAATCTGGATTCTGATCGGTCTGGCGCTGTTGGCGTTCGCGGGCACGCTCGCGTCGGCCACGACCCTGATCTTCACACAAAGCCAGACGCTGGGCCTGATCGTCGCGTTTATCGCCTATGTGCTGATCGGGATCGGGATCGGGGCCAGCGGCACCTCTCTGCTGGCGCTGATCGCCACCCGCACCGCACCGGAGAGGCGGGCCACGGCGGCCACGATCACCTGGATGATGATGATCCTGGGCATCATTGTCACCTCAATCACCACCGGTATCGCGCTGGAGCCCTATTCGCATCTGCGCCTTGTCGAGGTGACCGCAGCCACCGGCGCCGTGGCCTTCTGTATCGCCTGGCTGGCGGTGCTGGGCATTGAACGCAAGCCGGCCGTCACCCCGGTTTCGACCGCCACGGCCCCGCCGGGACGGTTCAGCGACAGCCTGCGGGAGGTCTGGCGTGACGGCGAGGCGCGGCTGTTCACGCTGTTCATCGCGATGTCGATGCTGGCCTATTCCACCCAGGACCTGATCCTGGAGCCGTTTGCCGGCCTGCTGTTCGGCATGACACCGGGCCAGTCCACACAACTGTCCGGCATCCAGCATGCCGGTGTTTTCGCAGGTATGGCGGTGGTCGGCCTGGGCGGCTTTTTCTTCAGCCGCAGGGTGCCGGACCTGCCCCGGCTGTTTATCGTCACCGGCTGTATCGGCTCCGCTGCTGCGCTGGCGCTTCTCTGCCTGGCCGCCACGGTCGCACCGCATTGGCCCCTCAGCCCGCATATCTTTGTCCTGGGCTTTGCGAACGGGATGTTCGCCGTCGCCGCCATCGGCACGATGATGCAACTGGCCACACTGGGCCGGACGGGGAATGCCGGCATGCGTATGGGGGTGTGGGGCGCAGCACAGGCGATTGCCTTCGGGCTTGGCGGCCTTCTGGGCAGTGTTGCGCTGGATACAGGCCGCGTGATCACGGGCAATGATGGCAGCGCCTTCGGCATGGTGTTCGCCCTGGAAGCCTTGCTGTTCCTGGCCTCCACGATCGTGGCCCTGCGGATCGGACGTCGGCACATGCCATCCGTCATGCCGAGGTCCGGACCTTCCTCCATCCAGGCGGCGGAGTAAAGACATGGCAACGTCCGAGACAAGGTCCAATCCGACAGAGGGCAGCAGCGCATGGCCGGCAATATTTGATGTCGCCGTGATCGGCGGCGGTCCCAGCGGCGCCATGGCAGCGGAAAGTCTGGTCAAGATGGGCCGCAGCGTGCTGCTGGTCGATCCGGGCAACCGCATCAAGCCCTGTGGCGGAGCGATCCCGTCGCGAACCCTTCGGGATTTCGCCATACCGGAGGACATGCTGGTGGCCCGTGCCAATGCGGCCCGGATCATCGCGCCGTCCGGCCGGACGGTGGAAATGCGGATCGGCGATATCGGCTTTGTCGGGATGGTGGATCGGGCCAGCTTTGATCCCTATCTGCGCCGCCGGGCCGAACAGGCGGGCGCCCAGTTGCTCAAGGGGAAACTGATCGGGATGGAACAGCGTGCGGACCGCACGCTGCAACTCTCCCTCTCGGCAGTCGACACCGATCCCGCATCGCCCCCGCAGACCTTGTCCGCACGGGTGGTGATTGGGGCGGACGGCGCCAATTCCACCGTGCGCCGACTGATGTTTGCCGCGAATAAACGCCCACCCTATGTCTTCGCCTATCATGAGATTATTGAAAGCCCCAAGGCGGGGGCGGCCGAGACCTTTACCCCCGACCGCTGTGACGTCATCTATGATGGCCGCATTTCTCCGGACTTTTACGGCTGGGTCTTTCCCCATGGCACGCATACATCCGTTGGCTGCGGATCGGGGGTGAAGGGGCACGATCTGCGGGGCGCGACGGCGGATTTGCGCGGCGCAGCCGGCCTCGCCGCCTGCAAGGTCATCCGGCGCGAAGGCGCCCCCTTGCCCTTGAAGCCCATGCGGCGGTGGGACAATGGGCGGAATGTCCTGCTTACGGGGGACGCGGCCGGCACGGTTGCGCCAGCGTCCGGTGAAGGGATTCACTATGCCATGCTTTGCGGCCGGCTTTGCGCCGATGCCGTGGAGTCGTTCTTGAAAACGGGTCAAGCCGCCGACTTGAAACAGGCACGGCGACGCTTCATGCGCGCCCATGGCCGCGTATTTTTTATCCTCGGCATCATGCAGGCTGTCTGGTACCGCAGTGACCGGCTTCGAGAAAAATTCGTGGCCATGTGCGCCGACCCGGATGTCCAGCGCCTGACCTGGGAATCCTATCTGAACAAGGCGCTGGTGCGGCGCGATCCGCTGGCGCACATCCGGGTGTTTTTCAAGGATATCAAGGCGTTGTTCGGCATTCGGGCAGGCGGACATGACACTGTTGCTTGACGCGCTCAACAATGGCTGGATCTGCCTTTTCGCCATCCTGGTGCTCTGGGCGGAAACAGCGGCATTGTCCCTGCGGTCCAGTGAACCCCGGCGTCGCTTCCAGGCCTTGTGCGCCAACGCCTGCTCTGGAACCTGTCTTCTGGCCGCCCTTGGGCTGGCCCTTCGCGGACAGGGCCCGATCTGGATACTGGTCCTGCTGGCCGCCTCGTTGATGGCGCATGCCATCGACATCCTGACCCGGGAACCGGGTCAGGCACGGTTGTTCAGCCGCAGAACCGAGTAATTGAGCAGTCCCGCAATTGTCACCCAGACCAGATAGGGGAGGAAAAGAAGAGCCGCAATTTCTGAGATCGGCCAGGATGTCAGGATGAAACCCAGGATCGATGCCCACAGTGCGATGATATCCGCCAAGGCCAGACGCATCCGGCGCAATCCGAAAAACATCCATGACCACATGGCGTTGACAATGATCTGCAAGCCCCAGAATGCCATCGGCAGTGACCAGCCCGCCAGGGTCCAAACCTGCCAACCGGCATAGGCTATTGCCGCGTAAAGCAGTGTCCAAACAACGGGAAAGGCCCATTTTGGTGGTGTCCAGGCCGGTTTACGCAGGCCCTCATACCATTCACCGGGCTTGAAAATGGCTCCGCTGGCCGCGGCGACGACAACGATACCGATGAAGACAAGGGCCGCCACGAAATTCTCCTCCGACCTGATGGGCAGTTGAGACACTAAACGAATAGACACAATCCGCAATGACCTCACCGGTCAGTTCGGCGTCACACAGTCAGATCCAACTGACTGCTCCTGCTCAATCCATCGGAAGACCCATCACTTCTCCAAAGGGAGATCAACATGTCCAAAATCCTGAAACTTGTCTGTTTCATCGCGCTCACCCTGCTGCCAACGACAGCCCATGCTGAGGAAGGCGACGCGACAGCGGGCAAAATGGTCTTCAACAAATGTATGGCGTGCCACAATGCCGACAATGACAAGCCCAAGGTGGGGCCATCCCTGATGGGGCTGTTCGGCCGGCAGCCGGGGACAGTCGCAGGCTATACATACTCCAAATCAATGGTGGATTTTGGTGTCGGCAAAATCTGGGACGAGACGCTGCTGAAGGCCTATCTCCCTAACCCCAAGACCCTGGTGACCGGCACCAAAATGGCCTTTCCCGGCCTCAAAACCGATAAGGAGATCATCGATGTGATCGCCTATCTCAGGCAGTTCAGCCCCCGTAAGTGAAACCGGCTTTGGTGCCGCTTGGCAAACCGATCGGCACCAAAATCTCCAAATGTGTAAATAAAAGTTTACACTCCAGTCTATTTCTCTGACAATCAATTCTGACACGTCCTGCGGCAAGGCTGTGGGCTTCGATACAGAATGACGGCAGGGATCACCTGCGGGCGCATGCTCATGCGCGGGAGGATACGCAATGGGCCAGTTATCCATACCTTTACAGACACCCTTGCTGGATGCCATCCAGGACCCTGCCGATCTTCGTATCCTGTCGGATGATGATCTGGTGGAACTTGCCGGGGAACTGCGGTCGGAGACGCTGTCTATCGTTTCTGAAACCGGCGGCCATCTGGGATCCAGTCTCGGGGTGATCGAACTCACCGTCGCGTTACACGCTGTCTTCGACACGCCGCATGACAAGCTGATCTGGGATGTCGGCCATCAGTGCTATCCCCACAAGGTGCTGACGGGTCGCCGCGACGCGATGCGGCGGCTGCGCAAAAAGGACGGGCCGTCCGGTTTCACACGACGGGCGGAGAGCGAACATGATCCGTTTGGCGCCGCCCACTCCTCCACCTCCATTTCGGCCGGATTGGGCTTTGCTGTCGCGCGGGAACTGGGTGCGGATGTCGGCGATGTCATCTGTGTCATCGGTGATGGTGCCCTGTCCGCCGGCATGGCGTTCGAAGCCATCAACAATGCCGGCGCGCTCGGCCATCGTCTCTTTGTCATCCTCAATGACAATGCCATGTCCATTTCTCCCCCCACCGGCGCCCTGTCCGCGCATCTGGGTCACCTGGCCACGCCAGCGCGCGCGGGGACCGGTGAAGCAGCGCCATCGGGCGTGACCAGCCTGTTTGAACAGATGGGCTTCTCCTATCATGGTCCGGTGGATGGCCATGATCTGAAAGGGTTGCTCGACACGCTGCGCCGGTTGAAAAGCGATACTACCGGCCCTGTGCTTCTGCATGCGCTGACCCGAAAAGGGGCCGGCTATGTCCATGCCGAAAAGGCGGAGGACAAATTTCATGGCGTTTCGCCGTTCGATATCGCCACTGGCGCCCAGGCAAAATCTTCCAGTGCGAAGCCCAGCTTCACCAAGGTGTTCGCCCACGCGCTGATCGCGGAGGCCGAGAAGGATACCCGTATTGTCGGCATCACCGCCGCCATGGCAGCGGGCACGGGCATCGATCTGTTCGCCCGCTGCTTTCCAGATCGGGCTTTCGATGTCGGTATCGCTGAACAGCATGCGGTGACCTTTGCCGCCGGCCTGGCCGCCAGCGGCCTGCGGCCCTTCTGCGCGATCTATTCCACCTTCCTCCAGCGGGCCTATGACCAGATCGTTCATGATGTGGCCCTGCAAAAGCTGCCCGTGCGCTTCGCCATCGACAGGGCCGGCCTTGTCGGTGCCGATGGCCCGACCCATGCCGGCACCTTCGATATCGGTTATCTGGCGAACCTTCCCGGCTTTACCGTGATGGCGGCCAGCGACGAGGCGGAACTGGTCCACATGGTTGCAACGGCCGCCGCCCATGATGCAGGGCCAATCGCGTTTCGGTACCCGCGCGGTGAGGGCTCTGGAGCCTCGCTCCCCGCACGCGGAAAGATCTTGCCGATCGGCCGGGGACGCGTGGTGGAAACCGGGTCAACGGTGGCCCTTCTGTCGTTCGGCACGCGGCTGGATCAATGCCTGTCGGCACGTCAGGCATTGGCATCCCGGGGCATCTCCGTGACGGTGGCGGATGCCCGCTTTGCTAAGCCGCTGGATACCGCCCTCATTGAGGAACTGGTATCGCGGCACCGCCTGCTCATCACGATTGAGGAGGGGGCGACAGGGGGATTTGGCGCCCTTGTCCTGCATCACCTTGCGGGGCGCGGCATGCTTGATGGTCGATGCGGCGTGCGGACGATGACACTGCCCGACAGCTTCATGGCTCATGCTTCCCCTGAAGACATGTACAGGATGGCCAGCCTGAACGCCGAGCATATCGAACGGCTGGTCATTGGTGCCCTGGACCTTGGCGACAGGGCGCATGCATCCCCCCTGCCCTTCCCCGGCAGTGAGGGACCGGTATCCGATGCCCGGGGCATTGCTGCGGAATGACCAGCACAAAGGTGTCAATGACCGGTATCAATCCGGCGATGAAAGAAATTGCAGAATCGTAGAGGTGGGGTAATCTCGCGCCATGAGGAAGCCATACTTCCCAGGCCAATCACCAGGGGGGGGACATGGCCACCAAAGATAACAAACGGCCAAGCGGCTTACCAAGCGCCGCAGGACATTCGGAATCGCGACAGACAAAATCGACGGCAGGTGAAGCCCATCTGGGGACCAGTGATCACCGCATGCTGGAGCGTGCGATCAGAGGTTCTGTGTCGAGCATTGTCGGCGCCAGCCACCCGGACACGGCATCCGGGCACCAGAACCTGAATGCGGGTGATGGTGAGGATTTGATGCTGTATCCTGAATTTCATCCCCTTGCACGGCAGATGCCCGGGGTGGATCAGGCAATCGGCTATCGCATCAGTCTGTTGAACTGTCTGATCGACCCCGATCCCCGCAAGCACCGTGGCGTCATCGAAGAACTGGTCCGCGCGTCCATTCCCGTGCGAACGCTGGCCGTGTATCTGTTTGCACCCGTCGCGGCGCAGCTTGGCAATCGCTGGTGCACGGACGAAGCCGATTTTATGCAAGTTGCCGTCGCCTCCACGCGGCTCAGCATGATCGTGAACCATGTCTCCCACGCCGGTGCGGGATCGTCAGTCAATCTGAATACGCAGCGGCGTATCCTTCTGGCCCGCACGCATGGGGCACAACATACCCTCGGCGTTTCTATCGTCGCATCCTGTTTCCGTGACATGGGCTGGGTGGTCGATGGCGGCAGCGACCTTGAGGTTGATGAGGGGCTCTACGCACGTCTATCCAGCCAGCCCTATGATCTTCTTGGAATTTCTGTTAGCCGCGTCGATGAAGCCAGGACCTGTTCCGAGGTGGTGCGCCGCGTTCACTCAACCCGCAAAAGCCGGCAGGTAAAAATCGCCATCGGCGGTCCCGCTGTCATCGCCTCACCAATGGCCTTCAAAGGCATCGGCGCCGATTTTGTTACGCGCTCAACCCTCGACGTCATGCAACTTGCAAGTCACGTGTGATACCACCGGTCATAATTTATGACCGGCGGTACGGCGGCGACCGCAGCCGCGCCGCACATGCGGCGTAGCCAAGCCAGCGGATGCTGGCGCCGGCGATTGAGGGGCACGAAAGCTTGACCATCGGTCATGATTTCGTGCCGCTGGTATGGTAGCAGCGGCAGGAACCGTCACCGGATCACCCAATGTCTCCCGCGGATGGTCCGCCGTGCCGGGCTCATTCGCGATGATGCCCCCAGGCCATTAGAGGGATGAACTGATGGTGTGGATGCCCCCTTCACCTGGGGACGGTTGGTTTCCAGATTTTGGTTTCCGACCTACGTCACACTGGAGGTCGTCATGGAGGCGACATATCTGCTGGCGATCGACCTGGGCAAGCGGCATTTCCAGGTCTGCGGGACGGACGTTAGCGGCAAGGTGCTGTTCAATCGGCCTTTGTCGCGACTGAAGCTGATGGAGTTTCTGGCAGGACATCCCCGCTGCATCGTTGCGATGGAGGCCTGTTCGACCAGCCATCATTGGGGTCGCGTCGCCCAGGGTACAGGGCATGAGGTGCGGCTGATCCCGCCGATCTATGTGAAGCCGTTCGTCAAGCGGCAGAAGAATGACGCGGCGGATGCCGAGGCCATCGCGGAGGCGGCCCGTCGACCAAACCTGCATTTCGTGGCAGTGAAGGATGCCGAGCATCAGGCGCGGGCGGTCACCTTTCGCACGCACCAATGCTTTGTGCGGCAGCGGACCCAGCTGATCAACGCCCTGCGCGGCCATCTGGCGGAATTCGGCATAGTCGCGCCCACGGGAGCCTCCAACATCAAGCAGTTGGAGCAGGTGATCGGTAACGAAAGCTGCGAAGCGCCCGCCATCGTCCGGGAAATGGCAGTCTTCTACCTGGATCAGATCAAGGCCCTGACGCTGAGGATCGATGAGCTGGTTCAGCGTCTGCATCTGGCATCGCGGACGGATGCGTTCCTGCGGCGCCTCTGCACCATTCCCGGCGTCGGGCCGGTTACCGCAGGGGCACTTGCCGCCTTCGCGCCGGATCTGAAGACCTTTGCCAACGGCAGGAACTTCGCCGCCTGGCTGGGCCTGGTGCCGAAACAATTGTCGTCCGGTGGCAAGACCCGGCTCAGCGGGATGAGCCGCATCCGGTGGATATGCCAGCGGGGTCCGACCGCCGATAGTTGGCTTGGCCGCCTGCTGTTGTGCAAGCCGCGCATGGTTGTCGCCGTCGCGCTGGCCAACAAGATGGCGCGGATCATCTGGGCGATGGTTACCAGGCAACAGGATTATCGAACGGCGTGATCCGGCAATCGACGCGCGCGGTTGACGGGTTGCGTTGCGGGCCCCAGCGGCCCGGGCAGGAAGATCGACTGACGGTATAGGCGGCAAGGACTTCAATGTTCAGGTGAGGAGAACCAGTCCCGGCGCGCGAGCGGCAAAGCTCTCTGAACCGATGTGGACCCCACCTCTCGAACAGCATACCGGCCCGTGGCCCGTTCAGGCCACATCATGAGGCCTGACACACGACCGATCGAATTCCTCGCAGCCGATACGATGTCAGAAGTTTCCTCTTGCTTAACCGGGGGCATCCACACACGACATCGCCGGCAGATGCAAGAGCATCGTAAACCGTGTTGTGCGCTCGACCAGCGTACCAATGGCGGAACTGTTCAGTCCGATGATCAGATCACCCTCCCAATGTCCAGGAACGGCGCGGTCGTCAGCTTTGGCAGGACGTTCGCTGATCGTGACTTCAGGTGAGATGAAGGAATTGCCACGGCGGCCAACTCTGGCCTGGGGTACACGCAGCGCCCGACCGGTGCGCAGGCAGGCCGTCAGTTCCCGACGCAAGGCGCCGCGGCCCTGGATGTAGAGGGCCTGATAAATGGCTTCATGGCTGTTCCGCATGATCTTGTCCTCGGGGAAGTCGAGCAGCAGCCTTCGCGAAATCTGTTCCGGGCTCCAAGCTGTTGCCCACCGCCGCGATTGTCTGCGCCCATGGCGTCGCCCTCTGCCAAAACCGGGGACTTTTCATTCGCCACTTCTGGGGAGTTTTATCCCGCCAGCAACATCAGAAAAAGGGGACAGGGAACCTGCATGAGATATCGACACGGCTGGAAGCCGCGCAGAAGGCCCATGGCGAGGTGATAAGCGAGATGCGATCCCTGCACGATCGGGGCGGCGAGGCGCGCGCCAATGTCACCCTGGCATTCAGTCGCCGCTTCCAGATTGTTGCCGAGGCGAAGGCTGCGGCTGGGCATCCCGATGGTGCCGTCATGGTCAATCCCGGCGGCAAGGCGGCGGCGACAAGCTGTCCGAGGCCGGGCTGGGTCAGGGACAGCTAAGGAACGCCCTTCGCAGCCATGGTGCGGCCGTTGCCGCGAAGGCGGATGCGTAGCCGCGCTTGCGGTGACGTGCCAACCGCAGATGTGTCCTGAAAAGCAAAGCGGCACCGGAAATCTCCGGTGCCGCTTTCATTTTGAATAGCGTAATACTAACGGTCAAAACTCTTAACCGTTAGTATCCGCGCCTACTGGTGCGGCGGCGGCCCATGTCGCCGAAGCTTGAAATACTGATGAGTCAGTATTTCAAGCCGATGATATCAGTACAGGCTTACAGCCGTTCCTTCGCCGCCTTCACGATGGCCTCCGCCGTGATGTCGAGTCGCAGCTTATTTTCTTGCAGGAAGGGCGTAATTCAGGTAACGGCGTTACCGATGTAACTCTTTGTAGTCAGTGTTCTCCAAGGTGCAGGCGGCGCTGGTGATCACGCATTTCAAGCCAATGGCTTGTTTCGTAGGGTTACCGCGACGGTGCGGCCTCGTTATCCGTCCAGGTTGCCTTTGAGGAATATCTTCAGCTATCATTGAAAAAGGCGCATGAGATTGGAAGTGATATCCACATGTCTGTAAGAACAAGTATTAGTGACATTTCTGATTATCGGAAACTCTGTGCCGAGGCGGCGGAAATTGACGAGATTTTTGGTAGTTTTCGGAATCATCCGATTTACAAATCCATTGTGGAGACAGTGAGTGGTGAATGTGGGTCTCAATATGCGACATTAGCAATTAATAAACTCCCTAAAATTCTAGATTATATGGATGAGTTCAGGCGCAATGATCTCTACGGTGGGCCACAATTGTTCCGATACAGCAATATCGGGGCATTCTCACCAACAACTCTTCGCTATATCAAGTTCGCAATCGACATGAGAGAAATGTTTGGCGATCTTGATGCTATGCGTGTTGCGGAAATCGGTGTCGGCTATGGTGGGCAATGTCGGATATTAAGCGCTCTGTTCAAGATAAAATCGTATGATCTCTTTGATCTGCCTGAACCGCTGCTGTTGGCTCGGCGATATCTGGATATATTTTGTTTACAGAATGTAAATTTCTTCGAAATTGATGCTGGGGAATTCGGCCCGTATGATCTTGTGATCAGTAATTACGCGATCAGTGAGGTCGAGAAATCGGTTCAGGATAAATATATTGAAAAGGTTATATTAAAATCCGCGCGAGGTTTTGTAGTGTGTAATCGGGAGTTCTTTAAATATTCCTATCCTGGATTTTCGTATGACCCAATTGAGTTCTGCGGGAAAATCCCTGGCGCGCGCCAATCACCGGACTGGCGAGATGAAATCAGCACTAACCGTTTGATATTCTGGTCAAATCCATAAGAAGTGAAGATGGACACCTCCGGAAATCGCCAATTTCTGCTATGATGAGGCATGCAGCCTGTAGCGGGGTCGGTGATGTCGGGTCAGGGCGGTTTCTGGGATTTTGAGGATCGTCTGCGTGAGTTGTCGGCGGAAGGTGATCCGCTGGAGCGGCTGTCGGCGACGGTTGATTTTGAGCCGTTCCGGCCGGTTCTGGCCAAGGCGCTGCGGCGCGGTGATCCGCGCAAGGGCGGTCGCCCGCCCTTTGATGCGGTGCTGAAATTCAAGATGCTGGTGTTGCAGGCGCTGCACGGCATGTCGCTGCAACAGACCTCGTATCTGGTGCGTGACCGGCTGAGCTGGATGCGGTTCTGTGGCCTGGGTCCGGGGGACGGGGTGCCCGATGCGAATACGCTGTGGGATTCCCGCGAGGCGTTGATCGCGGCGCGGGCGCTGGACGCGCTGTTCACGCGGCTGGAGCAGGCGATTATTGCTGCGGGTTACCTGCCGATGTCGGGTCAGATCGTGGATGCCACGCTGGTGGCGGCGCCGCGGCAGCGCAACAAGGACGCGGAGAAGGCTGCGATCAAGCAGGGCAGGTCGGCCAAAGAGATCTGGCCCGATCAGCCGGCCAAGGCGGCGCAGAAGGATGTGGAGGCGCGCTGGACGGTGAAGTTCGCCAAGGCCAAGCCAGCGGCCGAGGGGGAACCACAGCCGCCCGACATTGCCATCCCCTTCTTTGGCTACAAGGTACATATCGCCATCGACCGGCGACATGGGGTGATCCGGCGCCGGCTGGTCAGCGATGCCGCCGCCCATGACGGCGCACGCCTGCGCGAGGGGCTGATAGTCCCGGCGCACCGTCTCCAGCCGCACCGCATCCGCACCTTCAAGCGCTCCAACGACCCGGCCTTCGCCGCCAAGGTGGAAGACATCGTCGGTCTTTACATGGACCCGCCCATCCATGCCGTCGTCCTGTCCATCGACGAGAAGAGCCAGATCCAGGCGCTGGACCGCACCCAGCCCGGACTGCCGCTGAAGCCCGGCAAATGGGGGGCCATGACCCATGATTACAAGCGCAACGGCACCACCACCCTGTTCGCGGCGCTCAACGTGCCGAATGGTACAGTGGTCGGCCGCTGCATGCCAAAGCATCGCCATCAGGAATTCATCACGTTCCTCAATGCCGTCGAGCGCGCTGTGCCCGTCGGCAAGGTCGTTCACGCCATTGTCGACAACTATGCCACCCATAAGCATCCCAAGGTATTGGAATGGCTGGCCGATCACCCAAGGTGGGTGTTCCATTTCACGCCCACTTCCGCCTCATGGCTCAATGCCGTCGAGGGCTTCTTCTCCATCATCACCAGAAAGCGGCTGCGCCGAGGCGTCTTCACCTCCGTCTCCCAACTCCAGGACGAAATCAGGCGCTTCATCAAGGAGCACAACGGCGAAGCCAAGCCCTTCGTCTGGACAAAATCAGCCGAAGCCATCCTCGAAAAACTCCGCGGTGCTCCGGGTGTATCCCTTCAATGAGTCAGTGCACTAGATGCAGCACGGACGGTTGTACGGGGCCCCAAGTTGAGAATGCCGTATCCGGGTTGCGGCCTTGCATGATGGGTCCATGATCGTCCACTCTGCCGGTCGGGTGATGGAGGGTGGTGATGGCGGAATTCCACAGGATCGGGTTGTCGGCGAAACGCGGACATCGGCCGACGCAAGGTGACCTGATCCTTCACCTGCGCGACGAAGCAGGCCAGACGCCGGAAGGGGATGGACTGTCCCTCACCCTTTGTCCCACAGGTGCCGGTGATGGCCTCTCCCTGGTGCAGCTTGCCGGCCCGGCCGAGCTGTTGGAACCGCTGCGTCGGCTGTTGCCGGCCACCTTGGCCGAGACCGGCAACCCTTGGCGGGTGTCGGCCGGCGATGTAGGCGGCGATGCAGTCTTGTCCGGATTGGCCGATGACATCCTGTCCGCCCTGTTGATCGGCGCGCGTCCGTTATCGCGGTGGCGCAGCCGCTTCCTGGCCGTGCTGCGCGGCCCGGCGGGGTGCGTGCCCACCGGTCTGGGCACCGGTCCAGTCGCGCTGGCGGATGAGGGCGTGCAGGAGCGGCTCTATTGGCTGCCCGGCTTGGCCGATGTCATGCAGCCATCCTCCCCCGATCGGCCCGGCTTGCTCAGCACAGGCTGGACCGGGCCGACCCCGGTTCTGGCCCTGACCCGGCGGGGGGAGACATGGCACCTGCCGCTGACGCACCTGATGCTGCATGCGGCACCCGGTGGCCTGTTTGTGCTGGAATGGGGGATTGAGGGCGAGGGCTGGCCCACCGATGCAGGCGGCGGCCAGCCCTTCTGGCGGCAGGTGGCGGGGCTGGATATGGCCCGGCGGCAGGACCCGGCGCCCAGAACTCTGGCCGAGTTGCTGGACCTGAACGCCGCACTGCGCCCCTTATACACCGCCTTTGAAATGCCACCCGCCGCCGGTGATAGCCATTGCCTGCGGCTTGGCGACGATGTTCTGTGCAACATGACGATGGGAGAGGTGCTGGGCCAGGAGGAGCCATGGCGGGCGCTGGCGGGGTTGATGCTGGCGCCCTGGGGTCTGAAGGCAACGGACGTGGCGCTGATGCAGGATGACCGCGCCCGGCTGGTGGGCGCGGTGACCCCCCTGGGGCCACCGCCGCCGGACCTGCCGTCGGTCACCGCCAATTGGCGCGTCATGCTGGGGCGCTTCTCAGGCGTGGACCCGTTCGCGCCCACGCCAGCCTATGCCCCCGATTGGTCGACGGCGGAACTGGACCGCAGCCTTTATGACCGGTTCTCCACCCTCGGATCACGATATATGGTCACGGACCATAGTTTGACCCTGGTCGGCCATGGCGATTTCGCGGCACGGGTGGGGGGGCGGCATCTGACCGTCCTGTACCGGCGCCTGTTCATGGTGGCGCTGCTGCGCGCGGCCGCCGCCCAGGGTATCCGTGCCGATCTGGCCCGCCTGCCGAATGTCGAAGCGGTGGCCGGCATCGCCCGCCGCTTGCGGCCGTTCCTGCTGACCCTGGGGACCGGCCCGATGACCGGGCAAATGCAGGGGGCGGAACTGTTCACCCGCATGCTGGCCGCCACAACCGCCGACACGCTGTTGGCTGACGCCCTGTCCCTGCTGGACCGGGCGGCGGCGGGTTGATCCACCCTTTGGATGAAGTTTCAGGAATACAACGAGGAGTTTCAATCCGCTTCCAATCGCGGAGCCCTTCTGAACTTACCCTCTGGAAGAGCCTGATGCAATGGCCTATCCTACCCGAATTTCCACTGTGAAACAGAAATACCGTCACAATCTGTCAAGGGCCACCACCGAATTAATCGCCACCACACCAGAAAATCAAATATAGTCAACTGACTATCGCCATTCTACAGTGTCCCGCCGCCTTGCCTCCCGGCCATTGGGGGTGACGGCAGGGGTCCACCCCGATATCATGGCGTCAATGGGGATATGGCGGGGGCTTGCACTAGCATGAATGTCGGGACCTTCCGGGAAATCCTGTTCTGGTCGCTGTCGGTCCAGGGCGGAACCATCGAGGATATCGAGAGGTCGTTGAAGAAGGACGGGCGCTGGCAGGAATGGCAGCATCCATTTGCGGCGGCGATGGTCATTGCCGGCGAGGAGGTGGAGCAACAGAGGCTGGCCACCCAGTACGCGGCGGCCGTCTATATGCACCCGTTCGTGCAGAAGCTGCTGTACCCCCATCAGACGGACGGCGGTACCGGGGCCCCGGTGCGGCGCCGGTTTCGAGCGACCGAAGCCCACCTGCCGCGGCGGATCAGGGTCACGCTTTCCGGCACGGTGCCGACCGAGGTTTCGTTCAGGGTTGACGGGTTGGAACTGTCGCTGTTCCGGGCGGGCGTGGTGATCCTGCGGGCCGATCTTTGCTGCGAAACGCCCAACCTGCCCCTGGCCGTGGCGCAACAATGCCTGGATGAGGTGCGGCGCTGCTATGTTTCCTTCTGGATAGGCAATGCACCGGGTCAGGTGCCGGCCTCGGTCGTCATTGACTATGCCGATCGAACACAGTCCTGGACGGCACTGACCCGTCGGCAGGGCTTGGACATGCACAACAGCCATACCGGCTTGGCCCCGACCCTGCTGCCCTGGTGGGCGGAACTGCTGGCCCCGCTTTCCTTGAGGCCGAAAGCAGAAGAAGCATACCTGTCGCATCTCTTGGATGACCGGCTGCCCGGTATGGCCTTCCTGACCCTGGACGACCCGACGGCTTTGTGCGAGGCGGACTGGGTCCGGCTATGTTTCGCCGACCCGCCGGGTTCCGGCCTGCCCCATGCCACAACCTTCCTGCCGGATTTCGCACGCGCCCATTGCGATGACCGGTTCTGGGATCCAGATGGGGCGGACTGGATGCGCAGCCGCTATCTGCTGGCGGGGTACCAGTTCACATTCGTTGGCCGGGAGGAATGGTTCACGCTGAACGTGTTGCAGGACCATTTCCGACATCATTACGCCGACATGGCGCTGGTCCTGCTGTACCAGCAGGCAGCCCTTTTGCGATTGATGGAACGGTTGGCGCCCACGGGCACCGGACGGCTGTCCGATCCCAACTTTCGGCGGCGCTTGCGGGACGCGCAGGATGAGTGGCTGGATTTCCTGGGCCATGGCTGGTTCCCCACCTTGTCCAATCAGGTTCAGGGCCAGGAGCTGTTCGAGAAGTGGCGCGACCAGATGCGCCTGCCGGCACTTTACCGCGAGGTTAGCGAAAAGGCCCGCGATATGACCGCCATGTTGAACGCGGCCGAGGGGCATGAGGCGACGGAGGAGGCGCAACGGGCGACAGAGGCGGGTCTGCAACTCAACAAGATTGCCGCTGTGGGTCTTGTCGCATCGCTGATCACGGGAGCCCTGGGTATAAACGTGCTCCTGCCTGGGCAGGAGCAGGGTGCGCTCGGGTGGGGAGCATTAGCCATCGCTATAGGCATTGTCACGCTGCTCGCCGCTATCGCCGGTTTCATCTTATCCTGCGCTGTGCGGGCATCCCACTCAAGATTCTTCAATAATTTCGCCGTCAGCAACCTAGCAATCGCCACCCTGACCCTACTGGTCGCCATTATCGTTATTTTATCGGCACGCCCAGAAGCGAAACAGGATTGTCTGGATGCGGTTCGGTCGGCTTGTTGTCCATCTTCACAACCCTTCGGATAATATTGAACTCCTTCAGTTCAGGATAACTGAAGCGGCCCTCCGGTTCCGGTCTTTGCCCGACCTGTTCCGCGCCCCAATCCGGCCGGCAGGATCGCAGCCACTGTGTCACGGGCCGCACGTTGGGCCATCCGGTCCAATTCCGCGCCATGAATGCCCCGAACGCCGACAGGAAGGGGCGTAAGGACAGCGTGCCATCCGTCCAGCCTTCGCCGCCAGTGCCCGGCCGTTCAGTAGCGTCTGGCGGTTGCAGCAGGGATGGACCCGCCGGATCATGCGGTTGCAGGGTCAGGCGCAGCGCGCGCACCCGCACCTGCCCCGCGCCAAACGGCTTGGCCCGACCGATCTGGTGACGATAGGGTTTGGCAGGATCACCGCCATGGGTCAGCACCCAGAGCAGCAATCCCAGTTCAACGGGGCTGACATTTTGGATACGAATATCGCTACGGAACGTCAGTTCGCCGCCGTCGCGCTGGTGGCGCAACAGACGGAGGTCGCTGCCAATTTCGTTCAGTTGCTCGGAGGTGCGTCCCAGGCGGCTGACTTGATGCGTCAGGCTGGCGACCAGCCGTGCCGGCGCCGATGCCAGATCCTGGGACCGGAAACGCGGAACATAGCGCTTGCGGCCCGCCAGCCGGGCCTCGGGGTGGGAATAATCCTTAATGCGGCCCGCGAGGTAGAACGGCGCGAATGAAGCGCGCGGGGCACCCATCACCGTGCGGATGGTTCCAGTTTCCTCTGCTTCACACGAATTGTCGAGATAGGCGAAACCAAAAGCGACGCGCCCCTTGCGGGCCACAGACTGACCATTTGGCGCCGACGGAGAGAAATCGTCGGCCTCCAGAACATGACCGAACAGGGATTCCACCAGATCAGGCTTGAACGCACCGGGTGCGGCGGGCTGCGCGTGCGGCTGCCCCCGTTCCTTGTCCAGCAGGTCGCGCACCGAATGGGCGTGGGCGATCTTGAAGAAACGGGTGAGACCCAGTTGCAGGGTCTCCGGCGAACCATCCTTCTCCTGCACATAGAAAACCGGAACCTTCCCGCCGGCTTTCAGCGTCGACCACAGCACGGCCAGGCTGCCATCCGGTTCGCGGCGGCGGCGGGCCGGTTTGGTGTTGATCAGCCAGAACCGATCCCAGGCCTTCGCGTCCACTTTGAACGGCTGGGCCATGGGGTCAACGAAGAAGACATATTCGTTCTTCTTTGGCTGCCCCGCACCGCCACGCGCCTCAGCTTGGCGGATGATCTCGGCAGGTGGTGCCGCCGGTGACCGGTTGGAAAAGACCAGCCGTCCGGGCTCACCAGCGGCATTCGGCTTCGCTACGCCATCCGACGGCCCGGTGCCTGTGCGGTGGAAAATCAGCACGGGTGCCGTGTCGAAATCGATACGCGGTGCCCGCCCTCCGACAATCTTGAAACCGGCGGCGGCATAACGGTCCACCATAGGTGTAGCAAGCCATCGGGCACGCCAACGGTACTGATCACTTTCTGCTGTTACCTTCAACAGACCACGCAGATCATCGTGAGCAATCCGCCGCCAGCTGGCACATGGTGTGATGTGGGCTTCGCCGCTGGCTTCATCATAACGCAACCAGCCTGCCTTTACCCTGTCGGCGTGCAGCAGAGACTTCTTCTCATCCTCCGGCGGTCGGACCAGGGGATGCGTGAAATCCCTTAACCCATAGCGATGATGACCATTGATCTGTGACAGGCGCGCACCCGCCACGATCTCCGCCGAGGCCCGCACCATGCCGCGCAGCGTTGCGCCGGGAATGGCATAGCGACCATCCGGGAGGCGCAGAGGCCGCGACAGCTCGTCCTTCTCCTCGCCAATCAGCATCGGGGTTTCAACGGCCCATTCAACATTGATGCGACCGGTGAACCCGCCCGGTCGGGGCTGGCACAGGGGTTGAGGCGTTTCCGCCACCACGACCTTATCGTTCAATTTCACGAACCGGTAGGGAGATGTCAGAAGGTGCAAGGGCACGGGTTCGCGAGGTTTGCCCGATCCCGTGGGCAGTCTTGCCACTGACGACGCCGATTGTTTGCCCAGGCGCGCCTGCGGGGCAGGCGCGAACAGGCGCGAGAGTTCGGACCTGAATTCCGTGGCGGTTGCATCGGGATCATCGACAGCGTCGCCAGCATCCATCAACTGATCATACAGTTTATCGGCGAGATCGTCGAAGATCACCTCACGCCGCAATTTGGCACCGGGCTCATCCAGCAGCCGTTCGCAGGCTGCGATCAGTTTCGCCTTGAGCGTGGCCAAGCGGGGATCTTCAGCCATTTATGTCCTCCTGCACCGCCACGTCGAACCAGCCAAAGCCCTTGTTGGTGCCATGCCCCAGCATCAAACCATCATCTCGGATGGCGGCGAACAATTCCTCGGCCAAGCTCGTCGCATCATCGTCAGCGTCCGGCATCAGCCGCAAGGTAGCCGTGGCCGCGACCCCGGTATAAGTTCTGGTGGTGAACAGGGCGCCGTCGATGGGCGCGCCTGAGAAACGGTCCAGCTTGACCGAGGTGACGTCCCATTTCGTTCCGGAGGTAACCGTCAGTTGTTCCAGCGACAACCGACCCCTATGGCCCGTCGTGCCAAACAGGGCGCGGACAGCGGGGGCGTCGCCCGACGGGGCGCCGTCACCAAGTTCGCCCGTCAACGCCCGCAGCCAGCGTGCCTGCGCACGCAGGGCTCCCATCAGGCTGGCGCCGGGAATGTGCGGTAGGTCGCCACCCAACGTCTGCGCCGCCAATGCTGGATTGTCCTTGTCCGCCTCCTGCCCGGCCTTGCGGTCGCGTTTTTTGGAACTGTCCAGCACGGCGAAGGGGCCGGGGCAGGTCAACGTCAGGGTCCAGCATTTGCCGGCAACCGCCGTTGGTTTCACTTGCGAAAGATCGGGGACAGGCACGGGTGTCGCCGACATCCTCCCATCACCCTGCAAGGCGCTGCGGGTAACCACGAGATTGCCGGACAACAAGCGCACGCGGCCTTGCCCATCGCTCTTACCCTTGCCCAGCTGCGTGCCTAGCGCCAATCGCGCCAGCAGCGGTAGCAAGGCCTGCCATTGGCGGTCCAGCGTCTGCCCGTCATCGGCGATCAACAGCATGTCAAGCGGGATCCGCGTGCCGGGTGCCAGCATCTCCTGAAAGAACAGCTTATGCGCGTCCGCTGTGCCGGTCTCCGGGTTGATGGCTGTACGGGCGGCGGCGAAACTGTCGCCGCGCAATTGCGTGCCATAGGGGGCCTCCTTCACCGGTCCTGGGATGCAGGTTCCCCCCCAGACGACGACATGGCTCATTCTGCCATGGTTACTCCTGTCCAGTTTTGGCACCCCGAACATGGCGTCCGCCTGCGCGCGGTCGGCAATCAGGCCGCGCAACAGTCCCTTTAGCGATGAACCGGGAATGAAGGGCCGGTCATTGGCATCCCGCAGCAGGGTGGACAGCAGCGGGTCCTCATCCTTGTCGGATTTCTTCAGCCGCCCGCTTTCCACCCCGCCATCGCCTAGATGCAGGGGGCTTTCGGCAACCAGCCAAGCCTTGATTTCCATACGATACGGGTGCAGGCCCATGCCTGGATCATCAGACATCCGCATCCTCCGCCCGGGCGACGCCATGCATCCCCTGTCCCAGCTGTGCATGATCGACCAGGTTCAGGCGGAAATCGCCGAACCCGTTTTCCGGTAGGAAGGGACAGGTCCGCCAGTCCGTCGCCCAACCACCATTGGCGCCACGGGCCGGCAGACCCGTACCCAGGCGACGTTTCAGGGCGGCCCCCAGTGGACCTTGCAGCAGAAACACCGTCCCCGGTTCCGTCAACAGGAATGGCCGATAGGCGGATGGGCCGAAATGGCGTCGCCGCATAGCAATATAGCCACCGGCCAGTCGGTGCCGCGCGAAAAGATTGCGCAGGATCAGGTCCGGCTGGTCCAGCGCCCGCCGCCAATATTCCTGATACGCACCGTGCAGGGCATTACCTACGTCGTGCGGCAGCATCAGGGCCGGGGTGATCAGGGTCACGGCCCACAGGTCGCCCGTTGGCGTGGATACAGGGCCAATATTCAGTCCCGGCGGTGGGGTTGCCTCCCGGAACGTCGCTTTGGCACCGGTCGTGCCGACGCCATCCAGCCCGCTCTGGCACAACAGCGCAATGAAGCGGGCGAAACAGACCGGATCGGCCCCGTTGCGATCAATCCGCAACCGCCAGAACCGGGGTTCACTCGCCGTCGCATCCCGCCAGGGCGACAGACCGATATCGACATAAAGGTCGCCCTCGGCCGCCGTATAGCCTTCGCCGATCCTGGTGTGGATACGCGGCAATGCGGCCATGTCGGATGACGGCAGATGGTCCGGTCGTTTTCCGTTTTTCCAGTCGCCGACATAGGCGGGTACGGCGCCATTGCGTCCCATCGGGATATGGGCTGGCGGCACCATCAGCGCATCCAGGATCGTCCCGTCCCCTTGCTCTAACTGCACCAGGGATTGGGGCAGCGGCAGGTCGCAAAGCAGCCGCCTATCCTTATCGGTTGGAAAGGCGTGCCCGATGCGGATGGTTGATAGTGCCTGTCCCAGCGGGCTGTCTGCTGCCTCGGGTCTCTCCCCAGCCAGTTCCAGCGCGCGGGCCAGCGCCCCCTTGATGGCAGCGCCCGGCACGATTTCTGACCCGCGCCAGACATTATCGGACAGGCGTTTGGCATCGACCAGCAACCGCCGGTCGAAGCTGACATCCAGCCAGACACTGTCAACCGCCTTATCGGCGACTGCCGCCGGCAATAGCGGGGCGGAGGCGGCAACCGTCACCCGCGCTTGCGTTACCCGACCGAACCCGGCGCTTTTAGCCCCACCGATGGCCGGCACCAGGGCCCAGGCCTTGGCCAGCAGGCCCACCAACCGCTCCAGCCGTTCCGGCGGACAGCGCAGGATGGCGGTGCCGGTGAACGGGACATCCTGACCGACGGGCGCCACCAGTTCCACTACTTGCAAGGCGCCGTGCTGAACGGCGCCGGTGGCATCGTTGATCTTGATGCGCGTGATACTGTGGGGATCGGCAGGCGGCATCAGGTCCGCTGCCAGATCGGCCGTGATCAAGCCACCGCGCTCGGGCGCGTTGGAAGCGGTGACGCCCCCGGCAGCATCGGGGGAGGCCTTGCCAAACAGCTCAACCAGTTCCTGCCGGCTGGCTGCACCAACGGTGACCAGCGAAACCATGGCCGCCCGTAGCAATCCCTTCACCTGATCGGCCGGAACCAGGGGCTGTCCCGCTTCGTCTCGCAGGGCTGGCGTATCAATACCCAGGCTGGCAACATTCAGGCCGGGCAGGATGAAGGGGCTGCGCAGGGTCACGCTGATGGTCAGTTCGTGCCGATGGGTCATGACCGCGCCCCCGTATCGGCAGCGTCTGCGTTCGGCGGATCGGGCCAGCCACCCCCGAACGGATCAACGTAATCCCAATATTGGGCCAGCAGCGCCAGCTTCAGCCCGGCGGGCCGCGTTCCCCCCCAGGCATCGATGGCAGCCAGCGCCTTGTCGCGCCCCTTGCCCGCCTTGGACAGGTAATCGGCGAACAAGGTGACAACCCTGTCGGTCGCCGCCATTCCGGCGCCGGTTTTCAGTTCCCGAAGTCTCTTGTACAACTGCGACCGGGGCAGGCCCTTTTCCTCGTCCCGCAGCATCTTGATCAATTCCGGCAGCGCCGCCAGTTCCGGCACCGTCAGGGTGAAAGCACCGGTATGCCCTTCCATGTCCAGTCCCGGATAAAGGGCGGCCCGGTGCCCGTGCAGCCCATGGCCACCATCGGGCAGGTCGGCGCTTTCAAAAATCTCGATCTGCACGGCGTCGATACGCTCCCCCGCCGCGCCCCTGGCCTGTTTGGCGGCATCGGCCAAACTTTCCGCCATGGCGCGGGCCTGGCGCAAGGGAGTGCGGCGGTCGCAGATCACGATCCCCATGCCATGGGTCAGGGGATGGTCCTGCACCGTCCAGCCATCGGCCCATTGCGTGAAAAAGGCCCGCGCCCACCACAGGGCCAACCATCCCGGCAGGGAGAACGCCATTTCATCCCCGCCCCACATCAGGGTTTCAAAGCGCAGAGCCTGGTACCGGGTGGGACGATCGTCGGCAAGTTCGTGATCATCAATGTCACGCGCCACACGCGACGCATGATCCCCTCGGCTTTGGTCGATCAGGAATTCCAGCATAGGCCGCAGGAACCGCTGCCGTTGCTGGCTGCGCACCTGGTTGGCAAACACCGTCAGGGGATGCAACTCACCCTCCCGCGTGATCTGCGCCCTGATGTCGGTGAACCCGTTGCCGTCGATATAGATCACCGCCAGCTTGCTGCGCAGCGTGTCCTTGATCGGGTCGGTGTCCGGCAGGTCGCCTGGAATATCATCAACAGAGTTGACGAAGCGTGCCGCCAGCGCAGCATCGTCCAGTTCCGTGCTGTAGAAATATTGCCGCATATGCCGGCCAAAGGTACGCCGCGCCGCGACGGAGGCCGACATCCAGGCCCGGCTCTCCCCTTTCTCGGCAAATTCCCGGTCGGCCCAGTCCCGGGGCACGGGCACCGGCCGCACGGCCGGCAGGATGCCGCCGAACCGCGCCTTGTCGGGCCGGACGGCATCACCATGGGCGCCGGTAAAGGGCGGTCCCAGTCCTTGCCATTGGCGTGCCCGCAGATCAGCCCGCGCGGCGCGGATGGCGGCATCGATGCCGTCACCGCCGGCGGCATCCGGCACCACTGGGGCCATCGCCACCAGCACCCGCAGATGCGCCAGCGGCAGCGCCCCCTCCCAGGTGACCGCATCGGGATCGTACCCGGACATGCGGTCCAGGATTTTGTGGATACTGATCCAATCCGCCCCCTCACTGGCCAGGGCGGTGCGCAGAAAGGCAACGGCGTTCCGTGCCAACGCCGGGTCGGCGTCAAAGGTCATGGCAGCCAGCGAGGCGCCACCGAATAACGGATCGACCGATGAGATGCCGGGACAAGCCTGCAGGAGGACCTGCACCCTTTTTGACGCATAAAGTAAGGCTAGACCGCTGCCGCGGATACAGGAAAGGTCAGTCGTGTCATAAAGAGCGGCACCAAAATCCACCCCCTCCACCCACAGCAGATAACGCCCCATCCCATGCGCCCCTGTCCGACCATTGCAACCAGGATCGTGACATAAAGGTTGTATTACGCAAAGTGAATTCGGTCACGCGGTTAAAGGGGCATAGGCTTTAACAGACGACCGTGCCACCATAGAGCGAACCACGCTCAGGCAACGGCCCTGTCCGTTCATGCGCTCCATATTGGCGGAAGCCTGAACAAACCCGCTTCCAATCGCGGAACGGTCCTGAACGGTGAAAATGGTTGCCAAACAAGTGAGAAATACAGGCTGTTTCAATCCGCTTCCAATCGCGGAACGGCCCTGAACTCGCATCATCTCACGGTGGTGCTGGTACACTGTGTTTCAACCCGCTTCCAATCGCGGAACGGTCCAGAACCAGCATCGCCGATATGACGGGCTTCGACCTGGGGTTTCAATCCGCTTCCAATCGCGGAACAGCGCTGAACGATTTTTCGGGAGCTGTTTTCGACCAATTTACCAATGTTTCAATCCGCTTCCAATCGCGGAACAGCGCTGAACTTGCACAAGAGCTGCAGCACGGCTACGACACTCTGGTGGGTTTCAATCCGCTTCCAATCGCGGAACAGCGCTGAACATTGTATTAGCTTATATATCTTCACTACTGGAAGTTTCAATCCGCTTCCAATCGCGGAACAGCGCTGAACTCCTTGGAGGGAAAATTGAGCGCATCTAATTATCGGGTTTCAATCCGCTTCCAATCGCGGAACAGCGCTGAACTTACCCTCTGGAACCCATTCTGACAACAGAGCAATTTTTCTACTGTGGCTAGCTTGTGAAATGTCCTTTGTATGTAGCTCGTGAAGTGTCCGGTTTTAATGTCGTCCCTGATTGGGAGGGCAGATGGACCGGGCACGTCTCCACGAAGGCATACGCAGGAT
>JAIXTS010000076.1 GCA_027483805.1 Azospirillum sp. | reverse complement strand
TGCCCCCCTTCGTTCCGCTTCTGAAGGCAGATATCGAGGCCTTGCAGGAGGGAAAGGCAAGCACCAGCGGCGCCGATATTCACGCGCTGCTGAAACTTCTGGCTGAAACGCCGGACCCCGCCGAGCCCGTACCACAATTGGGTACGCTGCGACGGTTGCTGCCTGAACTAGGCGCCCTGATCGATAAGGCCGGTGCCCATGCGGCGCAGGCGGCACAACGGTTGGAACTGCGGTGTATCCTGATCGACCATGCCATCGACGGTACCCTGTCCGACCCTGCGCGTAAGGACGCGTTGCCTTCCTACTTCACGCTGGAAACGGCGCGCGGGGTGGCACCGGCAAATTATGTGATGGCGCGCCTGTTGGACGCCGCCCCCGACGGGGCCAACCTGCCGGCCACCCTCAAAAAGAACGACGTGCTCTGGTATGCGGTCGATCTGGGTCCCGAAGGCAAGGACAGCTTCGGCAACCCGCTGTTGGCGGGGCACCGATATGCCCCGGTCGTCCTTTCCACGATGCGTGGCAGCGACCCCAGTGGCTGGCAGGACACCCTTACCCGCCTCGACCATGTTTGGCATTTCGCCTGAAATCTCTCTTCCCGGAGACTGTCATGACCCCCTTCATGATCCCCGACATCGCGCAGCTGAAACTGGCCGAGATCAACGCCCTGACCGATGCGGTCGCCCGTTTGCAGCGCGAGGTGGCATCGCGCCAGACCGTCATCGACAACCTTTCTGCGCGGGCTCAGCATTTCCAGGAGCGTTTGGTCCAGGCCGATGCGGCCCGGGCGGCGGCCTTGGCAACGCTTAATCAGGCTCAATCTGCCCAGTCCGCCGCCAACGGCCTTGCGGCTGCCTGCGCGGAATCCCATCGGCAGGTGACCGAAGTGGATGAAGCCCAGACCAAGGTTGCCGACGCCAAGGTCGACCTGCTGCGCCAACTGACCTTTGTTGTCAATTTGCTGGAGAAGGCAGGCCATCTGGCCAACAAGCAAAAGACGTCCAACCCCATGATCCCCGATACGCTGATCGAACAGCTGAGCAGGGCGGCGGGCGACTGCGCCAATGTTGTGGCGCTGGCTCTGGTCGCCCAGGATAGCTGTCTGACTGCCAGCGCCGGTTTGTCCACCACGCGCGGCTGCCTCAATCTGGCGCGATCCCAGGCCGATACGCTACGCCACGACCTGCAACCCGGCAAGCATCATGAGGCCGGTGTCCTGGGACATCTCGAACGGCTCTATCAGAAAAGCGCAGAGCACTATAATGCGGAGCTGGCCGTCAGCAGCAATGCCACCGCCCAGCTTGACCATGCCAATGCCGCCCTGACCACCGCCAAGGCAAGGCTGGCATCATTGCAGGCCGGGCTGGCAGCGGCGGCGGCAGTGGATGTGAAGGCGGCATAATGGACACATGGGAACAGAGAACCTGTTCCCATGATCCAACCAGACGACAATGCAAACAATCATCGTCGCCTCATTGATATGGGGCGACGATGAAAACAATATCCCATTACGTCATTTAATTAACTTACCTACCGTCGGCAGAAAAATTACTGCTCCATGATTTTCAGTTTTTCGAGCCGTAATTTCGTCTCCTCCGCAAGGCAACCATTCACCACACTGCCATAAAGGGTTCCCCCTTGCACAGCGGCGGCCTCTGATTTGCAATGGCTGTCCCGGTATTTGATCCAGTCGCGCTGCGCCTGTTTCAGCGCCTCCTGCCGGGAAACCTCCAGCTTGGCCATAAGGTTCTTGTAGGTTAGGTTCAGTTGCTTATCTGCCTCTGCATACATGTCGGCAGCGCACTGGTTCATCGCCGCCTGGGTGGTAGCACTGTCGCAATCATCGGCACCGGCCGGCACGACCCAGAACAGTGCACCCAACAGCGCAACGGACAGACGACGCATAGTGGAATCCTTTGATGGACTTGACCACAACACCCTAGTCATCGCGCACATGGATGGCAAATGCCCAATAGGGCATAGTCCATTGAGTGATTAATGTTTATGTTTTCATCGCATCACTGAGCAGCCACGTTGATGCGGCCATCGGTTTATTCTACCATATGACCAACATAACCCGTCTGACCGCTCCGCCTCGTCATGGAGACAGCCCTTGAGCGCCTACACCACCGGCACGCCATTTCAGCTGATCTGGAATGATGGCCATACGGATATGCTGCTGGAGGTTCCGGTGGCAGGTGCCAATGTGCTGGTGACCAAACACCCGCTGAACCCCAATTCCGGCACAAATGCCTGGATGCAGAAGCGGGAAAATGGCCGCCTCTATCTGTTGGACACTGCGGGCAAGCCAACCAGTTTCTGTCTGGACGTCAATCTGCCCGACCAGCATGAAGTGGATGGCGTTTTTCCTGATGGCAGCGGCTGTCTTGTCTATCTCAACACGGATATCCCGCAACGCCAGACGCAGTTGTGGCAGATCACGGATCGCGGCGATGGCACCTGCTTTGTGCAGAATATCGGATTGTCGCTGTCCATCCAGTTCGGGCCTGGCGCCGGCCCCTATGTGCTCGATTCAGGTGGCAACAACCAGCAGGGGGGAGCCGCGAAGCTTTGGAAAAAAGATCCCGGCAACCGCAATCAGTATTGGCAGTTGCGGGCCTGTCGAACATGACGGACCTGGATATCAACTTCTTGGCCTTGGAAAGTGAACTGGACTGGTTCGGCACCTTGTTGCAGTCCGTTGTGGAAAGTTATCTCTCCGAGGAACCTGACCCCTTTATCCTCAATCAATATCCAGCCCCTCGTCTAGCAGCGCCCATGTCCGCCCTCGGCCGACTGGTTCGGGATTGGGAGTTGGGCGATGCTGAGCGCATCGCCATAGCCTTGACGCTGGCCCCCCACCTGCGGCCACAATTGCTGGATATACTGTTGCTGACCAGCAGCCAGACCGGCCGCGTGCTGACCGAGTTTGGCGGCGTGGCGGACGGCAACCACCGGGGCTTCCTGCCCACCGGCCAGACCCTGGCCTTTCTATTGTCGGCAAACAACCGCACCGGCTGGGCGGATTATCATCGTCTGACCGCCAGCAGCCACCGCCTGATGCGCGAACAGGTCCTGCGGCTGGATAGCGAAGGCGATCGCCTGCCCCGGATCGCCAGCCCGTTGCGCCTTTCGGAAGCATGGTTGCATTACCTGCTGACCGGAGAACCCGCACGACCAGAGACAGAGCATGATTTTCCCGCCCGCCCCATCACCTGTGCCCAGGGCTGGGAGGACCTGATCCTGGAACCACAAACCATGGGACAGTTGAACGAGTTGCGCCTGTGGCTGATGCATGGCCAACAAGTGTTGGCAGAGTACAATCTGGCGGCAAAGATCAAGCCGGGATACCGCGCCCTGTTCTTTGGACAACCAGGGACCGGCAAGACCCTTTCAGCCTGTCTGTTGGGCAAGATCACGAACAGGGATGTTTATCGCGTGGATGCGTCTATGGTCGTATCCAAATATATCGGGGAGACGGAGAAGAATTTAGGCCGCGTGTTCGACGTGGCGCAATACCGCGATTGGATCTTGTTTTTTGACGAGGCTGATGCCCTGTTCGGCAAACGAACGGCGGCCAGCACGTCAAACGACCGCCATGCGAACCAGCAAACCGCCTATCTGCTTCAGCGCATTGAGGATTACCCCGGCGTGGTCATCCTATCGACCAATCTGCGCGCCAATATGGACGAAGCGTTCACCCGCCGGTTCCAGGCCATGATCCAGTTCCCCATGCCGGGCCCGGCCGAGAGGCTGCGCCTGTGGCAAGCAGCCTTTTCGGGCAGTATTGACCTGGCACCGGATATTGATCTGCACGACTTGGTGGAGCAGGCGGAGGTGGCGGGTGGTACCATCATCAACGTCTTGCGTGCCGTCACCCTGGCCGCGGCCGCCAAGGGCAGCCGCGTCGTCAACTGTACCAACCTGATCGACGCGCTTCGGCGCGAACTGGCCAAGGACAGCAAGAGCCTGCAATGGAGGTAGGGTGATGAGTGATTATGCATCCCTGGCCAAACGGCAATCGGCAGCGGCGCAGCGAACGTCGCCGCCTTCGCAGATGCTTCAGGATCTGCGCACCGGTCTACAACCCAGGCAATTGAAGGATGAACGCACGGCCGGGGGGATGCCCGCGAAACTGGCACAAGGTATCGAAAAATTGTCCGGGGTCGCCATGAGCAATGTACGCGTCCATTATAATTCGTCCAAGCCGCAGTCCGTGCAGGCCCACGCCTATGCTCAAGGTCGTGATATCCATTTGGCAAGTGGCCAGGAACAGCATCTGCCGCATGAAGCATGGCACGTGGTGCAGCAGAGCCAGGGTCGCGTCAAGCCGACCGCCCAGATCAACGGCACCAACATCAATGATAGTCCTTCTCTTGAGCGGGAGGCCGATGTGATGGGCAGCCGGGCCATGAAGGGTGGATGAAACAGACGATCGGGTTTTCGTGCCGCTGGCGGGGCAAACGGCGTCAGGTTCCTTCCGCCTGATTGCGCGCCAAACGCTCCAGGTCAGCCTTCATCCCCTGCATCAGCCGTGTCAGACTGTCAATGGTGCGGCGGCTTTCCTCTGCGTTGCGTTGGGATTCTGCCATCACCTGTGCCATGGCCTGCGACTGTTTCTCCAGTTTATCCTGCAGTGCGCCGACGCTGGATTGCAGTTGCTTGGCCGCGTCCTGTTGTTTGGCCAGGGCGGAATCCATGTCCTTCACACGCCCTCGCAAGGCGTTGGCCTCGGCATTGTCCGGGGGGGCTGTGGGTGGAGGCGCCGGTGCAGTCGTCGCAGCCACCGGCGGAGGGGAAGACGCAACAGGGGCTGACGCGGGTACCGGTGCGGGTGGCGCCACCGGCACCACCGGGTCCGCCAGGACAGGGGGCAATGGCGCTGCGACCGCAGGGGGCGGCGGTGCCGTGACGGCATCCGGGACCACCGGCGGTGAATCGATCGGCTGTGCAGCAGAAGCGGGGCGCAGCACCTTCCCCATCACCGTGGCCAGCAAGTCGGCGTTGGGAATACCGCTGTTGCGCAACCATGAGCCTGCCTGCGCCGCAACCTGCGTCTGTGCTGCCGACATCAACTGACCGGCCAGCTCCTTACCGCCCTCCGGCAGGTGCAAGGGCCCGAGGCCCGGCACGGTTCCGACCATGGCACCGCCACCACGTTTTGCGAGCACAAAACGGGCCAGTCCCAGCACGGCGCCGCTGATCAGCATCCAGATGCCGCCCCAGGCGGAGGCGTTCTGGTCAATAGGCCGAAACGCCGCTGGTGACGCCGCCGAGCTGGACGTGGCCGCAGGAGGGGTCGTCGAAACGGCTGGCGTTGCCACTCGTGGCGGGGGACACTGATTATCCCCTTCCTCATCATCGGGGTCCGCCTGCGTCGCTTTCGTCTGGTCGCAGACAAAACCGGGTCGCGACGCCGTGCCGGAAACTGGCCGGCTGGAAACGGTATTCGCCGGGTCGGCCGCGACAACGGGAGATGGTGAATCACCCACGGGCGGGTCCCGTTGCAATGCCGATTGCATCGCCAGGAACAGGGTTACCGCCGCCGCCATGGTGGCGATGGCATAGTGACCATCCAACAGTTTATGCCAACCCTTGCGTGGTTCCGGCCAGGGCGGAAGCCGTCCAAGGATCAGGGGTGGGAGGGTTGCGGCCAGGAGCATCAACGGCAGGGCCATGCCGTTGATGATCTGTTGCTTGGCCTGGACACTGCTCAACCCCAACGCAAAACAAGCCCAAATGGACAGGCCCAGAGGCCAAACCATCAGCAGGGGCAGCCAATCGACGCTGAACCGGTGCTGCGGCGTACCGAAAAACCCGAGAGTACGGCCGGTGATCATCACGCCAATAGCCAGGAACAACAGGACAAAGCCGACCACCCCGATCGCCCAGCTGTCGTGGATCGGCACGTCACGCAACCAGTGAATGACGCTAAAGACACAGGCATAAATCGACACAACATGCACCGCCGCCAACCGGACCAGCAGCACGACCATGACGCTGCGCGCTGCCGGCTTGGCCGCCAAGGCGGGAACCGGGCCTGTCATCGCTCATCCCCGCCCAATTGCTTCACAATGGTGTCGTTGATCCGGGCGATGCCCTGAGCCGCCGAGGTGCCACGAAACTGAATTTCGATATCGGCCGTGGCCTGAGTGTCCGCACCTGTGGCATTGAGGTCCAGCATCAAGGATGAAACACCGTCCGGCTGCGTCTTCTCCCGCAGCCCGGTCTTCATCCGGATGACAAAGCTATCAATGGCGACATCATGATGATTGGCCATCAGAAACAGCGGGACATCCCGCATGACGGGCGTCCCATTTGGGCCAGGCAGCGGCACCTGCACTGTTTTGGGTGTCATGCGTCCGGTTTGCGGGTCCAAAGGGAAATAGCGGGCCAGCAACTGTTCGAGCGCGCTGTCGCTATGCGCGCGTACCTGTCCAACCACGGAGGCATGAACTGTTTCCAGCAAGGCTGGCAGGGATATCAGCGAAGGCGGCCGGGAAGCGGCATCCCCCTTCTCCGCCCCAGCATTCGAAGCTGCACCGGCATCTGGTTCATGGTCGTGATCTGGATCGGCCACGGGAGTTGCTCCTGTTCAGTTGCAGGTTGGACCTGTTGGCGTCGGGCGACCCGGGACCGCCACATCGGGGAACGAATTGACCCGCGCGATCCACCCTTTCAGGAAAACACGAAGAACAGGATGCTCCTGGGCCAGTTCGCGGTAATAGCTAATACGGCCGGCCTTATACTCCATATAAACCTCAGTGGATTCATGGTCATTCAATGAACTCATGATCCGCCTTGTGAGGCGGCTGGGATGATAATTGCCGCCAAGAGTGTTCAATATCTTCACAAAAAGTTCAATTGCATGATATCCAGCATTGACATGGAAATCACAAAATATATTCGCCAGATTCTGATATTGTATTTCATCTCCAAAGATGGGATCCCAATACTCAACCTTGTAGATTTTACCCGCCTGATCGTCTGTGATTTTTTTTAGGTTGGCCAGGGTTGGCGCAACATTTAACAAATGTGCATAGGTCTTGAAGGTATGGAAAGTGATGCCCTTGTTGGTCGCCCCCCCCGGATCGTTGGGGTTGTCGACCCATCCCCCTTCATTGCGCAGGACAATGGGCAGAAACTGAGAAAAATCGGCCATATCTGTTCCCTTTACCGACTATCCGGACCTTGCAAGACCCCGCTTCTCAGGCCCCCGTCTCAAACTCACAGCCGATGGCGCTGATGGCGATCTGACGCGCCACGTCTGCGAAGGCACATTCCAGGGTCAGCCCCAGACTTCGGGCGACCAAACATGGAGGGTCCAGGGCGATCCGGACATCGTCCCAATCCTCTCCGCGAATATCCATTTTTTCCCGGCGCATCAGGGTGCGTTCGCAATCATGCAGCGTCATGGCGCTGATCCGGGCACCGTTTTGCGCCCTGAACCGAACCCAAACCGCTGCGACCCGCATCGACGAACCGGTATCCAGGGCCGGCGAAGGCACGGCGAAGTGCAGTTGCACATTGGACCAGGACCGGCCATGCACAACGCGCGCATTTCCCTCCACCTGGTCATGCTCCAGCCCTTGACCATTGGCCACCATTGCACTGTTGCCATGGACCCAACTGATGGGATTGCGGACACTGCCAGCCTTCGCCAACCCCGCCCCTGCCCCCAAACCGACGCCCAACCCCAGCGCCGTCCCAAAGAAGGCGCGGCGATTGCGTATGGTGAACTGTGCCCCATGCTTCCCGTTCGCCATTCGCTCCCTCGCTTGCTTCATACATCAAAAAAACAGCCAGCCCGAAGTGCTTTCAGTATATTACTCATTACACTTAGAGGACATTCTTACTTAATACACTCCATTTAAAGAAGCAATGGTCCTATCCCTCTGATCTGCACAGATGACACAATGGTGACGCCACCGGAAAGGCGGACCAAGCGTTGAAGCACGGCAAGGCGTTGGCCAGCACCCAGTGCTATGGCTATGCGATGCAAGCGGTCATGAATGGGGCTTCCACATGCCGGCGATAGGCTACCCGTTCCCCCAGCGCGGCGGCCAACATCATCTCTTCCGGCGGCAGAATGATGCGTTGGGTGGAGGATGGCTAGGTCAGATGGCCATGTGCCTCTACCAGCCCCGGCATCAGGGGGGGCCTCGTCCCCATCCACGAGGATGGCCCCGTCACGCGGGAGGGCCGCATCGGTGCCAAGCCGCGCCACGGCGGTAATTCGGTCACCCTCCACCAGCTCTTCGCCACGAAAGCGCGGGATGCCGATCACGTGCCAGGGTGTGATTGACCCTTCCACCCTGATCACGGACAGTCTTCCTTCCGCCACGCACTATTGGATGTTGAACGGTAACGCGGGGGGAGATAGCGTAGCGTGTTTATTAGGGGCATGAGCTTAAGCTAGGGTTGACGACTGTAAAACCGCCCCTTCTGGAGGAAAAATGGATCGGCGGCCGTTTCTACAGATTGTCGAGGTCCATGGAATTTCCTGGATACTGGCGGCGTTGCTGGGCGCCATCGCCCAGTTCCGTATGATCGTCACGATCATCGGGGCCGATTACGGGGATTCCATTGCCGCCGCACAGGGGGTGGTAGCCGGAACTCCGCATTGGCAGGTTTATCAAAGCCGCGTGCTGGGGCCATGGGTGGCCCAATTTCTGTCCGGACCAGTCGGCAGCTTCCATGCCGCCCACGTCCTCTACACCATCGGTCTGTATTTCGCGGCCGGACTGACGATGCTGGTGACGGCATATCGGCTCTACGGTGTCACGGCAGCATGGATCGCCTTTCTGTGTTTCCATCTCCTGTGCATGGTCCTGATCAACAGCCGTTGGCATTACATTTGGGATGGCGGCGATTTGTTGTCATTCACGCTGTTCTGCTATTTTGTCCTGGCAGACAAGGATTGGCGTTGGATGACGGGGCTGTTCTGCGTGTCGATCCTGAACCGTGAAAGTGCTTTTTTCATTGCCGCCTGGATGATCCTATACCCATTCCTTGTGGCCATCCTGGACCGTGCGCGTCCCCGTTTGCCCATGGCACTGGCGGGCATGGCCTGTTTGGTCGCGGGGGCTTTGCTGGTACAGGGGCTGCGCGTCGTCTTGCTGCACCGGGAGATCGGGCCCGGTTTATTCGGGATGCCGGAAATGGCGGGACGAAGTTTCCACCCGCATCTGCACGACAACATGATCTATCTATTCGATGCCATTCGGCACCCGACGATGGAATTCAATATCCTGATCGTGGTTCTGCTGCTGGCCCCGCTGGTGTTGACAGGATTGTTAGCCCGGCGGTTCGGGCGCCGCTATCTGGGCCTGGGGCTGGCGCACAGCCTGATCGTGTTGTCACTGCCCATCGTCGGGGTGCTGTCGGAAACCCGGGTTTTGTTCGATCTGGTCCCATTCATGGCGATTGGCTTCGCTGCTCTGATCCAGGGACAGGAGAAACCGGCCTGACACCGATTACTGGCCACCGGCCGTTGTCAGCCATCCCGGAAGGGACCGGAACGCCGCACGTCGGCTCAGGGTTGACCAGATATCCGCCCAACCACCACCATGATCCTGATCTGCGATATCCAGCACACGGACGAGGGCCGTGGTGGGCAGCCGATCCATGAAAGCCTGCAATACATCACGGCCAACCACGGTATCACGACCCCCGCTTATATGGATCTGCGGCAAGGCCACCAGCGCTGCGGCCACAGCGGCTGGGTTTAACGACCGGGCCAGCGGGGCCAAATCATGGGCACGCACCCAACTGTCCAGGTCCAGATTGGCGGCAACAGTTACCAGGGCGACAACATCATGACGCCGTTCGGCCAGCAGGGCCGCCAGCGCACCGCCACCGGAATATCCGACCAGCACCAGCTTTACCGCGCCTGTGTCCCGTTTGAGTTGGTCCAGCGCCAGGCCGGCACTGTCCACCACCTCCGGCGCCCATCGGGCATCGGTCCAATAGGCCGGAACGCAGGGGGGACGGATGGCCGTGTATTGGCACGGGCGTGCCAGCCAGGCGACCGGGCCGTCGCCGGGGTGCACCAAGGCCATGCGCAGGGCAACAGGATCAACCGGCGTCGGGTCTTGTGCTGGCCGGGTGGCGCTGAGGTATGCAAGTCCGTCGCCTTCAATATAGACGACCAACGGAGCCTCGGCAGTGATGGGACCCTGTGCCGGGCGACTGGCCGCAGCGAGGTCAAAGAGGCCCGCGGGAATTGTCAGCCACTGCCAGCCCGCGGCGGAGACGAGGTCCGGCCCATGCCGTTGCCGGCCCTGGATGGCGCAGCCCCCCATCAGCAGACACAGGCACAGGATGGCCAGCCCGCGCCCCCGCCGGATCATGGGCGATTTCCTGCCGGGCCGGCCGCACGTATGTCCGCCAATGCCTTGGCCATGCCCTGCACCAGACCCTGCCAGTTCCCCCACGAGGGTTGCCGGAACAGGCGCACAGACGGGTACCAGGGCGTATCCTCGCGGTTCATCAGCCAACGCCAGTCCGGCAGAAAGGGCAGCATCACCCAGGCCGGCCGGGCAAGCGCCCCGGCCAGATGCACGGGCGAACTATCAACGGAGATCAACAGGTCGGCGACCGTCAGGATAGCGGCCGTATCCTCAAAATCGCGGATTTCAGGGCTCAAGCCGATGATGTTCATACCGGGCGGCGGCCGGGCCACGTCCCCCTCGCTCGGCCCTTTCTGGATGGACAGGAAGGTGACGCCCTCTTGGGCCAGGGGGGCCAGGGCCGTCAGGGTCATGGACCGGTTCGCGTCGTTGAAATGGGTCGGTCTCCCTGCCCAGACCACAGCTACCTTCAGCCCTTTTACCCCCGCCAACCGCTTGCGCCAATGCTGCACACGGTCAGGATCGGGGGTCAGGTACGGGATACTTCCCGGCAGGTCCGACATTTTCAGGCCCATCACCATGGGCAGGCTCATCATCTCGCAATGCACGTCGAAGTGGGGTGGCAGTTCCCCGCGCAAGGTCAGCGCATCGAAGCCACGCATCCGGGATGCCAGACTGTGGGTCTCGTGATTAACCTCCAGGACCACCTGGGCCCCACTGCGGGCCTTTGCCCAGGAGACCATACGCATGAACTGGAACGTGTCGCCATATCCCTGCTCGTCATGGATAAGCAGGACCTTGCCAGGTATCGGTCGACCGTCCCAGCGGGGGCGCTGCACCTTCCGCTCGATCCGGTAGGTATGATTGAGGCTGTAGCGGTAGCTATATTCTCGCCATCCCCTCTCGAACTCTCCCATCAACAGCAGGGATTCGGCCAGATCGAAACGGGTAGAGACATGGCCTGGCAGGGCTTCGACCAACATCTCCTGGATCTTGGCCGCGTCTGCGATCCGGCCCTGAACCCTTAACGCCTGCGCCAGTGCGGCCCAAAGGGGGGCAGGTCCACCGCCATTGGCCAACAAGGGGGTAACCATGGCCTCAACCTCCGCCCCTCGACCGGCCACCAGCAGGGGTTGGATCTTCGCCTCAAAGTCTTTGCTATCCATAAGGTCATCTCTGTGCGCGGTTCATTGAACGGCCGGAACATGGCGGATGGTCAGCCTAAACCTAGCGGGCCCGCTCCTTTGCCGGCCGAGGTGCCCGCTTAGCGGCCTTTGCTGGTTTCTCCGCGGCTTGCGGAACCTGGTCAATGCCAAGTGCCGCCAAAAGGGGACCCAGATAGGGGGTATAGCGTCCGGCCCGGCCGATGCTGCGCGTGAACAAGGGCTCGCGCGCTTGGTTCAGGCTTGCGGTGCGGATAATGCGCTTGGTCTTGTGGAAGTCGGTACAGGCAGGATCCCAGCTCAACCCCAGGAAAGCGATCAGGCGCCGTGCCTGTGGCTCGAAATCGCCAACCAGGTCCTCATAATCCACGTCGATGAACCGGTCGGGCGGCAGGACGCTGCGCCAATGGGCCATCAGACTTTCGTAATCACGATAGAAACGGCCAAGCTCCATCAGGTCATAGGAAAATAGCTGTTCGCGTGTGAACAGCTTGGTATAGCAGGAGAAACACGTGTCGGCTGCGTTACGCCGGACATGGATGATGCGGGCCTGCGGCATTGATCGGGCAATCAGACCCGCATAGAGGAAGTTAGAGGGCATCTTATCCACAAAGCGACGCTTGCTGTTGGATAGGGTGCGCACATGGTCGATATATTGACGCCCAATGGCCGCGAAGCCTGCGGCGGTCAACTGTTCGACGATGGCCGGATACGGGCCGATACGGTCAACGATATGGTTCAGCGTCGCCAGTTCCCCGCCACCTTGTACCTGGCCATGCGACGCAAGAACTTGTTCCACAAGAGTAGTACCGGACCGCGGCATCCCGACAACAAACACCGGCAGGTCATCATCTGCCTCACCCACGCCGATGTCCGGGTCAGCGAACACCGAAGCCGGGAAGGCATTGGCGATGGATTGTGTCCAGCGTCCCACAGCATCGGCTTGATAGGCGAAGGTCGCGCGTTTCTGGCGGTTACCCTCGTCGAAATGAAGGAAGGCCCGTTCGTCATTACCACTGTCCAGCCATGCCTTCGCCAACGCAAAATGCAGAGCGATACGGTCGTTACGCGCCTGTACCGTGTCAGGCGCCAACAAGGCCTCCATCGCTGCGATGGCCGGATCGCCGGGTTGGAAAGTCATAATATCGGAGAGATTGAACCAGGCCGAAATCGACCGGGGGAACAGGGCCAATACCTGCTCAAAGGCCGCCCGTGCCGCTGCCGTCTCGCCAATCTCCATCAGGCAGATGCCGCGGTTGACCATCGCCTTTTCAAGCGCCAGTCCCGGCAGCTTGGCGGCGCGTTCGTACGCCGCCAGCGCATCATCCGTTCGGCCAAGCGCTTGCAAGGCCTCACCCATTGCCACATGCGCCTCCCCGTTGTCCGGAGCCAGCGTTACCGCCCGTCGCGCCGCCTCCAACGCTTCGTCCAGCCGGTCCAGGTGACGCAAAGGCACGGTACGAACCAACAGTCCGCCAATATGCTGGGGTTGGAAGGACAGCAGTTTGTCCACCCAGCGCAGCGTTTCCACATCATTGCCCCGCGACTGTTCGGCGGCAGCAGCATTGATATAAGCGTCGGCCAGACGAGGATTGATATCGATGGCCTGACGCGCATAAGTCAGCGCCTTATCGGCCTGTCCCATATCCGTCGCCAGATTGGACAGGTTGGACAGCGCTTCGGCATAGGTGGGCACGAGACGCAGTGCCGCCTCATAGTGGTGCCTGGCTTCGGCCAGACGACCCAACCGCTTCAACGTGTTGGCCAGATTATTCTGGGCCTCTGCATAGTCCGGCTTCAACGTCACAACCTGTTCAAGACAGGTCAGGCTTTCGTCGAACTTGCCGGCCTCCTGCAGGATGATACCCAGATTGTTCCATCCCGCAACAAGGCCATGATCGATGGCGATGGCCCGCCGGCCAGCCGCCTCCGCTTCGGCAAGCCTGCCGGCCTGGCGGCACATTTCGGCCAGGTTGCTGAGATAGGTGGCGGGTACCCGAGGGGCCTGGCAGGCGCGTTTCAAATGATCGATGGCGACGGGGAGGTTTCCATAGGCGTGCGCCATCAGTCCCATCAGGTGCGACGCATCGGCCTGTCCGGGCCAGATTGCCAGGACATGCTGGCAAAGGCGCTCGGCCTGATCAGCCTGCCCGGCATTCCAATGCGCATGCGCCTGAGCCAGTGCCTGCTCCATCGAAATCTGCTGCTGCGGAGGAGTTGTGTTCATGGAAGAGGCCAGCCTATTTCGCCGAGATATTTGTCAATGCGTTGGAGAGATCGGCCATCCGGATGGGGATATCGATGGGACTGTTGTTGGCCTGCACATAGCGGACCACCAATATGCTGCCTGTTGTAAACTGGTTCAGGGCATCCTGGTCCATATCCACCGCCGCCAGACAGCCACTTGCATCACATGTGTTGAACGGCAACAGGATCGGCTTGTTCTGATCAAGGGTCAGGGTCAAGCCACCCGGCAGCAACACGCCATTCGGCGCAGCAAGGATCATCCGGGGCTTGCCCTCTGGGGCCAGATACCCGATCCGGACATGCAGAAGAACGACATTCTGGGGCTTTGCGATGGCGAATTGTTCGACATAGCAGACGTCAGACCCGTTCTGGTCCTTGGCACAAGCCTTTGACCAGAGTTGGTCGGCGTTCGCAGAGGTGGCGGCCCCGTCGGCGGCCGAGGCTGCGGGTGGCGGCCCACGGTCCTTCGTTGCGGCCAGGGACAAGGCGATTGCGGCGGCGACGATACCCAAAACCACAGCCCCGGTAACCGCCAGCTTACGATCGGTCGTGTTCAGCTTCAGATTCCTCAGCATGGTCCATCCAGTCATGATCTTGGATATGAGTATATGCGCGTCATACGCCACCTGAGCAGTCATCACAGACAGCGGGGATCGGTGCATCGGGATAGTTGCCAGACCAAAGCCATGCGATCGGGGGGCACAGCTTTGGTTTCCGTACTAGAAACGGATGGTCGCCCGTGTCATGATGGTGTTGCTGAGGAACTTCTGGCGCCATTCCCCGCCATATTCGACACGGAGATCCACCGCGTCACTATGCGCTACCGTGGCGCCAACCCGCACCGCAAGACCATCGGCAGCCGGCCGCTCGCTTGTGCTGGAGAAGGTAACCCCGGCAAGAACACCGGTCGTGGCGATCGGACCCTGTAAATAGTCATGCACCCAGGCAGTCTCAAGGTCCAACGTCGTGGGACCGAGCACACTGCTGAAACCGGTCTTGGCCTGGAAACCAAGTTCCTGGGTCAGGGCGTCGGTACTGACACTCATCACCCGCAGATCGGCGGCACCGGCGCCCGTCTCCGTGTAGCTTTTGTTGACCAGACGCACGGACCGCAAGCTCCATTTCGGGGTGATGACCTGTTCGCCCCATTTGATCAGGTCATAGCCGACATCAATTTTGCCCAGATATTGCTTGCCGCCATAATCGGCTTGCGCCTCCCGCTTCAGGAACTGAATATAACGCTTCTGATTGAAGTCATTGTATCCAGCCCCGACCTGCGCACCCGCAGACAGGCGTCCGTCCGCCCATTCTGGCCGCCATGTGGCATAGGTGGTGAGTTGGTAGGAGTTGATCTTGGTCGAACTGCCGGTCATCGGACCACGGCCGTCTGTATCGCTGCGCATCCAGCTGAATGCGGCCCCAACAGCCAGTTCCTCCGTGGCAAACCAATCGACACCAGTGATCAGGCCGGCCGTGTCGCCCTTATACCCGGCGGCCGTGGCGGAGGTGCCCCGCCAGACATTATTGCCCAGAAGCTGCCCCCAGATGGCTCCCTTCTCCCCGCGGCCACCGGCCGCCAGGCCCCGTTCACCGGATTCCAGCGCATTGGAAGTCACCTGCTGACGTTGCGCCACCGCAGCGGACGCGGGCGCCGGCAAGACAACGGACAATTGCGGTGTCAGCTGGTTGGGTGACAATTGGGTAATGGCTTCCTGCTGCTGGCTTGCGCTCAGCTGCGCCAGCGGCGTCAATACCTGCGTCTGCACCGCCACCGCTGCGGCGTTGCCGGAAGTAAGGGCCGCAATCTGATCCAGCGCCGCACCGGTACCAACGGCCGCGCCGCCCGTGTCAACACCAACCTCGGTGAAATTGGACTGCAACTGCACGATCAGGCCGTTGCCCGCCGCTGCCGATACAATGGACGGCGTGATGTTGAAGCCCCCCGCCGTGAAGGTCAGGTTGCCCAGGCTTATCGCTCCACCCGACTGCACGATGGTATAGGTTTGGCCCGACGTAAAGGGGGTGCCGGTGATCGGTGTCAGGGTGATCGTGCCGCCCGACAGGCCTGAGGTCCCGCTGACCACCAGGGAACCATATGTTGTGCTTGACCCAATACCAAAGACCAGCGCGCCGGCGGTCTGTGTGAAATTGCCGGTGATGCTGATGGGACTGTCGATCAGCAGGGTAGCCCCAGCATTCACGACATTGCGGGTACCGACGTCGATGGCGCTGTTCAGACGCATGTCGCCCGACAGGAAACGCAGGTCAGACGACCGGTTAACGATACGGCCCGCCGCGCCGGTCCGGCCGGTCAGCAACCCAGGCGCTGCGGACGATCCGCCGACAATCGCGAGATCACGCGAGGACAGATTGAGGATATCACCGGCGATGGTACCGCTGTTGGTCAGGGTACCCAAACTGCCGCTGGCAGCAATATAGACGGCTGTGGCTGCGCTCAGGCTACCGCTATTTGTCAGGTTGCCCAGGCTGCCGCCGATATAGTTGTTGGCGACGGCCAGCACCAGATTGTTGCCGCTTGTGGCCCCACTGGCAATCAGGCCGGTCACACTGCCGCTGACAGCAACACCCGCATAACTGGAACCCGCACCGCCAGCCAACAGCGTCGTTTGTGAACCTGCAAGATAATTGGTCGATGCTGACAGGGTGGTTGCCACCGTGCCGCCCGTGATGCTGGCTGCCCCGCTGACCGACAGGATATTTCCATTGACATCAAGGCGACCACCCGTCTGGCTGTAATTGCCGGTGACCGACAGCGCCCCCGCCAGCTGCACATTGGCGCCGCTGTTGACCAGGCTGTTCGATCCGACATTGACGGCATTGCCCAGCAGCAGATTGCCCGAGGCCAGGACCACATTGGCGCCCGTGCTGGTAATGGAACCGCCCGTGAAGGTACCCGCAGAACCGCTGCCGCCATTGATCACCAGCGCCCGGCCCGACAGGTTCAGGATATTGCCGCTGATCGTGCCGCTGTTGTTCAGTGCCCCCAGATT
>JAIXTS010000024.1 GCA_027483805.1 Azospirillum sp. | reverse complement strand
TTCACGAACGCCGCGGTGGAGATGCCCTCCACCGGGTAATCGGCATTATAGGGCGAGGTGTCGTACAGGTCGCCGACGCGGGTTGCCCGGTATTCGCCGCCCGTGGGCGTGGCCGGCCCATCGCCAATATAGGGGTTGGAGATGGCGGTCAGTTTTACGGGCCAGTAGCCGCGTGTGTTCAGATCCTTGACCAGGGCGGCCAGCTTGTCGCCGCCCGCCACCCTTTCAGGCGCGCCGGCCTGCATCATGTCGAACACATCGACATCGCGCAGGGTGAAATAGCGGGGCAGCTTATAGGTGCCGGACTTGGCCAGCAGGGGCGAACCCTTGGACACTTTCTCCCCCTTGGTGGCGGCCAGCTTCTGATAGTCGGCGCGCAGCGTCTGGGTATCGATGGTCCGGAAGGAGCCGTAATGGGCAATCACCTCATTCGGGCTGTCGCTGGTGTAATATTCACCATTGACCACGTTTGATCCGCGCCGATGCAGATAGAGTGGCTTGTCGGTCCCGATAGCCAGAAAGGTCGGGTGGGTGCGGCCCTGGGTGCGCAGGCTGGGCGGTGACTGCACCTTGTCCAGCCAGTCCAGCGCCTCCGGCACCCGCGCCAGATATTTCGCATCACCGGTCAAGCGATAAAAATTCAGCAACTGCTTGATATTGTTGGCCGTGGTGTGGGTGGCGAAGGCCTCCGGCTCGTATGTGCGCGCGCCAGTCGGCTTCAAATCGTCCGTGCGGTGCTGCAGGCCCCAGGCAGGCTGTGGCTGCGGCTGCTGGGTGGCGATAAAAATGTCCATGCCGCGCCGGATGGGATCGATCAGCTTTTTGTCCCCCAGCACCTGATAGGCAAAGATCAGCACCTCCAGATTCTCCCCCGACACATCATCATTAAAGGTGATGTAGCCGGTATAATCCGGCCTGCCATGCAGCCCGCCATCCTTGACCAGGGGGAAACGCTGCGGCCAGCCGCCATTGGGGTACTGGGCGTTCAGGATGAAGCCCAGCGCCTTGTCCAGCGCCTTCTTGATGCCCTTGTCCTTCTTTTCCAGATACAGGCGCAGCAGGAACTGCGTGGCCTCGGCCGTGCCGGCATCGTCAAAGGTGCCGTTGCCGTAATAATGATGGAATTCCTCCATCCGCCAGGCATTCTTACCATAGGTGTCGTACCAGCGTTTCAGCGAGTCCTCGCCGGCAGTATCGATGACATAGTTCCAGCCGCCGCTGTCCAACTGCCCCTTGATCAGGGCATCCGCCGTCTTCATGGCGGCATCCAGATAGAAGGCGTCACCTGTGGCGTGCCAGGCGTCCAGGAACAGGTGGCCCATGGTGGCCGTGCCCGGCGGCTGCACCCAGATCATGGTCTTGTTGGCTTCCAACTCGCCCCAGCGGCGGGAGAAGTCAGGCAGATATTGCCAGACATAGCCGCCATTGACCGCCGCCTCCTCGATCATGAACCGGGCTGCCCGCTTCATGGTCGCCAGTATTTCCTCGCGGCTGGGGGCCTGTACCGCCTCTTGTGCGGGGGGGCTGGTGGTGTGGGTCTGGGCCTGGCCGGGCAGGGCCAGCACCAGCGGCAGGCAGGCACAGATCAGGGCACGCTTGAAAGCGGCGATGGACATTCGAACGTCTCCGGGCTTCGCTCCATGGGCGGCTCTGACGGCCCCCTCTCAAGCCCCGAGTAAATCACACATGACACCGGTTTCCTAGTGTGATCGTGTCACAGACTGTTACCGGTGTCAGTGTATGGCTTGCCGTAGGTCAGGTCGAAGACGGAGCTTGAGCCCTGACAATCATGGTCATCATCGACCGTCAGGGCTCGCGCGCCGCGCTCAACCTGACCTACGGCTGGCTCCAGACCAATAAAATCCGCGACAGCATCATGATCAGAATCGAACGGTCCCCGTCAGCACCCATTGCCGCGGCGGCTGCGGGTAATAGGCGAAGGGACCATCATTGTTGGCCACCACCGTATTGACCTTGCGGTCAAACAGGTTGCGCCCCGTCAGGGTGAGGTCCAGCCCGTCCAGCGCGCCCCAGGTGATGGCGGCATTGGCCAGTATGTACCCGCCAGCCTTGCGGCTGTTGGCGCCGTCATAGGCGTAGTCACCGGCAATATCGGCCCAGGTCCGCAGGGTGACGGCCATGTCCGGCACTGCCCGTACCAATTCCACCCGCCCGGCATGGCGCGGCACGCCCGCCACATCCTTACCGGTAAAGTCGAAGGGCCGGTCGGTGCCAGGCTCCAGGAAGGCGTTTTCGGTCCAGATGGCCTCGGTATAGCCATAGGTCAGGTTCAGCGTGGTGCCATGACCGAGGTCGGCGGATGCCTCCATCTCCACCCCGCGTGAACGCTGCCGACCATTATTGATGGTGCGGGCCGATCCGCCGACGGGCAGAAGCTGCAACAGGTCCGACCGGCGCAGCTGATAGACGGTCACGCTGCCCGAGAATCGCCCGTCCGCCGACTGCCCCTTCAATCCCGCCTCGACATTACGGGCGATTTCGGGGTTCAGGTCCTTGTTGCGGTTGCGGAAGGACCAGAGGGGGCCGAATCCAGGGCTGAACCCCTCCCCGAACGCAGTATAGGCGGTGACCAGGTCCGTGACCCGCCAGCGCAGCGAGGCCTTGGGGCTGATATGGCTGTCGCTGTCCTTCACGGTCACTTCCGGGTCGGGGCCGTAACCGCTGCCAGACGGGCCGTAGTAAACTTTGCGCTGGAACCGGTCCAGCCGGGCACCGACACTGGCGGCAACAGCCCCCCAATCGCCATCGACCTGGGCAAAGGCCGCCTGCGTGCGGTTGCGGGCCTGGGCGTTCAGCAAGTAGTCGGTCTGCCACAGATTGGCGTCGACATGGGCGCCGGTCTGGGCATTGCGCCGCTGCATATAGAAGCGCGGGCCGAAATCGAACTCCCCGGTCCAGGTTTCCACGTGATGGGCCTCCACCTGTTCTGCCGAAACGCCGGCCAGAAGGCGCCAGGTATCATCCAGACGCGCATCCACCTGCTGTTCGGCAAAATAGGTGTCGGTGCTGCCATCCACACGGAAGCCCGTGAAATTTACGGTGCCGCTGGCCGGGTCATAGGGATTGAAGAAAGCCTGTTTGCCGGCGGTGTTGGCGTGGCGGGCATGCAGGCGGGTGGTTGCCGTAACACTGTCCGTCACGTCGGTGGACAGCACCGCCGTGCCCGTCCACATGCGTTTGTCAAAGCCCGCTCCATCCTGGTTCCAGTTGCCCTCGCGCCCACCGGGCAGGGCGACGGGTATGCCCTTGGCATCCGTCGGCAACTCACCGGCCAGCCCCTGTTCGGTATTCACATAGGTGCCGGTCAGGTTCAGGACGGTCGCCTCTGTCAGGTCCAGGCGCTGTTTCACGAACAGGGTCTGTTCCTGTCGGTCGGTGCGGTCGCGCCAGCCATCCGACCCCTGCGCCTGCGCAGAAATCAGGATAGCCCCAACATCGCCGGTCGCACGCTGCACCAGGGCGGCGGCGTTCCACCAGTCATGAGAACCGACGCCCAGTTGGGCCTGGGACAGCGGTTCGTCCGTCACCTCACGTGTGATGTAATTGATGGTGCCGGCAATGGCACCGCGACCATAAAGGGCGCTGGTCGGACCCCGCACGACATCGACCTGCCCCACAACGCCAAACGGCAGTTGCTCCAGGTCCACCTCATCATCGCCGGTGACGAAGGGCACGCCATCCATCAGAACGGTGATGGTGTCGTTATGCACGCGGTTGGGCACGCCACGGATGGTGATGTCGGTATAGGTGCCCTGGTCGTTGGTCTTGACCAACAGACCCGGCAGGCCGCGCAATTCTTCCCCGATGAAACGGGTGGCCTTGGCCTCAAAGTCGTTGCGGTCCACGCGGGATACGCTGGCCGGAACATCGCGGATGGGCGTGGCGCGGCGGGTGGCGGTGACGACGATCTCGTCAAGGACCGTTTCTGCCATGGCGGGGAGCGACAGGGCCAGAAGGGCAGTCGTCGCGGACAGGATACGGGCGTAGCGGTAGGTATGGTGTTTCATGGGTTGCGGAACCAATGTCTGGGGTTCGATCAGGATTCCGCGCCTGAATTCACGAAATCATCCGCCACTGCAAGAAAAAGCGCGTGGGGGGCAGGGTTGCGTCAGGATTTATCTAGGTGTCCCTCAATCGCCGGCGCTACATCCGCAGCTTGGGCGCTACGCGGCACGTGCCGCGCGGCGGCAGTCGCCGCCGGCGCTGTTTCCGGTCAACCGAAAACAGCTCTATCTTCCACAAACGGATTGCTGCCGTCGCGCGTTTCCACCTCGATAACCCACAGGTCGGGGTCGCGCTTCACATGCCGGTCTACGAATTCCCGCGCCGCCATTTCATCGATCATTTCGCCGCTGGCGCCGGGCTGCCAGCCCAGCTTGCCATTGATATCCCGGCCCTGGCTGAACATGCGGCAGCCCTGAAACGGCACCGTGATCTTCAACAGGATCAGCCCGCTTTCCCGCTCCCCCTTGCGCAGCACATAGGCCGGCACCCCTGCCGCTGACAGCCGCCAGAGATGGCTTTGCACGAACAGATGGGTGGGCAGGCGTTCTTCCATGGTCTCCGCTTTCTGTTGGCGCTCGACTTCAAACGCTTGTTCGATTTGAATGGGGGCTGGCTCTAACCACCATGTCCGGACCCGCCATGCAAGCCCCCTCCTCCCCGCTGTTCCAGCGCGCGCTTTTGACCAATGATGATGGCATCGATGCGCCGGGCATGGCAGCCCTGATTGAGGCGGTGACGCCGCTGGCGGTGGAGGTCTGGGTGGTTGCCCCCGACCATGACCAGTCGGGCGTGTCACGCGCCATCAGCCTGCATGGCCCCCTGCGCCTAACCGAACGCGGCCCCCGCCGCTTTTCCGTGTCGGGCACGCCCAGCGACTGTGTCGTGATTGGGGTCAACCATGTCCTGAAGGACAATCCGCCCGACATCGTCTTTTCCGGCATTAATCGCGGCGCCAATATCGGGGAGGAGGTAGGCTATTCCGGAACGGTCAGTGCCGCCCTGATGGCGCGGCTATGCGGCGTGCCGGCCTATGCAATCAGCCAAGCCTGGCGCGACCGCAAAAATGTGCGCTGGCAGACGGCCGTGCAGGGGCTGGAAGCCATTATCCGCCGCTTTGGCACCGCGCCCGCCAGCGTGTTGAATGTGAACTTCCCGGATGCCGAACCGGCGGAGATCACGGGTGTCAGCGTCACGCGCCAGGCCCCGCCGGGCAGCATGGCGATGGGGGTGGAAAGCCGGGAGGATACGCGCGGCTTCCCCTATCACTGGCTGTCGATCCGCCGCCATCCGGGCCAAGGCGCGGACGATACGGATATCGGCGCGCTGCGCCGGCGGGAAATCAGCGTCACACCTATCGGCTTTGACATGACGGACCATGCCATGCTGGCGGCCCTGCGTAGGTAATGCCAACGGCCAACAACCTTGACCGTTAGCGGCCGGCCACTGCTGGCCCGCGCCACGTGGCGAATAGCCAAGCCCGCGGAGGCGGGCGCCGGCGATTGAGAAATGGTACAAAATAAAAGGGCCGCCCGGATTGCGCCGGACGGCCCCTTCACATGTCACATGAACCGGAAGGTTCAAGCAGCTTTGCTGCTCTTTTTGTCCGTATGCATGTCTGCCGCGTCCAGATGCATAAGCTTCTTCAACACGGGCGAGATCAGGCAGACCAGCACACCGATGGCGCCGGCCCAGATCAGCAGGTCCGTAAACACAGCCGTATAGACCGGCAGGCTTTCCTGCGGCGACAGGATCGCGCCACCGTCCGTGCTGGCGCTGGCCAGGCCCGCGATGATGCCAGCCAGATAATGCGCACCCGAAGAGGACAGGAACCACACGCCCATCATCAAGGCCGTGATGCGTGCCACCGACAGTCGGTTGATCATCGACAGGCCGACCGGCGACAGGCACAGTTCACCCGTGGTGTGCAGCAGATAGGCCAGCACCAGCCAGATCAGGCCGGTTTTGGCATCTTCGCCCACAACAGCGGCGCCAACGACAAGGGCGCCGAAGCCCAATGCTACCTGGATGATGGCCAGACCGAACTTCATCGGTGTGGACGGTTCCATGCCTTTGCGGGCCAGCGATACCCACAGCCAGCTGAACAGCGGTGCCAGCAGCACGATGAACAGCGGGTTGAAGACCTGAACCACAGAGGCGGGCACAATCAGACCAAAGAAGGAACGATCGGAATTGCGGTCCGCGAACAGGGTCATGGACGAGCCAGCCTGTTCAAACAGGGTCCAGAACACCACCGACAGCGCGATCATGCACAGCATGGTCAGCATGCGGTCGCGTTCGATCTTGGTGCATTGCGCCAGGGAGAACCAGGCAAGCCCCACCACAACCACCAGGGTCACCGACAACAGCAGGCCACCGACCACGTGATGGTTCTGCACCAGTTGCCAGTTCAGGGCGACGCCCAGAATGGCGGCGCCATAGATCAGCCATTCCTGTGACAGGCCGATGGCCGTGCGGGCCTTCAGCTTCTCCGGGTTCGGCGGTTCGCTTTCACGATACCAGCGGGTGCCATAGGCAAAGGTGATCAGCCCGGCAACCATGCCGATCCCGGCCAGACCGAAACCATATTTCCAGCCATAGGTCTCGCCCAGCCAGCCACAAAGAATGGTGGACAGCAGCGAGCCCAGATTCACGCCCATGTAGAAGATCGTGTAGCCGGGGTCGCGGCGCGGATCATCCTTGTTGACATAGAGCTTGCCGACCATTGTCGAAATGTTCGACTTCAGGAAGCCGACACCAACAATGATGAAAGCCAATGACAGATACATAACCTGGTCGAAATGGCCTTCGCGGGTGACAACCCCGTCAATCACCTGGGCCGGGGAGCCTTCAAAGGCCATCCCGATATGGCCGCACACGAGGAGGATCGCCCCCAGCATGACAGCCTTACGATTACCCAGATACCGGTCGGCAATCAGACCGCCGATGACCGGCATCGCATAGTTCAGCGAGGCGTAAGAGGCATAGATGTAGCCGGCCATGCTGTCGGAGAACAGGAAGTGCTTCGTCAGGTACAGCATGAGAAGCGCGCGCATGCCGTAGAAGGAGAAACGTTCCCACATCTCGGCAAAGAAAAGCGGCGCCAGACCACGCGGATGCCCGAAAAAACCCCGTTCGGGGTCGTTTGATATCCAAGCCATTGCAGCCTTGTTGTGTTTGGATGCTGAGGAAGCGCCGCTATAACATGTTTGTCACGACCGACATAGGGGGCAACTGTTGCGAACTGTGATGGGCGTCACAGGGACCGAAAGGGCCTGTTACGGCTTGGTTTGCCGACCGGCATCCACACCCGATCAGATATCCAGATCCACCTGGTGGCTGCCGGGCGTAACGGCCATCAGGGCATGGATATAGTTGGATATCTTGGTGGCGCGCTCGCTATGCAGGCTCAACAGAACGTGCATCTGCTGGGCCAGTCTGGCGGCGTCCACGCCGTCGCTAACCGCTGGCAGAGAAGGCTCTACCGGCGCCGACACCTCCTCCGCGGTCATGGCCGCCAGGGTCTGATCCGGTGTCGGCGGGGGCGGAGGTGGCTGGTCTGGTGCTTGGTCAGGCTGCCGTTCGGCGAAACGTCCCAGGTTATGGCGGATACGCTGTTTCTGGGGCGGGGTCAGCTCCGGCAGGCTGTCCACCTCGTCCATGACCAGATCAATCAGGCGGTGACGCAGGCTCCGCCCTTCCCGCCCCTTGTCCTCCCGCCGCTGCCGTTCCTCGATCCGGTTCACGCCCAGGACGTAACGATCCTTCGACGGCGAGGTGACCGGCGTGGGCAGTCGCTGCAAAGGGGCCGTATAGAATACCATGCGTGATTCTACCACGCCGTATCCGATTGGAAATGCGCTGGTTTGGGGCGTTCCAGGGCCTCAGGTGCCCGCCTGGCGCATGATGCTCACGGACGGCGCACCCCAAAGGCGGGATGCAGCAGCCGATCACCGGGCTTGATCCCCAGCTTGCCGGCCAACCCGCCATTGATCTCCAGCACGGCCAGGGCCGGCCCGGCCGACGGCAGCGGGGTCAGGTCCAGCGGTTTGCCATGCTGGATGTTCAGGATATAGCCGCTTGCATCGATGAAGATGATGTCCAGCGGGATCAGCGTGTTCTTCATCCAGAAGGAAAGCCGGCTCTCCTGATCGTTCAGGAACAGCATGCCCTTCTCATCTGCCATCTTTTCCACAAACATCAGGCCAATGGCCTGCTGCTGCGGGGTCAGGGCAAGATCGACATTGAAGCTGTGCCGCTGTCCGCCTTTGGTTTCGATGATCAGGTTGTCGCGGTTCAGGCCCGATTGCGGGCCCATCTGGGCAGCGGCGTGGGGCATGGCGACGGGCAGGATGACAGCGGACAGGGACAGCAGCAGGGCAAGGGCCAGACGGCGCAGCAGCATGATGGTTCCCAAACGGAATTGGTCTGATTGTATCCTACCACAGGTCGCGCACGGATGCTGTGGCCTGCCGCACCATGTCGCGGATGGGCCCTTCATGCGGTGGGTCGGCAAGGCTGTCCAACCAGCGGCGCTGCGGATTACGCCCTTCCCGCCGGTCCCAGGTCAGGGATTTCAGCACATCCGCCGCCGCCGGGGTCAGCGTCGCCTCAGTCGGGTCGATGCCGTTCAGAACAGCCCAGATGCCGGCCCAGGCCCGGCCCACTGACCAGGGATTATACCCGCCTCCACCCACCACGATGGTGCGCGGCGCCAGCCCCAGCAGATCACCCACGGCCCGCCACAGGGCGCGGTTGGACAGGGACAGGCGCGACAGTGGATCATCGGCCAGGGCGTCGGCCCCGGTCTGGATCATCATGGCCTGCGGCCGGTAGGCAACGGCCAAGGGAATGATCGCCTCCTCCACCACGTGGCGGAATTCATCATCATTCACACCGGCCGGCAGCGGGATGTTGCGGGCCATGCCGCCTGCCCGATCCTCCACGCGGCCCGTATAGGGCCATCGCCCCTCCTCATGGGTGGAGATGGTCAGCACACGTTCATCATCATGGAACGCATCCTGCACCCCATCGCCATGATGAGCATCCAGATCAACATACAGAATGCGGTCCAGCCCCTGATCCAGCAGCGCCAGGATGCCAAGGACAGGCGCATTAAAAAAGCAGAAGCCGCTGGCCCGGCCGGGCCGGGCATGGTGCGTGCCACTGGCCGGGGAATGCACGACGCCCCCGTCGCGCACCAAGTCGGCGGCCAGGATAGCGGCCCCGGCGGCAATGGCGGGGCGGCGATACATTTCCGGAAAGACAGGGTTTTCCAGCTTGCCCAGCGCATAGCGCAGCGCAGTCTCCAGATCGACCTTCTGGTCCCGCTCTGCCCGCTGCACCGCTGCGATATAATCGCGGTCATGAAACCGGGCCAATTGTTCCGGCGTGGCCATCGGGCTGTCCAGATAAACACTGTCATCCAGCCACCCCATGGCGCGCGCGAGATCGGTTGCCACCGACACACGCGGGATGGAAAGCGGATGCTTTTTGCCATAGCTGGAATGGCGATAAATCTCACCACCCAGGTAAAGCGGGCGGGTCGCGGCGGCGGATGAAGGGGGCGGAGCGATACTGTCTGGCATCATAAAGGCAATTTATGTTGCGCCGCCACATGGCACAAGAGGCCGAAAATTATTTGACGGCCTCATGATCATAGGAAAAGACCCGCGCGAGTTTCCACCCATCGGGTTCCAGCCGCCAGAAATGGCTGAATTTGGCCTTTCCCACCACCTTCTCCGGCCCGTTTCCCTGCCGCTCATAAAATACATGTTCGCCCTGCTGAAACACGCCGATGCCGGCGATGGGGTGCAGGGTTATGCTGCCTGGCACCAGTTCGCGGCGGGACAGCCAGGAACCGGGGGCTTTTTTTGCTTCGCATTGCCTAGTGTACAGCGTGACCATGTCGGCAGCGGAGCGCGCTACCTCCCCCTCCTTGTCATGATACATCTCGAAATCCGGGGTCAGCGCAGCGGCGGCCCGCACGGGATCGCATTGTTGAAAGAACAGGCCGAAGAATTCAGCATCCACCTTCTCCATGGTCGCTTTCAACGCCGGACCTTCGGGGAGCGTGGCTGCCGCGGCTGGAAGTGAAATGCCGGTGATCAGAACAGCCAGAAGCAGCGGATGGCGCATGGGGCGGACCTCCGTTGGCAAGAGGGGATCATTAACACACCGTGCGCCGTGATCGCGAAGGGCCGGCCAGGGCAAGGAAGAGGGGGCCAATCATTTCCTTGCGACCCCTGCCCTGCTTTGCCATAACCAACCTACCTCACTGGGGGGAGCCGATGGTCGGCTGAGAGGTCCTGAACGGGACGACCCCTGGAACCTGATCCGGTTGACACCGGCGTAGGGACAGTGACCCATGACCCATGTTCCGGGGCCGGATGCGGCACCGCCCGCCCCCGCCATACTGATATCCAACGCCGCCCTCGGCTTTGCCGGGCGTGCGCTGTTCAGCCGGCTGGATATGGTCGCCCCGGCGGGGCGTACCACCTGCCTTCTTGGCCCCAGCGGTGTTGGCAAATCCAGCCTGCTGCGCCTGATCGCCGGACTGCTGACGGGTGCCGGGACGGTGGCCGCCGATGACAGCAAACCCTTGGCCGGACGCATCGCCTGGATGGGACAGCAGGATCTGCTGCTGCCCTGGGCCAGCGTGCTGGAGAACGTGATGCTGGGCTTGCAGTTGCGCGGCGGTCGGCCTCGCCCGGCGGACCGGGACCAGGCCCTGGCCCTGCTGGCGGCTGTGGGGCTGGACGACCGCGCCGGCTGCCGGCCCGCCGACCTGTCGGGCGGCATGCGCCAGCGCGCGGCCCTGGCCCGCACCCTGTTCGAGGATCGGCCCATCGTCCTGATGGACGAGCCCTTCTCGGCCCTGGATGCCATCACACGGCTGGACATGCAGGACCTTGCCGCCAGCCTCTTGGCCGGTCGCACCGTCATCATGGTGACGCATGACCCGCTGGAAGCCCTGCGCCTGGGTCATCAGGTGCTGGTGTTGAGCGGCAATCCCGCCCAGCTGTCCCAGCCGCTGGCCCCGGCCGGTGGCGCGCCGCGTCCGCCCGACCAGCCGGACCTGCTGGCCCTGCAGGGCGAACTGCTGTCACGGCTGCGGGGCGGGGGGCCTTCATGAAGGCTGCTCATTTCGTACGTGGAATGGTAACGCTGGCGGGACTGATCCTGGCCTGGGCTTTACTGGTGCGGTTGGCAGACCTGCCGCACTATATCCTTCCGGGTCCGGAACGGGTTTTTCTTCGTTTGGTTGATGATTGGGCGCTGCTGGCCCAGCATGCGGGATACACGGCACTGGAGATCATGCTGGGCCTGGGACTGGGCACGCTCTGTGGCGGGCTGGCGGCCCTGGCGCTCACGGCATCGGCCGCCGCCCGACGCTGGCTGTTGCCGCTGCTGCTGGTCAGTCAGGCCATCCCCGTGTTTGCCATCGCACCGCTGCTGGTGCTGTGGCTGGGCTATGGGCTGGCATCAAAGGTGGCAATGGCCACCCTGATCATCTTTTTCCCTGTGACCGCCAGCTTCTATGACGGGCTGCGCCGGACCGATCCGGGCTGGCTGGATCTGGCCCGGACCATGGGCGCCAGCCCGTGGGCGGTGCTGCGCCATATACGCGTACCCGCAGCCCTGCCCGCCCTGGCATCCGGCCTGCGCATGGCCGCCGCCGTGGCCCCTATCGGCGCGGTGGTGGGGGAATGGGTCGGGGCATCGGCGGGCCTGGGCTATCTGATGCTGCACGCGACCGCCCGGGTGCAGACCGACCTGACCTTTGCCGCCCTGTTTATCCTGGCGCTGTTGGCAGTCGGCCTGTGGCTGCTGGTCGATCTTACCGTTCGCCGGGCATTGCCCTGGCTGCCTGACAGTGTGATGAGCAAGGAAGTGACACGATGAAGATGCGTTGGATGCGCGCGGTGGCCGTTGCCGCCGCCATGACCGCCAGTGTGGCAGGCGCCCTGCCCGCCCTGGCGCAGGACAAAATGACGGTCCTGCTGGATTGGTTCGTGAACCCGGACCATGGCCCGCTCTATGTCGCGCAGGAAAAGGGCTACTTCAAGGATGAGGGGCTGGTGGTGGAGATGATCGCGCCGGCCGATCCCAACGACCCGCCGCGTCTGGTCGCAGCGGGCCGGGGCGATATCGCCATCTCCTATCAGCCGCAACTGCACCTGCAGGTCGATGCAGGATTGCCCGTGGTCCGCGTCGGCACCCTGGTGGCCACCCCGCTCAACACCGTCATCGTCCTGAAGGATGGCCCCATCAAGTCCATCAAGGATCTGAAGGGCAAGAAGGTGGGCTTCTCCGTGGGCGGGTTCGAGGATGCGCTGCTGGGCGCCATGCTGGAAAAGCACGGCCTATCCTTGAAGGACGTCACCCTGATCAATGTCAATTTCTCCCTGTCGCCGGCTTTATTCGCAGGCCAGGTCGACGCCATCGTCGGCGGCTACCGCAATTTCGAACTGAACCAGATGGCGATTGAAAAGAAGGAAGGCCGCGCCTTCTTCCCCGAGGAAGAAGGGGTGCCGTCCTATGACGAGTTGGTTTTCATCACAGCCAAGGACAAGGCGAACGATCCGCGCATCGGCCGTTTCCTCAACGCCGTGGAACGCGGCACGCAGTTCCTGATCAACCATCCGGAAGAAGCGTGGGGCCTGTTCATCAAGGGCCGCAAAGACCTGGATACGGAGTTGAACAAGCGCGCCTGGAAGGACAGCATCGCCCGCTTCGCCCACAGCCCCCGCGCCCTGGACAATGCCCGCTATGAACGATTCGCGCAGTTCCTGAAGGCCCGCGGCCTGATCAAAGCCACGCCGGACGTTACGACCTATGCGATTGAGGTCAAGTAATCACAACGGCAGCCGCACGACGGCCCGCAAACCCTTCTGCGGGCTGTCGCGCAAGATGACGTCGCCGCCATGCCGGCGGGCGATGTCGCGGGCGATGGTCAGGCCCAGCCCGACCCCGCCCGTCTTCTGGTTGCGCGACGGTTCCAGGCGGAAGAAGGGGCGGAACACCGCTTCGCGTTGATCATCGGGAATACCCGGCCCGTCATCATCGATCAGGATTTCGACAAAGTTCCCCCGCCGTTCCAGGCTGAGCCAGACATGACGCCCATAGCGTGCGGCATTGCCGATCAGGTTGGTCAGACACCGGCGCAGCGACAGGAGACGCAGCGGCAGCACCACTGCCTCGCCCTGCGTCACCATTGGGTCCAGCGTCAGCCGTGCACCTTCCCGACGCGCATTGCCCGCGATTTCGGCCAGCAGCAGCGACAGGTCCACCTGGCGCTCCTCCTCCTCTCCGTCGCCGCGCGCAAAGGAAAGATAGCCGTCGATCATCACCTGCATCTCGGCCACATCGGCCTTCAGTTCCTCAACTTCCGCCATGTCGGGCATCATGGCCAATTGCAGCTTCATGCGGGTCAAGGGCGTGCGCAGATCATGGCTGACACCGGCCAGCATTTCGGTCCGCTGTGCGATCTGGCGGCGGATACGGTCGCGCATCAGCAGGAAGGCATAGGCGGCCTGCCGCACCTCCACCGCGCCTTCAGGGCGGAAATCCGCCATGTCGCGGCCCTTGCCGAAAGCGTCAGCCGCAACCGCCAATCGCCGGATTGGCCTGATCTGGTTGCGCATGAACAGGGTGGCGATGGAGAACAGGACCAGCGCGCTGCCCAGCATCCAGATGATGAAAAGGTAGCTGGTAAAGCTGTACAACCGCCGTTCCGGCGACAGGACCGACAGCACGCCGTCGGGCAACTGCACCCGGATCTCGATCCATTTATGGGCGACATTGCTGTTGATACGCCAGGGCCGGCGCACGCGGTCGTCCAGCGCCTGGCCCAACGTCTCCTCCAGGGCCCCGCGCAGCCGGGCCGGCGGGTCGGGCAGTTCCTCCCCCGGTGTCCAGGTGAACAGGATGTCGGTATTGCGGGCGGCCATGGACAGCGTTTCTTCACGCGCGGCGTCATCCTTGTCGCGGGCCAGCTGTTCGATGACCAGCGCGATCTCTCCCGACACGGAATTGGCCAGCCGGTTGGTCATCGTGTCCCAGTGCCGGTCATAAAAGACAAAGGTGGCGATGGCCTGGGCCAGCACCACCGGTGTCATCATGATCAGCAGCGAACGCGCAAACAGGGTCGCCGGCACATAGCGTTTCAGCATGCGCATCGGCCTGGGGCGCCGCCGCCAAAGTTCCTGCAACCACGCGTTCAATCGGGCCTCAACACATAGCCTTCGCCACGCACCGTCTGAAGATAACGCGGCTCGCGCGGATCATCTTCCAATTTGCGGCGCAGGCGCGTCACCTGAACATCAATGGTGCGCTCGTTGGCCGCATCCACGCCCGCCTTCTCGACCAGCGCCTCCCGGCTCAACACCACGCCCGGCTCCGCCGCCAGCGCGCGCAGCAGACTGCATTCCATGGCGGTCAGGCGGATGATCTCGTCCCCTGTCCGCAATTCCTCCCGCTCCGCATCGAACAGATATCGGCCCAGGCGAATGGGGACGGCGGACATGATCGCACGCGGCACGCGCCGCGCGGTGCGGCGCAGGACGGCATTCAGGCGCAGGACCAGTTCTCGCGGCTCGAACGGTTTGGACAGGTAATCATCGGCTCCGGCCTCCAGCCCGCAGATCCGGTCATCCGCCTCGCTGCGGGCTGTGAGCATCAGGACAGGCGTGCAGCCGGTGGCCACCAGATCACGGCATAGCGACAGCCCGCTTTCGCCCGGCATCATAACGTCCAACACGATCAGGTCAAATTCCAGCCCCGCCAGCTTGGCCCGCGCCTCCGCGGCATCGGCGGCACCAGTGACCAGGAACCCGTTCTGCCCCAGATACCGGCGCAATGCCTCACGCAGGCGCGTGTCGTCATCAACGACCAGGATATGGGGCTGTTCGGCGGGATCGTCACTCATCATGGCCCCTCCAACTGAGGGCAGCGTGCTAGGGAAGAGGGGTTTGAGGGGCGGTTACTATAAGGCTCGCCAGTGGACCGGAACATCGGGCAACTGGAACGTAAGACCGATATCCGCTGGCGTGGCCGCGAACTGTGTAGCATTGGCCGCAAGCACGACGTCAATGCCCAAGGCATATGCATTCGCGCATAACTGGCCGCAGAGAGTGCGAAATGGGGCTGCCCGGACGGTGACGGGTTTTTTCCATGACAGAAGCCCATATCTCAGCAACCGGAATATCTCGCCATAGCTGTACCGCTCACCAGGATGGGGCAGGGCTTTTATGGCAACTGCATGGCGTCGATCCGGTTGAGACCCGGCAGGTTGCAGGTTAGGGCCAATCCTGGGCTTGAACAAGACCAGATGGTCACCGTTTGCCCGGCGGCGGAAACTTGGCGCGGTCTTCGGCGTCGATGATGCCCAGCATGACGGTGCGGAACCCTTCCACCGCCGCAGCACCAGCCGCGCGATAGGCCTGGGCGATGCGGGCGCGCTGGGCGTCCGACAGGCTGCGTTCCAGTTCCACACCCTTGTCGGTCAGGGTCAAGAGGCGCTGGCGTCGGTCCTTGGTGCCGGGCCGCTGCGCAATGTATTCCTGCTCCACCAGATCAGACAGGACACGGGACAGGCTCTGCTTGGTGATCTGCAATATACTCAGCAATTCCGTCACCGTGATCGACGGATACCGGCCGACAAAATAAACCACGCGGTGATGCGCCCGGCCCAGCCCGATCCTGGCCAGGATGGCATCGGGTTCTGCCGTGAAATCGCGATAGGCGTAGAACAGCAACTCGATGCCCTGGCGAAGATCCTCCTCGCGCAGGAAAAGCGGGTTCGGTCCCGATTTTATGTCAGTCATGTTGACTTATTTCCGCAATTCTGTAACGTGGATGGAGTTATACGCGACACAAAACAACAAGGAAGCGCCAAATGACGATCACCCCGTTTCAGGACCGTGATGGCCATATCTGGTTTGACGGGGCCGATGGTGCCCTGGCGCGAGGCCCCGGTCCATGTCCTGACCCATGGCCAGCACTATGGAAGCTGTGTATTTGAGGGGGAACGTATTTACAATGGCGTGATGTTCAAATCCCGCGACCAGGCCGTGGGCCTGCGTCGGTCGGCGGAACTGCTGGGCTTCGACATCCCCTACGGCATATGGCCGCTTGGACATGGTGACGGCCGCGTAGAGTTTAAATCCCGTCCGGATGAGGGCGGTGGCGTCGACGAGCATCAGCCCTGACTTATCACGCGATATAGAGTGTATTTCCGCGGACCGGAAACACGCTCTCAGCCTTCGTTTCCTCAAGTGCCGGCGCTGCATCCGCAGCTTGGGCGCGCCGCCCGAGCGGCGCGGCGGCAGTCGCCGCCGGACCTGTTTCCGGTCAGCCAAAAACCGGTCACGCCTGCGCCGGCGCCCCCGTCGGGAGGCCGCTAAATCCCAGCCAAAAACCCCAACAGCGCCGTGTTCACTTCCACTGGTGCCTCCTGCTGTACCCAGTGGCCGGCTCCGTCCACCAGGGTTGTGCCGCGATAGTCCGTGCAGGTCATCCCCTGCATTGCCCGCAGCGCCTTGTCCATACCGGGCATGCGCAGCACGCCGTCCAGCTTGCCGGCAATGAAGCAGGC
>JAIXTS010000084.1 GCA_027483805.1 Azospirillum sp. | reverse complement strand
GAATGGTTGGATGAGGATTAAAGGAAGATGGCACGCAAGGGCATGCACGGGAAGGCGTGACCGCATGCCAAATTGTATCGGTTTGTGGCGGATTGCAGGCTTATACCGGCGGCCAAAATTCTTGACGGTCGGTACGGCGGCGACCGCCGCCGCGCGCCACGTGGCGCGTAGCCAAGCCCGCGAATGTGGGCGCCGGCGATTGAGGGGCACGAAAGCTTGACCATCGGTCATGATTTCGTGCCCCTGGTATTGGCCCGGCGGCGATGGCAGACATCGCTTGTTCGTAACCCATCCGCCATAGTCCCCATACCCGCCCGGCCACAGCGAATGGATAGCTATCGTCCCCTACCGTAAGTGCATATACATTTTGTGGAGAGACACCGTTCCATGGGTCAAGACGGGAAGCGGGGCGACAATGACGGCGATCATCGATACCCCACCGCCTGGCGATGCCCTTTCCAACGGAATCTGTGGCCTTCAGAGCGATGAGAGGCTGCGCCTGCGCACGCTGGACCGTTATCAGGTGCTGGACAGTCAGCCGGAGCCGCAGTTCGACCGCATCGTCACCCTGGCCAAGCGTGCCCTGCGCGTGCCCATCGCCCTGATCTCCCTGGTCGATGAGGAGCGGCAATGGTTCAAGGCGCGCGACGGGCTGTCGGTGGACCAGACCCCGCGTTCCCTGGCCTTCTGCGACCATGCCATCCGCCGGCGCGAGGTGATGGTGGTGGAGGATGCGCAGCTTGACCCGCGCTTCCAGGACAACCCGCTGGTCACCGGTGAACCCGGCATCCGGTTCTATGCCGGGGCGCCACTGATCACGCATGACGGGCAGGCGCTTGGCACCGTCTGCGTCATTGACCTTGTGCCGCGCAGCTTTGACGCAGCAGATCAGGAGACCCTGACCGATCTGGCCGCCATTGTCATGGACGAGCTGGAACTGCGGCTGGCCAATCGCGAACTGGCGGTGCTGGCGCAGACGGACCCGCTGACCGGTGCCCTGAACCGCCGTACCTTCTTTTCCCTGTCGGAGCGGGAGATGGGGCGGCGGCGGCGCACGGGGTGCGACATCGCGGTGCTGGTCCTGGATATCGACCATTTCAAGAAAGTAAACGACACCTACGGCCACAACGTCGGCGACCGGGTGCTGGCCCAGTTCGCTGGCCAGATCGGCCAGACCATCCGGGTACAGGACGTCTTCGCCCGCATAGGCGGTGAGGAATTTGGCCTGATCCTGCCCGACACCAGCGTGGCCAAGGCTTTGAAAACGGCGGACCGTCTGCGCCGTGTCGTCGAACAGACGCCGGTTCAGGTAGAGAATGGCACCCTGCAGGTGACCGTCAGCCTGGGTGTCACCAGCATCTTATCAGGCGAAACCAGCATCGAACCGGCCCTGCGCCGGGCCGATCAAGCCCTGTACCGCGCCAAACATTGCGGGCGCAACCGGGTGATATCGGCATAGGCGCGGGTTGATCACAAGGCCCCCTTTGACAGGTCGATATTCGCATCCCGCGCGACAAGGCTGGCCAAACCCAGACGCCGCGCCTCGGCGCCGGCAGACAGCTCATCCAGCGAATATCCCGTTTTACCGGCAGCCAGCGACCTGTTCAGGGTCTCCAACGTCTGCCGTCGATGCTCCGCCGAGGCCTGGCGCAGAGCGTCGGCATCAATCCCCCCGCCATTCTCAAAATCGGCCAGCAAAGCACCCAGGTCGGGACCGGAAGGCGCGGCTGTTGGTGGGTTGCTTTCATCCACCGTCCTATTGTCCTTCAGTTTGGCAAAGTAATTGATGGCGTTCAGCGCCGTGTCCTGTGACATGCCACCACCGCTGATCAGATTGCCGAGCAGGCTCTTGGTCTCGTCCGAAAGGGACGCCAGCAGCGCGGAGCCTGACGATGACAGGCCACGGGCGAATTCACTGATCTGGAGATCGACAGCCGACCCGCCCCCCTGCGTTTCCTCTGGTTTCCCGGACTCAAAGGTGCGAGGCGCATTTGGCAGCGGCGCATACGATTTATTGATAGATGATATTGACATTTCCACTCTCCGACCAGATTGCCATTTACGAGCATAGCATACATAGTATTACCCGCAATCGCTCAGTCGATGGTTCAATTCCCAATGGAGGCGCATAATGGCTTTATTTCAGGGCACCAGTGTCGCAGACTATATATCTGGATATAGCAATGAGACAAATATCATCCAGGGATATGCTGGCAATGATACTCTGTTCGGGGCCAATTATGATGATTGTATTTATGGTGGAAATGACAATGACATCGCCTATGGAGGCGCAGGGAATGACTTTATAATGGGGGAATCTGGCAACGATACATTGAGTGGAGAGGCCGGTAACGATACGCTCTACGGTGGCTCTGGGGCAGATATTGTCTACGGTGGAACAAATGATGATTCCTTATACGGCGAAAGTGGAAACGACGACCTCGTGGGAGGTGCCGGAAATGACAGTTATTATCACAACATCACTAGCGGTGGCTATGACTTCATTTCCGACTCATCAGGAACAAATGACCGACTAATATTGACAGGGACGTCCGGCGGGATAACGATTACACGTAATGGTAACGCACTGATTATCTATGATGATGCAGACGCGGCCGATGGTGTCCTGGCGCATCTGATCGAGATCGCCAATTTCTACAACGGAAACATCGTTGGTGCCGGGGCAGTTGAAACCCTGGTGATCGGCAATCAAACCTATGACCTGCTGGCCTTGGGCGGTCTGTGACCATTGTCCACGGATGCCCCTCCTCCCCCACATTTTGGGAAGGAGGGGCAGGTTGTCACTCCGCCACCCATCCGCCACCCAGCGCCCGATACAGGGACACGGCAGCCTGCAGCTCCGACAGGCGTATCTGGGTCAGCTGATCCTGCGCCGACAGCAGCGATCGCTGCGCATCCAGCAGGGTCAGCAGGTCGGTGGCCCCTTCCCGGTACCGGGTTTCCGCCAGACGGAACAGTTCGCGGGCCAGACGCACGGTCTCCTGCTGCAACACCCGCTGACGCTCGGCATTGCGGGCGGCGGCCAGGGCTGTTTCAACGTCGGAAAAGCCTGTCAGGATGGCCTTGCGGTAGCTTTCCACCAGTTCGACACGCCGCGCCTGTGCCACCTCCACCTGCGCGCTGCGTCGACCGCCATCGAACAGGCTTTGCGCCAG
>JAIXTS010000209.1 GCA_027483805.1 Azospirillum sp. | reverse complement strand
GCCAATTGGGTACGTGACAGCGACGATGCGTTGGCCGCCCTCACGGGCTGGATCGTGGAAATCGCCCAATGTGGTCAGGAATGTATCCTGTTTCTGGATGATGCCGATCTGGTGCCAGCAGAATTGCTGGAAACCGGTATGGCCTTCATCCTCGCCAATGCGCCGGGCAATCTGCGTATCGTGCTGTCCACCCGGCCCGGCAACACATTGTTTCGCGCGCCCCCCCTGGCTGGCACCCCGGTGGCGCGGATCACTGCCCAGGAACTGCGCTTCACGGAGGAGGAAACGCTGGCCGTGATGACGCGATCATTGCGGGCGCCGTTTTCCGGGACGCTGGCCCCCCACCTGCAACGACTGGCCGACGGGTGGCCATTAGGCATACAGCTAGCGCTGGCTTCCCAGATTGGTCGTGGCAAAGCCCGTGCGCCGGAGGAGGCGGTTTCCATCGCCCTTGGCAAATATTTCGCCGACGTGATTATGACGCGCCATCCGGCACCGGTGAAGGACATGTTGGTCGCCCTGGCCTTGCTGGACCCTATCCATCCCGCGCTGATCCGGGCGGTGGTCGGAGCCGATGCACCGGTGGCAACGCTGGATAGATTGGCCGATACCACGCCCCTGATCGTTCGCTTACAGGATGGGGACTGGATGCGGTTGCACCCGGCGGCCGCCGAATTGCTGGCCGATCAGCACCGCAATCTTCCGATCGCCCGGCAGCAGGAAATTGCCCGTGCCGCCACCCATTGGTACGCCGCAACCGGGCTTTATGAAGAAGCCGCGCGGGAGGCCGGGCGTGCTGGCGACAACGACACTGCCGTTGATCTGGCGGAAATGGCCGTGCGCGCCATGACCGCTCAGGGCCGCCCCAGCGACGTCACACGCTGGATCGAACGGCTATCGCCCGATGATCTGCAACGTCGTCCCAGTTTCTGGCTGCCCGCCGCCTGGGCCTATGCCAATGGCAACCGACCAGATAAGGTACGGCCTCTGTTGGCACTGCTCCACACCAAGTCTGATCTGGGAAAGGGCGAGCGGTTCGAGGTGGCGCTGCTTGAAGGGGCCATTGCGGGGTACCGTGATGACCACGTGACTTTGCAATCCTTCAACCAGGATTGGCCGGAAGCGCCGACCGGCAGCACAGCAAGTGAAAGACTGCTGCATGCGCTGCTGCTGGCCACGGAACGGATATTGGCCGGAGATCCGGCGGAAGGTCGCGCCATCCTGCAGGCCACCGGCCCAACTCAGGGGCAGAAGGACGTTTCCCTGATCGTCCGGAGCTATACTCAGTATTACATTGGCCTTTCCTTCCTGTGGGAGGGCAAGCCCGCCATGGCCCATGATATACTCGCTCCAGCCATGGAACAGTTATTAGCTGAATGTGACCAGCGAAGTGTCCCGGTATCGCTGATCGCCGCCCTGTTAGCCGAAACGGCGACAGAGATGATGCAGTTGGAGGAAGCGCGGTCGATTCTTGGCGGACGCATGGCCATGATCGAAAAGCTCTCCTCCCCCGATGGATTGATCGCGGGCTATTTGGCCGCGTCCCGGCTGGCGGAGGCAGAGGGCCGGCTGGATCTGGCGGAAGCGCAGATTTCCGCCATGGTCACCACCGGCAAGGCCCGCCAGTTGCCACGGGTGGAAGCGGTGGGACTGGCCCATTTGGCCCGTTTTCACACCCGGTTCGGCCATGTCAGCCTGGCGCGAGCCGCTAGCCTGCGGCTGGAAGCGCTGGAGGCCGGCCTTTCCCCCGACATCTCTCCCCCGATCCGCGCCATCATAACCCTGCAGGCCAATCTGACGCGGGCCTTGTTACCAGAACGTACAGGCGACGCATCGCCGACCCTGGCTGCACAGCTAGCCACCCGCCAGGCCCAGGCCCTGAGCCGGGGTCATGACCAGTTGCTGGCCGTCGCCCTGCATGGCCGGTCGGTGCTGGCCAGCGACGCCCTGACGGCACAGTCCTATATCGATGAGGCTCTTGCCACGGCCAAGGATTGGAGCCTGCGTCATCTGCAAGCCGAATTGACATCCCTGAAACGCACCCCGCGGGAGGGAGATGCCACTGTTCCGCCGACTGCGGAGCCCGAAAGCCCGTCCATCACAGATGGAATTTTGACCAACGGCATTCTGACCCGACGGGAGTATGACATTCTGTGTGGAATTGCCGCGCATCTCAGCAACAAGGAAATCGCTTTATCGCTGGGTCTCAGCAATGAAACGGTTAAATGGCACCTGAAAAACCTATTCCAGAAACTGGATGCCGGCGAGCGCAAGATTGCCGTGGCCCGCGCCAGAATGCTAGGCCTGCTGTAATGCACAAGCGACGGGCACAGGCCATGCCCCCGCTCCTGAACGTCCACCAACACACAAACCAAACCAGAGGTCTCTATTTACAGCCGGACACACATTGGCAAGCAGCTCACACTCCGTGCGCGCAGCGGTCAGGGCGGCGAGCGCGGCAGGCGGTGGCTGGCAAGAGCTGATCGACGGTCTGCGTGCAGATACCGCCAAATACTGGCAGAACCTGCCAGCCAAGACGCGCCAGCGCTTCGTCCGCCACTTGCGGCCTTGGTGGGATGTCCATCGCCATCGGTTGGCGCCGACCATTGCCGGGCGCGTTCAAAAGATGGCTGGACTGATGGTGTGGATGCCCCCTTCACCTGGGGACGGTTGGTTTCCAGATTTTGGTTTCCGACCTAGGTCACACTGGAGGTCATCATGGAGGCGAGATATCTGCTGGCGATCGACCTTGGCAAGCGGCATTTCCAGGTCTGCGGGACAGATGTTGGCGGCAAGGTGCTGTTCAATCGGCCTTTGTCGCGACCGAAGCTGATGGAGTTGCTGGCAGGTCAGCCCCGCGCCCAGGTGAAGGGGGCATCCACACCATCAGTTCACGTGAGTGAAATAGTGCCGCGCGTCCGCCAGAAACTCCAGAGCCAGCCGCGGTGGCGCAACCATGGCGGACGTCACAAAGGCGTATTCATGGCGAAGGTCGGGTCGGAATAGCCGCATCAACAGTCTGTCGCCTAGATATGAACGGGCAAGCATTTCATTGACGATGGCCACGCCAATACCGCGCGCCGCCAATGCACACGCCGATCCAATCGTATGGGTTTCCACCCGCACCTCTGGACGCACCCCAGCCTTGGCAAAAGCGGCGTCGATATGGGATCGCGACAGCCGGCCCAAGCCCAGCAGCACCAAAGGTACCCCTTTCAGCGCCAGCGGATCCAACCAGGTGCGGGCCGCCAGCGGGTGGTCACAGCGAAGAACACAGACGGTGCTGCTGCTGACTACCGGTACGGATGTCAGATCGGGCCGATCCAGCGGCAATTTCAGGAAGCCACCATCGACCGCACGGGTGGCGATGAGGGTCTTTGCGGCTTCAACGCTGCGGCTGTCGATGGTCAGATGCACCTTTGGGAAGCGGGACAGGAACCGGTCGATAATGTCGGGCAGGACGCCTTCGGCAAAGCTGGGCGGGGCCACCAGTCGCAACTGGCCCACCTGAAATTCCGCGATGTCGCGCGCCAGCGCCCGCACCCGCTCCATATTGCTGAGTGCCAGTTC
>JAIXTS010000250.1 GCA_027483805.1 Azospirillum sp. | reverse complement strand
CCGCCCGGGATTGTTGCCCCGGCGCCGGCATGGACCCGTAGCTCAGCTGGATAGAGCGCTGCCCTCCGAAGGCAGAGGCCGATGGTTCGAATCCATTCGGGTCCGCCACTTTCTCCCAAGAAAATCAGATGATTGGCGATGATTGTGGGGCGCTGCCTTGATAGGGTGGACGGATGAGGCGCGCCGATCCATGACCCTCCCAGCCCATAGCGGAAGCGGCGAAAGCCGACGCGGCGGATGTCCCGCCGGACGCACGGAAACTGGTGTGGATTGTCGCGCAGGCGCTCCAGCAGGCGTTCGAACTCGTTGAGGAAGCAGGCGGTCAGCCCCCCTGGCGGATGCCGCCGTACCACGCCAGCGCGTCGTCCAGTTCGGCCTCGGCGGCTGACGGCAGGCGGACACGCAGCAGGCGTGGCGGCGGCGAAGGTCGGCCAGCGCCTCTAAGGCGTCGCGGCCTTCGCCCGGTTCGGCATCCAACATGGCCAGCCGCCGGTCCAAGTCAGCGGCCTGTCGTCGGGTGATCAGGCGGTGAAGAAATCGGCCCGTGCCTGGCCCTGGGGGTCATAGACCGGTTCGATCAGATCGACGCGGTATTTGCGCGCCTCTGCCGCCGTCATCCCGGCCTTTTGCAGCAGGCCTACCATGGTGCTGTAGGCAGGGGCGGCGAAATGGGCGCGCAGGGCGGCCTCATCCCGCCATTCCTCAAACACGTTGACGCGCGCTGCGTTCCTGTGATCAGCCCCCCAGCTATATTCCACACACCCATCCTCGGCCAGCGCCTCCTGGATCAGCGGGTCGGCATCGGTCAGGAATTGCGCGCGCAGGGCAGGGTCCACGTCCAGCGTGGCCATGATGACGATGGGCATAGTCTTTATCCTTGATCCTGGGTGTCAGAGGCTGGGTGGCGGGGATGCGGGATCATCCTTCAGGTAATGATCGACCCAGCGGTGGAAATACTGGTTGCCGCGTTCATTGCGGCCAAAGGTGACATGGTCCAACCCGCCCGCTTCCAGCCCCTTCTGGATGGACAGGCCCAGCACATAATCTTCTTGATTGGTCACATCGCCAAAGAAGCTGGCCATCATGGTCATCTTCTCCCGATCGGCCTCGTCCGCTGGGGCCTTTGGCGTGACATAGGTCAGGATGGTGCGGTTCTCTCCCGGTGTCGGTCCGGGCAGCAGCAGGGCGATCTGTGCAATCTCCGGCGCCACAAAGATCGACAGGTTGGGGAACAGGGTGCGCACAAAATCGTACCCGTCATTTTGATGCCGGTGCCACTCGGTGCGCGGTACATCGCGCAGCGTGGCGATGGTGCGCTGGGGGAAGCCGATGCGCAGATGCGGCCCGAATCCTTCGAAATGCATGATGTTGGAGAAGGTGCGCGGATGCACCGTTTCCGGATGGGCGGCGGCGAAATGATAGCCTTCCAGATAGCCATCATAGGCGATTTTCCAGTTGGCCCCGAAAATGTCGCGGTTGCCGCAGAAATGCCAGTTGGCAAAGCCCAGGCTTTCCAGATCGTCCAGCATCCCGCCCAGATAGCATTTCACATCGATTTCAAGACCCGGCGTCAGGATAACAAAAATCATCCCGGCCACTTCCTGGCAGGGCAGCTGTTTCAGGCGGTGGCAGTCCTTGTCCACTTCCCCGAACTTGGCCTTGTCCGACACGGCGAACAGCCGGCCGTCATTTTGGAAGGTCCAGGCATGGTAGGGGCAGGAGAATCGACTGGCCGATCCCTGGCCCGGCTTCACCAGGGGCGCACCGCGATGGGTGCAGACATTCAGCATGGCGTGCACCTGGCCGTCCCGGTCGCGGGTGATCAGGACAGGCACCTCCATCACCTCCATTGCCTTGTAATCGCCAGGCTTGGGCAGTTCGATCGACAGGGCCAGCATCAGGGGTAGGCGCTTGAAGATCAGCGCCATCTCCCGCTCAAACCGGGCCGGGTCCAGATAGTCCTGGGCCGGAACCTTCAGGATGTCCGACGCCTGATCGGTGGTCTGCGTCTCGACATAGGTGAGCATCGCCTCAACCGATTGGTTGATTTGTTCCGCGAGCACCGTCATCTCACTCCCCATATCGTTCAACACGGGTTGGGCAGGGCTGGCGTTCCAGCCGACCGTTCCATTCCGTGTGATGATTTATGATTCATACGTCATCGTCACCGGCGCCGCCGGGCTTGTCAAGTCGGGTTTGGTCCCGTTTCAGCGAATTTGCTGAAAGCTTTGTTGCCCGCGCGTTCCCGCTTGACACAAAGGGGTTTGTGCGTCGAATAATGACTGATGAATCATAAATCGCAATAGTGATGGGATTGGCGCGGGGCGGCCTTGTCCGGATGGCCCCGCCTGTCACAGCACGAAAGATCGGGAGGATATCCAAATGGGTCGTCTGCAGGGCAAGGTGGCGCTGGTCACCGGTACCGCCTCCAACCCCGGCCTTGGCCACGCCACGGCCCGCCGTTTGGCGGCCGAGGGGGCGAAGCTGGTCACGACGGACATGGATGAGGCGGGTGCGGCCCTGTGCGCCGCCGCCATCATCGAGGCCGGGGGCGAGGCGCTGTCACTGCGCCAGGATGTGGTGTCGGCCGACGATTGGGCCCGCGTCATCGGCGAAACCGAAAGCCGGTTTGGCCGGTTGGATATCCTGGTCAACAATGCCGGCATCCACCTGACCAAGAGTATCGACGACACGACCCCGCAGGAATTTCAACGGCAGCTGGATGTCAATCTGGTCGGTACCTTCCTGGGCGTGAAAACGGCCCTGCCGCTGATGCGCGCGTCGGGCGCCGGCTCCATCGTCAACCTGTCATCCGTTGCGGGCACGCTGGGCATCCAGGGCCTGTCGGCCTATGCGGCGGCCAAAGGGGGCGTGCGCACCATGACCAAGACCATTGCGGTGGAGAATGCCTGCCATGGTATCCGCTGCAACTCCATCCATCCCGGCATGATCTGGACCAACATGATGATGCAGGCGGCGTCCAGTGCGGAAGCCGTCAAGGATGCGCTGATGGCGGCCATCCCGCTGGGCCGCATGGGCGAACCCGACGATATCGCCAATGCCGTCCTGTTCCTGGCGTCGGACGAAAGCCGCTACATCACGGGGATCGAGCTTTATGTCGATGGCGGCATGTGGGCGCAGTGATCGGACCGGAGGCTTTGATGTTTGATCGTGGACTGAAGGGCGCGCGGGTCCTGGTGACCGGCGCCCTGCGTGGCATTGGCCTTGCCACGGCCGAACGGCTGGCGGCCGAAGGGGCCCAGGTCATCGTCACCGACCTGTCGCCGCCCGATGACCCGTTGGTGGGGCAGGTGGTGGGCCGGCTGGGTGCGGGCGCCGTCTATCTGCGCCTGGACGTGACGTCCGAGGCCGATTGGGATCTGGCGCGCGGCTGGGTTGACAATCGCTGGGGCGCCCTGGATGTGCTGGTCAACAATGCCGGAACCGACATGGTCGGGCCGGTGGACCAGGCCAGCCTTGCCGCCTGGCACCGGCTGATGGCGGTGAATGTCGACAGTGTGTTCCTGGGCGTGCGGACCTTCACGGCGGCCCTGGCCGCCGGCGGGGGCGGTCGCCGGGGTGGGGCCAGCGTCATCAATGTCGCCTCCATCATGGGGCTGGTCGGGTTTGCCGAAACCTCCGCCTACAACACCAGCAAGGGGGCGGTGCGCCTGTTCACCAAGGCAGTGGCGATTGAATTCGCGCAGGCGCAGAAGCCGATCCGGGTCAACTCGATCCATCCCGGCTTTGTGGAAACGCCCCTGCTGCATGTTGGCATGCAGCGCTGGGTCGATCAGGGCAAGGCGGCCAAGGCCCAGGATCTGATGGATGCCATTGCCGGCATGACACCGGTCAAGCGGTTGGCCCAGCCGGAAGAGATTGCCTCGGCCATTGCGTTCCTGGCCAGTAGCGACGCCAGCTATATGACCGGGTCGGAACTGGTGGTGGATGGCGGCTGGACCGCGCAATAGGGAAGGGATGGCCATGAACAAGGATATGGAAGGGGCCGTCGCCCTTGTCACGGGTGCCGGGGGCGGCATCGGCCGGGCTATCTGTGCGGCCCTGACGGCGGCTGGCGCCCATGTGGTGGCCGCCGACCGCCACTGGCCCGCCGATGCGCCGGGGGTTGCCGGCGAGCCGGTGGTGCTTGATGTCCGCGACGGCGATGCCTGGGCCGGCGTGATGCGGGATATCCGCAAACGCCACGGCCGTCTGGATGTGCTGGTCAACAATGCCGGCATCCCGCTGGTGGCCAGCATCGCGGAAACGACGCTGGACCAGTGGCGCCTGTGTCAGGCCGTCAATGTCGAAGGCACGCTGCTGGGCATGCAGGCGGCCTTGCCGCTGTTGCGGGAGGCCGGGGCCGACCGGGTGGGCGGGGCGTCGATCATCAATATCTCGTCGGTGGGGGGCTTGCGCGGGGCGCCGTTCAACGCCGCCTATTGCACCTCCAAGGCGGCGGTGCTGATGCTGACCAAGTCGGCGGCGCTGGAATTCTGCGCGCTTGGCTACCCGATCCGGGTGAATTCGGTGCATCCGGGGGCGGTGGGCACGACGATGATCCAGGACATCATCCAGCGCTATGTCGAACTGGGGGCGATGGCATCGGTTGACCAGGCGACCCAGGCTGTCAATGCCATGCACCCGATCGGGCGGCAGGCCAAGCCGGAGGAGATCGCGGCCGGCGTGTTGTTCCTGGCCTCTTCGGCGTCCAGCTATATGGTCGGGTCGGAACTGGTCATTGATGGCGGCTATACCAGCCGGTGATTGAGGCGGAAGGAGCCCGCCGTCAGGCGGGCCAATCCACGGCCAGAACGGTTTTACCGACCGTTTTTCCGGCCATCAGGCGACAGAAGCTGTCGGGTGCGTTGGCAATGCCGTGGGTGACATTTTCCAATGCCACCAGCTTGCCATCGGCGGCCCACTGGTGCAGGTCATGCCGTGCCTGGGGCAGGCTATCCAGATGGGAAAATAGGAGGAAACCGCGCAGGGTGAGCTGTTTGGCCACCACCTGCCACAGATTGTGGACCGGCGTGGGATTGGCCTGGTTGTTGTAATCGGAGATCATGCCGCAGCAGATGATGCGTCCGAAATCGCGCATGCGCGGCAGCAGCGCATCCAGCGTGCGGCCCCCGACATTGTCGAAATAGACATCGACCCCGTCGGGGCAGGCATTGGCAATGGCGGCGCCCAGGTCATCTACCGCGCGGTAATTGATGGCGGCATGGAAGCCCAACCTGTCCGTCAGAATCGCCGCCTTTTCCGCCGACCCGGCCAGCCCCACGACGCGGCAGCCACGCAGGCGGGCGATCTGCCCGGCCACACTGCCCACCGCACCGGCGGCGGCAGAGATGACCACCGTCTCTCCGGCCTT
>JAIXTS010000401.1 GCA_027483805.1 Azospirillum sp. | reverse complement strand
GGTCGAGCGGGGATTGGGTACGGTCGGTCATGATGGCACCATCCTAACCGGATGTTGCGCCGCACGCCAACCGGTTGAAGGCGGAAGGTGCTGGATTTGCTGGACGATATCGGGATTTTCTGGCGCGGTGTGGTGCTGGGCGTGATCATTGCGGCCCCGGTGGGTCCCATCGGCCTGCTCTGCATCCGCCGCTCGCTGGAACGCGGCCTGGCCACGGGGCTGGCGACCGGTCTGGGGGCGGCCCTGGCCGACGGGTTTTTCAGCGGCATCGCCGCCTTCGGCATCACTGCCGTGCTGGACATGATTACCGCCAACATGCCTTTGCTGCAGGTGGTGGGCGGGCTGTTCCTGCTGATCGTGGCGGTTCACAGCCTGACGCGGGAACCCAAGCCGTTGGCCGCCGAGCCTGCGGCCGGCAATCTGCCGGCGGCGATGTTCTCCGGCCTGTTCCTGACCGCCACCAACCCCGTCACCATCCTGGGCATGAGCACGCTGGTCATTGGGTTCGGCAATACGCACGGCCCGGTGGAGGATGGCACCCTGGTGGGCGGCATCTTCCTGGGATCGCTGCTCTGGTGGGTGTTCCTGTGCGGCGGCATCACCCTGCTGCGCCGCCATGTCACGGGCCGGACCGTGCATTGGATCAATGTCGGCACCGGCATCATCCTGGGCGTGCTGGGCGCCTATACCCTGGGCAGCGCGTTCTGGGGGTAGGGCCTAACAGGCTGCTACCCCACCATGACCCGGTTGCGGCCGCCCGCCTTGGCGGCATAGAGCGCGCTGTCGGTGCGATTGAACAGGCTGGTCTGGGTTTCCTTCTGCGGGTCCGCCTGTGACAGGCCGATGCTGACCGTCACCTGGATCACCACCCCGTCCAGGATGACGGGCGTATTGCCGACCGCGACGCGGATACGCTCGGCCGCCACCTGCGCATGGGCGGCATCGGTATGGGAGGTGAGGATGACAAACTCCTCCCCGCCATACCGGGCCAGCATATCGGTTTCCCGCAGCACCCCCTGCGCCCGCTGCGCCACCTCGCGCAGGACGATATCCCCGACCAGATGGCCGTAGGTGTCGTTCACTTCCTTGAAATGGTCCAGATCCAGCATCAGCACGCAGAAGGGCTGGCCATGGCGCAGCGCGGCACTCCATTCCTGGTCCAGCCGCTCCATGAAGGCGCGGCGGTTGTAGATGCCGGTCAGCGGGTCGCGGGTGGCCAGTTCGGCCAGCCGGTCGTTGGCGTCGCGCAGGCTGGCCGTGCGCTCCTCCACCTTGGCTTCCAGCTCGCGCTTGGCCTCGCTCAGCTTGTCGATACGGGCACGCTCCAGCATCATGACGATGCCCGCCCCCGCCGACAGGGCCATCGCCAGCCCCACGAACCGTACCCAGCCCCATTCATGCCAGAGATAGGGTACGGCGATCGCCACGCTGCGTTCGGCCACCACCGTTCCATCGGGCGCCATAGCCCGCAGACGCAGGGTATAGGTACCGGGCGGCAGGTTGGTATAGGCGGCGACCCGGCGCTCCCCCTCCGGTTCGGCCCAGTCCAGGTCGAACCCGTCCAGCCGGTAGGCATAGCGCACGGTGCCGGTGACGGCATAATCCAGCAGCGCAAATTCCACCGTCAGGCGGCGGTTGCCGGGCGGCAGCCACACCTGGCCGGGACCGCCGGGCAGGTTCAGGACGCTGGCATTGCCCGGCTGTCCGCCTGCCACCACACGCGTGACGGCCAGCGCATCCAGATAGGCGTGGGCCCGGATGCGCGATGGCTGCACCAGGGTGATGCCGTTGGTGCCGCCAAAGACCAGCCCGCCATCGGGCAGGGCGGTGGCCGATCCCGGCAGGTAGGAGGAGATGTTCTCCGCGGCACCGCGTTCCAGCAGCGATACGCTGAAATCATCCGGGTCGATGGCGGCCAGGCCATTGTCGGTGGAAACCCAGACACGCCCGTCCGAACCGGGGATCAGGCTGGCCACGGTGTTGGAGGGCAGACCGTCCTGCCGCGATATGGTGCGGAAGGATGGCGGCTGGTCCCCGGTCGGTTCGCGCACCATCAGCGCCACACCGCCGCCCGTGGTGCCCACCCACAGCCGCCCGCGATTATCCAGCGTCAGGGCCGCCACATAATCATGCGGCAGGCTGTCGGGCCGGTCCGCCTCGCGGTGGAAGCGCCGGAAGCTGCCATCGGCCTGCATCAGGTTCAGGCCATTGGCCGTGCCGACCCAGGCGGTGCCGTCGGGCCGGGGCAGGATGGCCCAGACCTCATTGTTGGACAGGCTTTCGGGCCGGCCCGGATCGGCCACGAACCGGGCCGCCTGCCCGTCGGACAGGGATTGCCGCAGCAGCCCGTAATAGGTGCCGATCCACAGATGCCGGTCGCCGACCCGCATCGTGGTGACGTCGCGACCCTGGGTGCCGGGCAGGGGGAAGGGCTGGGGTGTGCGGTCACCCGCTCCCGGCCGCAGCCGCGCCAGCCCTGCCGATCCCACCCAGATGTCGCCGCCATCGGTGCCGCGGATGGCATAGACGGGTGTACCGGCCAGCGCACCCGGCGCCACGCCGCGCCCGAACGGGATGATATGGCCGCTGGACAGGTCCAGCCGGTCCAGCCCGCCATCATCCAGGCCCAGCCACAGGCCGCCATCGGGGGCGGTCCACAGGCTCCACGCATCGCGTCCGGAAAAGCCGCGCGTCTGGCCCAGTGCGATGCTGGCCACGCCGGACGGTATGGAATTATGCCAGGCCACGCCCATGTTGGTGGCGACCCAGACGACCCCGCCCCGGTCCTTCATGATGCCGCGCGTGAAATTGCCCTTCAGGGCGCCTGGCACATTGGGGTCGGCCCGGAACAGGCGCAGCCGGTCCTGGCCGGTGTCATATTCGACCACCCCGCCGCCGAACAGCGAGATCCACAGCACGCCGGGACGTTCCTCCACGATGCCGCGCACGGTGGCACGGCCCAGCGGCGTGTCGCGGCCGGTCAGGCTGGGGTGGGAGCGTGCCGCATCCTCCCCCGGCGCCACCGACACCACGCCCCCGCCATTGGTGCCGATCCACATGCGGCCGCCCGGATCCTCGAAAAAGCTCCAGGTGCCGGTGGCTAGGGCATAGGTGCTGTCGCCATCGGCCCCGCGCAGGACCTGCCAGCGGCCTGCGCCGGCCGCGCGGCGGGCCACGGCCTTTTCCGTGCCCGCCCACAGGGTGCCGGCCCGGTCGCGGAAGATGGAGAAGACATAGCCTTCCGGGAAACCCTGTTCGCCGGGCCGCACCCGTTCATGTACCACCAGATCACGGCCGACATGGTCCAGCCCGGCCACGGTCGCCACCCAGACCCCGTCCTGCCCGTCGGGCGCCAGGGCATAGACCTGCACATGGCCCAGCCCGTCGGGCCCGGCGCCCAGCGTGGTGAACCGGTCGCTGCGCGGATCATAATAGGCGACACCCGCCGTATGTGTGCCCAGCCACATGCCGCCATCGCTGGCCGGCAGCAGGGCGCGGACAAATCCGTTGGGCAGCGACCCCGGATCATGCGGATCATGTTCGAAGGTGCGGGTGCCATAGCCGTCGAACCGGTTCAGACCCCCCAGCGTGCCGATCCAGATAAAACCCGTCCGGTCCTGGGCCAGGGCCATGACGGTGTTGTTGGACAGGCCATTGGCATTGGACAGGGTCTGGAAACCCACTTCCGCCCGTTCGGCCAGAACGGCCGACGGATCGGCGGCCAGGACGCGTCCGACGCCGAACCCGGCCAAGGCGGCGATCAAGAATGCCAGGAGAAAACACAATAAAGGCAGGGACACCCGGCGGTTATCCGCCAGGACAGGGCCAGTCGAACCGGCCGCCGGTCCGTTGCCAACAGGGCTTCCCCCCACTTGTCCGTTCCCTGTATCGCCAGATCACATATCATTGTATCTCAATTTTTAAATAAATCTCAAGGACAGGTTGATAAAAATGGCACGCGCAACCGCGGCCGGACGGGGCCCTATTCCCGGCCCTTGTCCTTGATCCAGATCATGGCGTTCCGTTGGTGTGCCGCTATCATGGTTCATTGAAAGAACCAGAAAATCCTCAGAGGAAACGCATCATGGAACAGGCATCATGCTGCGCTTGAAACGGATCGGCATTTCCACCAGCCGCGAGAATGTGGTGTTCCTGTCGCGGGCCTGCACCACCTATCGCGCCGCCGCGTTCGAGGGGCAGGAGAAGGTGGAGGTGGTGGCCAATGGTCAGCGGCTGGTGGCGACACTGAACCTTGTCGATGACCCCAGCATCCTGCCGCCCGACTGTCTGGGCCTGTCCGAACAGGCCTTTGCCCGTTTCGGGCAGGCGGAAGGGGTGGAGGTCCGCCTGGACCATCCCCACCCGCCGAAAAGCCGCGAGGGCCTGCAGGCCAAGATCGAGGGGCGGGAGCTGGACGAGGCCTGTTTTCGCGCCATCATCGACGATATTGCCCATCACCGCTATGGCAAGGTGGAGGTGGCGGCCTTTCTGGTGGCCTGCGGGTCCTTCATGACCACGGCCGAAACCCTGGCCCTGACCCGCGCCATGGCGGATGCAGGCGAACAGCTGCACTGGCCGGGCGCGCCCCTGGTGGTGGACAAGCATTGTATCGGCGGCATTCCGGGCAACCGCACCTCGATGATCGTGGTGCCCATCGTGGCGGCCCATGGCCTTGTGATGCCCAAGACCTCCTCGCGCGCCATCACCTCGCCCGCCGGCACCGCCGACACGATGGAGGTGCTGGCCAATGTCGAGGTCGATCTGGATCGTATGCGGACCATCGTGGCGGAGGCGGGGGGCTGTCTGGTCTGGGGCGGGCATGTGAAGCTGTCACCTGCCGATGATGTGCTGATTTCGGTCGAAAGGCCGCTGAATATCGACACGCGGGAGCAGATGGTGGCCTCCATCCTGTCGAAGAAAAAGGCCGCCGGCTCCACCCATCTGGTCATCGACATGCCCGTCGGGCCCAGCGCCAAGCTGCGCAGCGCCGATGACGCGGCCCGCCTGCGCAAGCTGTTTGAATATGTGGGCGATGCCATCGGCCTGTCCCTGCGCGTCACGCTCAGCGACGGGTCACAGCCCGTGGGGCGTGGCATCGGCCCCGTGCTGGAGGCGCGCGATGTGATGGCGGTGCTGGAAAACCGCGCCGATGCGCCGGCCGACCTGCGCGACCGCTCCCTGGCTTTGGCAGGGCGCATCCTGGAATTCGATCCGGCCTTGCGCGGCGGGGCGGGGCTGGCGCGGGCGCGCGATCTGCTGGACAAGGGGGCGGCGCTGGCCAAGATGCGGCAGATCATGGCGCTGCAAGGCCCGCCGCCGCGCATCGCCACCCTGGGCGCCCTGTCGCGGGAGCTGGTGGCCGATCAGGATGGCCGGGTGGCCGCCATCGACTGCTACCGTATCGCCCGCATCGCACGGCTGGCCGGGGCGCCGTTTGATCCCGGTGCGGGCATCGACCTGTTGAAGAAGGTGGGCGACCCGGTCCAGGCCGGAGAGCCGCTTTATCGGATCCATGCCGAACGCGCAGTGGAATTCCGCTTTGCCTGCGGGCTTGCCGCGGAGGCTTCCGGTTACGCCGTAAACGGCAACGGCAACGGCAACGGCAAAGAAAAAGGACCGACCCCATGACCCAGTCGCCCAGCATCAGTTTCCACGGCGCCGCCGGCGGCGTGACCGGGTCCTGTTTCCTGGTCCGGCATGCGGGCGGCGTCCTGCTGGTCGATTGCGGCATGTTCCAGGGCAGCAAAAGCGTGCGCGAACTGAATTACCGCGACTTTCCCTTCGACCCGACCGAACCGTCGGTCCTGTTGCTGACCCATGCCCATATCGACCATAGCGGTCTGATCCCCAAACTGTACCGCCATGGCTTTGCAGGCCCGGTGATCACCACCCGCGGCACGGCCGACCTGTTGACCTTCATGCTGCCCGACAGCGGTTTCATCCAGGAAAGCGAGGTGCGGCACCTGAACCGCCGCAACCGGCAGCGCGGCGGGCAGGAGGTGGAACCGATCTATACCCAGGCCGATGCCGAACGGGCACTGTCGCATATCCGCGCCGTCGAACGGGATGCCTGGATCGATGTTCAGCCGGGCGTGCGGGCGCGTTTCTGGGATGCCGGCCATATTCTGGGCTCTGCGTCGATCGAGCTGGAAATCCAGGGCGGGGAGGGGCCGCAGCGTATCCTGTTCTCCGGCGATATCGGGCCGGGGGACAAGCCCTTCCATGGCGCGCCGGCGGGTCCGGCGCGGCCCGACTGGCTGGTGGTGGAATCAACCTATGGCGGGCGCGACCGGCCCATGGTGACGGCGGCGGAACGCCGGGCCGCCCTGGGCGCGGAACTGAAACAGGCGCTGGCCCTGGGCGGCCCCGTCCTGATCCCGGCCTTCGCCGTGGAGCGGACCCAGGAACTACTCTACGATCTTGACCTGCTGTTCGATGAAGGGGCGCTGCCGCCGGTGAATGTGTTCCTGGACAGCCCGCTGGCCATCCATGTCACCCGTGTCTTTGACCGGCATCTGCCCGACATCAACGCCCAGGGCACGCCGGCGCCGTTTTCCCGCCGCAACCTGCACCTGACCGAGGATGTGGAGGCCAGCAAACGCCTGAACCGTGTGACGGGAGAGGCGATCATCATCGCCGCCAGCGGCATGTGTGATGCCGGGCGCATCCGCCACCACCTGAAAAACAATCTCTGGCGGCAATCGGCCACCGTCCTGCTGGTGGGCTATCAGGCGCCCGCCACGCTGGGGCGGCTGTTGCAGGAAGGGGTCAGCCATGTGCGCATCCATGGGGAGGAGGTGCAGGTCCGCGCCCGCATCCGCACGCTGGACACCTATTCCGGCCATGCCGACCGCACGCACCTGCTGCGCTGGACGCTGGACCGGCTGCCCGTGTCCGGTGGCCTCTTTGTGGTGCATGGGGAGGAACAGGAACGTGCCACCCTGAAGGGCGGCCTGGCCGAAGCCGGCATTGACCCCGCCAAGATCCACATCCCGGCGCTCGACAGCCAATGGCAGTTGACCACCCGCGGCGCCCGGCCCGTGGAAGCCACGCTGGCCCCCCGCGCCGTCACCATCGCCAAGGACTGGCATAATGACTATGCCGCCACCATGCTGGCCCTGTCCGAAAAGGTCCGTGCTGAAAAGGATGATACGGCCCGGGCGGCCCTGCTGGCCCGGGTGAAGGCGGCGCTGGGGTAGGGGGAGGGGGGGCGGGGCGGCGGCAGCCCCACCCCTCACGCCGCCGGCCCCCGTACCGCGCGCAGGGGGTCCAGCAGCACGTCGATGAAGCGGCGGCGGTCGACCACCACATCGGCGGACAGGGTCATGCCGGCCTGCAGGTCGCGCACTTCGCCATAGGCGCTGACCGACACTCTTTCCGGCATCACTGTCACCCGGTACACCGCCTCGCTGAACGGCACCGGCGTCAGCAGGTCGCCGGGACGATAGGCGGCGCGGCTGATCTGCGTCACCGTGCCCGCCACGATGCCAAAGCGCTGGAACGGGAAGGCATCGACACGCAGCCGCACATCCTGCCCCACGGCGATCAGGCCCGCCGCGCGTGACGGGATCAGCAGATGCACCTCCATGCCGGCCCCGTCCGGCACCAGCGCCGCCAGGGGTGCCACCGGGCTGGCTGCTTGGCCGACAGTGGCCTGCAACGCCGCCACCCGCCCCGCAACGGGGGCCACCAGCACATAACCTTGCGCCAGTTCCAGTTCGGCCAACGTCTTGCGCAGCTCCGCCTCCCCGGCGCGCAGCTGCGACAGGCGTTCATCACGTTCCAGGGGCAGGGTCTGTGCGGCATGGGTCAGGTCGCGGATATCGCTTTCGCGGGCCGAAACCTGTCGCTCCAGCTCGCGCACGATACCGGCCTGCGACAGGGCCTGCTGCTTGCGGCGTGACAGTTCGGTGCGCGGGGCATGGCCGGCGCGGGTGATCTCCTCCAACCGGTCGGCCTCGCCCTGCGTCAGCTCGGCCAGTTCCCGTTCCCCGGCCAGCCGCTGGCGCAGATGCGCCAGTTCCGCCTCCGCCCCTCGGGCACGGTCGGTCAGGCGCAAGGCCTCCTGGGCATAGCGGTCGCTGGTCGCCCTGATCTGCCGGTGCAGTTCATCCAGCCGGGTCAGGGTCTCGGCCCGCAGCCGCTCCCCCACCTTGCCGCCCACCCCGGTGCCTTCAAGGGTCAGGGACAGAAGCGGCTGATCCGCCGCCACCCGGTCCCCTTCGGCCACCAGCACCCGCTCCACGGTCCCGCCGCGCGTGGCATGCACCTGCGCCAGCCCCCCCACGGGCGCCAGATAGCCCGGCACTGTTTCCGTTCTGGCATAGGTGCCGAAGGTCAGATAGCCAAGCCCCGCCGCTGTGACGACGGCCAACGCGACTGTCAGCACGGCGTGCCGCACGGGCTGGCTGATCACCACCTCGCCATAGAGGCGCTGACGGCGGTGTTCGATGGCCTCGGGGCGGAAGAGGGGACGGTTTTCTGCCAATTTCATGCACCCATTAAATAGATAAAGAGAGTGCAGTTTTTCATCTACATTCAGGTGCACGCCCCGTCCATGGCTCAATTTCTGGACAACTCCCCGAAAAAACTTTAGCAATAAAAGTTCCATCGAGATTGCCAAAAATGAGATATGTCAAGACGACAGATCCAATAATAATGTATATGACATCTTTTTTGGTCATTAAAATACACCTATCGTTAGGGCAATTACATTGTAGAGCATATGAAGAAATATACAAAATAATAAACCACCTTTTCGCCTGATTGCATAGCACGAGAACATAGAAAGTATAAATAAAAATACATGATTCAATGGAAATGTAGGATGAAGAGATGAGAATAATACAGACCCAATCAATGCCGTTAGAAAGTAATTTTTAATAAAAGACAGGGCTCTAATAAGTACAAATCTGAACATTAACTCTTCTTCTATTGGCCCAATTATAAAATAAGAAATAATGAAAGCCCACCCATTAACATCAAAAATTATTTTTTCATTGTTAGTTAACCCAGAATTTAGGTGATTCATTACAATTCCCATTAATGACACCATGAAAAAGAAAGTGGAGTAAAAATATAAATTGCTTGAAAACGAATACACCCTGACGTCTTCAACAGATTTCTTTTCTATCCATTTATTAAAAGTAAAAAAGAAAATAAGGAAAACTAATAGACTTGATAAAGAAGCACCTAAAACAGCCAAGTTTTTATACTCAATATTTAAAATATTTGGCCTAAAATTGCCTTCATTCAATGCAAAGACGACGAGCGTCAAAAATTTTGATATTCCCATGAAAGCGAATAAAGAACCCCACACAAAAATCGCGAACCTTCCTTTACCACTTTCGTTATTCATAAGTGCCTCTGTTCATTTTCCAAAAAACTAAAGGATCATCATTTATCCCTAAGCCCCTCATTCGTCAAGAGGCATATTCCATATGCATATAACTATATAAATGGTATATGTTAAAAAATCTTTTTGAGTTGTATTGGCCCTATTTACAGCGCACAAAATCTGCGCTATCCCGGTTGCGTCGGTGGTGACCGACAAACTAATAGGGAGAAAAAAATGAGTGACTTGGCAGTTAGGTCTGGGTTTTTTGAGTTGACCACAGAGGAAGTTAATGCGATTTCGGGTGGATATGGACCGATAGTTCGCGGCATGATCGAGGCATGGAGGTGGGCTAACAGAAACCCGGACCGTGCAATGGGCGCCGCAAACAAGGCCCACGATGTGTGGGATGCAATTCAGAAGGCCCTGCAGGCACCTGAGCCGCCGATGCAGCCGTATGTGTGGGATGCGGCTTATGAACCATCCGATAGATATGGATAAATAAATATAAGGTAAAAAACCTATCGAACTTGCAGAACGAGAATATAGAATTCTCGTTCTCTTTTTATATTGCCTATATAAAGGTGGACCATGGACTCTAATCGCGCATCACTGTGTAAAAATTTTAGATCTCTCCGAGAGGACTTAGGGCAAAAATTCTGGGATGATTCATCAGAAGATAAAACAAAATTCTATGAAACCATAACATCAGAATATATCCATCATCATTTTCCTGATAGTGTTGTAAGTATTGTGTTTGGATCTGCCGCAAACGGCTCTTCTCGTTCCGGTTCTGACGTGGACTTGATAATAATAGGCAGTTATGGAAAACGCGCTGTAAAAATATGTCAAACATTTCAAGGTTTACTATTTGATGTTCAGATTTTTGATATTCAGGTCATAAAACAATATCTGATGTTATGTGGTGGCGATTCAAATAATTCTATCTTAATACCATACGCAATAGTGAATGGGAAGTCCACATATAGCAATTCCTCTTATTTTGAGGAATTACTCGAACTCGCTAAGAAATGTATCGAAAGGCAAAGAATTGGCGTTGTGGAGAAGTTGTCGAATGAAGATATTAGAGTATATTCTGGAATTATTAATGCTCTAATGGACATGTCAGATGTAAAGGCAGATTGGAGCATTAGAGTGGGTGCACTTTGGCGTGTTGTTGGATTCGTCTCATCTTATGTTTTGAACCAGCACGGCATTGAAAGTGAAACATACGGCAGCCTTAAAGTCTTAAAGACTTTAGAGCCACAAACATATGAATTGGTAAATAGAGGAATACGCGAATACATTGAATTGGGACAAGCAAGCACCCTAATAGAACTTTCCGCGCAACATATGTTTGGGCCACATGTTGACTCTATTCTAAACTATGAGCTTGATCTCTTTAGCAGATCACTTCGTTTATTGCGGACATATTAGACACCTTCTCATCCAACAGAGTTGGGGAGTGATGGACATAATGCTTCAATCCGAAGCCGCTGAGTGTGGTCTTGTATGCCTTGCCATGGTGGCAGCCCACTATGGTCAACAGCTGACCATGTCGGAGCTACGGCGTAGGGTAACTGTCAGCCTTAAAGGCACGACGCTAAAATCTTTGATGGCCATCGCCGACACACTCGGCTTTTCCACCCGCCCCCTGCGTCTCGACCTCGACGCGCTGTCGCAATTGAAAACCCCCGCCATCCTGCATTGGGACATAGCCCACTATGTCGTTCTGGTGCGCACCACGGCCCGCCATGTCGAGATCAATGACCCCGCCATCGGCAAGCGCCGTCTGTCCTGGGCCGAGGTCTCGAAGCATTTCACGGGCGTGGCGCTGGAGCTGACCCCGGCACCGGGTTTCCAGAAGAAGACTCAAGTTGAGAAGGTCCGGCTGTCGGACCTGTGGACGCGGGCGCAGGGCTTTGTGCCCTCCATCATCCAGTTGCTGATCCTGTCGCTGGTGTTGCAAATCTTCACCCTGCTGTCGCCCATGTTGAACCAGATGGTCATCGATGATGCCATCACCAGGGGCGATCTGGACCTGCTGGGTATCCTGATTCTGGGCATGGCGCTGCTGGCGCTGGCACAGACGGGCACCAGCCTGCTGCGCGGGTTCGTGTCCATGCATTTTGGCACGCATCTCAGCTTTCAGATGCGGGGCAACCTGCTGCGTCACCTGCTGCGGCTGCCCGTCCCGTGGTTTGAGAAGCGTAGCCTGGGGGACATCCTGTCGCGCTTCGGCTCGCTGGCGCCAGTCCAAAGCCTGTTTACCAGCGGACTGATCGCCGTGGTGCTGGACGGGTTGATGGCGGTCGTGACGTTGGTCGTCATGCTGGTCTATGCGCCGATTCTGACCGGCATCGTCATTGCCGGGCTGGTCATCTATTTCGGGGTGCGCGCCGCGTCCTACCCCTATCAACGGCGGCTGACGGATGAAGGGATACAGCTGTCGGCCAAAGAGAATTCCGTCTTTCTGGAGACGGTGCGCGGGGCGCGGGCCTTCAAGCTGTTCGGGCGGGAGGCGGAGCGGCATTCACTGTGGCAGAACGCCTGGGCCGACAGCATCAATAATGGCCTGAAGGTACAGAAATTCGGCCTCTATGGCGGTACCGCCAATGGCCTGTTCGATCTGGCCGTTAACCTGCTGGTCCTCTGGCTGGGTGCGCGCATGGTGATTGCGGGCGACATGACCTTGGGCATGCTGTTTGCGTTTCAAAGCTATCGCTCGCACTTCACGGGTGCCGTCGTAGCGCTGGTGAACCAGTTCTTTGCCTTCCGCATGCTGGGCCTGCATCTGGAACGGCTGGCCGATGTCGTGCATCAGGAGGTGGAGGATGATGGTGCCGTTCCCGCCGCCGCCACACCGCCACAGGGCGGGGTGGGTGTGCGCGGCCTGTCCTTCCGCTATGCCGACCATGAACCCTGGGTGCTGAAGGATGTGGACTTGGCCATTGAGCCGGGGGAGTTCGTGGCCTTTGTCGGCCCGTCAGGCGGGGGCAAAAGCACGCTGTTGAAAATCCTGATGGGGCTGTATCCGCCGAGCGAGGGGGAGGTGCTGATCGATGACCGGCCCCTGCGCGGTTTCGGTCTGGCCCGTTACCGCGCCGGCATCGGCGTTGTCATGCAGGATGACCAGCTTTTCGCCGGGACCCTGGCCGACAATATCGGCTTCTTCGATCCGGAGTTGGACATGCAGCGGGTGGAGGAGGTGGCAAAGGACGCGCAGGTGCATGAAGACATCATGCGTATGCCCATGGGCTACATGACCTTGGCCGGCGATCTGGGCTCCACCCTGTCGGGCGGGCAGCGGCAACGGGTGCTGCTGGCCCGCGCGCTGTACCGCCGACCGGCATTGCTGTTCCTGGATGAAGGGACGGCCAACCTGGATGCGGTGGCGGAACATGCCGTGATGGCGGTGGTGCGCAACCTGCCCATCACCCGCATCGTGGTTGCCCACCGTCCCGCCGCCATTGCCGGTGCGGACCGCGTGTTCATGGTGAATGGCGGCACGGTCCGGCAGGCGGTGGCCGCCGTGCCGCCACCCGCAAGCTGACTTTTCCGCCACCCTGTGCTAGGGTATAAGGATCAAGATTGAAACCACCCGGCTTCTGAAACATTCCTGGTTTTGTGTTTCACAGCGTTGCGCAGCCGGGTCCGGAATTCGGAGAGGGCGTAGGATCAACTCCGAAAGGTCGCTCCGGCGCGCTAAGAGGCATTATGGAAAATCAATAAAAGGGGCCGGTTTGGTACCGGCCCCCAGTTTGCCCATCGGGAGGTCGCGCTTCGACCGATAAACTCAGAACTTGGCGCCCAGCGTCAGGCCGTAATAACGCGGCGGGCCGTAGGTGGAGAAGGTCCAGAGCGAGCCCACCACATTGGTGGCCGTGTTGTAGCGCTTGTCGGTCAGGTTGCGGCCCACGGCCTGGACCGTATAGCGGCCGTCGGCATCGTGCCAGGTGATGGCGGCGTTCAGAAGGGTCTTCTTGACCAGCTTGCTGTCGAATTCCGGGCTGACATCGGAATAGACATAGCCGTTTTCATCCTCGAACTGGATGGCGCCGTTAAACAGGATCTCGCCCTTGTCGGCCAGATCCAGGGTATAGGTGGCGTCCAGGGTCCATTGCCATTTCGGCGCACGGTTCAGGGGGCGGTTGGAAAAGTCGATATCAATATCGCCGTCGAAATCGGTATCGGCTTCGAACTTGTCATATTTGGCGTCCAGATAGCCCAGGACGCCGCGGATTTCCAAGCCGTCGGTCGGCAGGAGGCTGCCTTCCAGCTCCAGCCCCTTCACGGTGGCCTCACCGGCATTGAAGAAGCGGGTTTCCTGTACCTGCTGACCAAATGAATTGGTCAGGGTGGCGACCAGGCCGCGCTGCATGTCCTTGTAATTGACATAGAAGGCGGTGGCGTTCAGGCGGGCGCGGTTGTCCAGGAAATCGGTCTTGATGCCGGCTTCATAGCTGTCGGCCAGTTCCGGGTTGGTCGGGCGCGCGGCCAGTTTCGGGATGGCCACACCGGTGGTGCCCGTCTGGTCATTATAGGCGCCCGACCGGAAGCCGCGCGAATAGGTGGCATAAGCCATCAGATCGTCGGTGACCTTATAGGAGGCGCTGGCCCGCCAGGTGGGCTCCGACCAGGTCTCACTGTCGCGCACCACCCCGGTCGGGTACTTGTTGAAATCACCGGCATTCAGAAGCTTGCCCAGCTTCTGCCAGGTGAAACTGGGGTCGAAGGTACCGGAAAGGGCCTGGATGAAGACCTGATTGCGCCCGGCCCAGGCCTTCTCTTCCTTGGTCCAGCGCGCACCGCCGATCAGGGTCAGCTTATCATTGACCGCCCAGGTGACATCACCATAGGCCGCATAGGCCTTCTGGCGTTCCTGGTTGCACAGGACCTGGGGATTGTTGTTGAAGGTGCCGAAGGGCAGCTGCGTGCCGAACAGGTCCAGGAAGCCCAGGATCTGCGCCACGCAGAAATTGACGTCATTCTTCTGATAGAAGCCGCCGGCCACCATCTGCACCGGGCCGTCCCAGTTGGACGCCATGCGGAATTCCTGCTGGAAGGTCTTGCGCAGGTCGGTGCGGTTGGCATCGAACAGGGAAATGGGGCCGACCTCACCCGTATAGGTGCTGGGCAGTTGTGAATATTGTTTGCGCCAGCCGGTGACCGACGTCAGCGTGACCTTGTCGGCGTCCCAGTTGAGGGTGCTGTAATAGCCGTCAACATCCACCTGATGCCCGTCCGACATGTTCAGCAGGCTGTCATCGCGGTTGGTGATGCCGGCATGATCCAGCGGATCGCCGGCATCCTGGCTGAAGCCCAGATTATAGAAGGCCCAGCGGCGGTCCGACGGGGTGGTGTTGACCACGGGCACGCTGTCGGAATTGTCGCGCACACGCTCCACCTGGAACAAAGCCTCGACATTCTCCGTGGGCTTCCACAAGACCTTGGCGCGGCCATTGAAGATATCCTCGCCCCCCAGCTTGGACCCGTCACCGCAGCCGCGCGCATTGCTGCCGGGCACGGGGCCATAGCAGGCGCCGTTCTTGTAATAGCCGTCGGACTTGTTATAGGCGGCGACCAGACGCACGCCCAGCTTGTCCTCCACCAGCGG
>JAIXTS010000056.1 GCA_027483805.1 Azospirillum sp. | reverse complement strand
GCAGGGCGGCACGCGCCACACGGCGCAGGATCAGGCTGGTCGGGGTCTGCGTCAGACGGTTGGCGTCCATGTCAATACACCTTCATGGTCGGATCGATACGCCGGGCCCAAGCGTCGATACCGCCCGCAAGATTGATGGCCCGGTCAAAACCCTGGCCGCGCAGCCATTGTGTAGCATGCGCGCTTCTCATGCCGTGGTGGCAAAGGACCGCAATGTCACGATCCTTCGGCAATGCCGCCACGGCCGACGGCAATTGCCCGAGTGGAATGTGGATGCATTGCGCAATACTGCACAGTTCCACTTCCCAGGGTTCGCGTACATCCAGCACGACGATCCCGTCATCCTCCCGAAGCCTGACCGCCAAATCCTCCACAGTCAGCTCATTGTCTGTGATGGGGCGCACAGGAAGGCTCCGGTATACTGGTCAGAACTGGAAATCGGGCTTGGCTTCCAGGCCCGGAAGCAGGGCGGCCGACGCATCGAACAGGACGCGGCTGGACACGTTGCCACCCGTCTTCTGATAAAGACGCGCCACGCCCTGCCCGCTTTCCGGCAGGACAACGGCAACAAGCCGCCCCCCTTCGGCCAACTGGTCCAGCAGCGCCGTTGGCGCGGCGGCCACCGCCCCCTGTACCACGATCACATTATAGGGAGCCTGTTTGGCCCAGCCGGCGGCCAGCGGCCCCTGCATCACGGCGGCATTGTCGACACCATGGCTCTGCATGGCCTGATTGGCCAGGGCGGCCAGGTCGGCATCCGACTCCAGCGCCACCACCGTGGCGGCAAGACGGCCGATGATCGCCGCGGAATAACCGGTTCCGGTGCCGACATCCAGCACGATATCCGTCGGTTCCACCTTCGCCTCGTTCAGCAGGCGGGCCAGGACCATCGGTTCCAGCAGGAAGCGGCCCCTGGCAACGGGGATGCTCTTGTCGACATAGGCCACGCCGCGCAGGCCGGCCGGCACGAACTGATCGCGCGGAACCGCCAGGAAGGCGTCGACCACGCGCTGGTCGGTCACCTTATTCGGCCGGATCTGGCAATCGACCATGTTCAGGCGTGCGGCGCTATATTCGGAGGGGGCCATCATGGACGGATCTGTCGCGCTGGTGAAAAGGAAGGGTTGGGCGGCCTGCCGCCAAAACGAAAGACCACGCTGCTATATATCCGTACCGGACCTGGAACACAATGTTGCGGCTGCAGCACACAGACCGGTTGCGAAATTCTTGCGTCAGGCCCTTGACCGCGCCCACGCCACCCGTCTATATACCGGCCCCACCCCGGATGGAGACGTCCGGCGGCACCGATGGCGCGGTGGCAGAATGGTGATGCAACGGACTGCAAATCCGTGAATCCGGGTTCGATTCCCGGCCGTGCCTCCAAATTTAAAAAGGCCCGTCCTCGCGACGGGCCTTTTTAGTTCTGACTTTGATCAGCCTGTGGGCTCCAATCCCCGCGTCAGCGCCGCCCGTAAATCCGCGGGCGTGTCGGCCGCATCGCGCAGCAGGGGCAGACGCAGCAGGGCCAGCATCGACAGGCTGTCGGTGATGGCGCCCGAAAGCACCATGGACAGCGCATCGCGCAGTGGCAGGCGGCACAGGCAAAGTTCCTCGGTATCGTCAGGTGCTGCCTCCCCTTCTGTCAGGTCCCAGGCAACATAGAGCGTACCCTGCTCATCGGAGACGGAGTTGGACAGGGCGACGCGATTGATGATCGGCATCATCCGACCCGCCGACAATCCCGTTTCTTCCTTTAGTTCGCGCATCGCGCCGACGGCCGGGTCTTCCCCCGCCGGCACGCCGCCTTCGGGGATTTCCCAACTGTAGCGTTCCAGCGGATAGCGGTACTGTCCGACCAGCCAGGTAAAGCCATCCGGATCGACCGGCACCACCCCCACGGCATGGTTGCGGTAATGGACCAGACCATAAATGCCGGGATCGCCATTGGGTTTCAGCACGTCATGATGCTCCACCCGGATCCATGGATTCTCATAGACGCGGGTGCGGGTCCGGGTGTGCCAGGGATTGCTGTCCCGGTCATGGTCGCGCATGTGTGTCCCCCTGGTATGACATGGGTTCAGGCTACTGGAATCACAGGGATTTTCCAGTGCCATCAAGAAAATACGCCAAAATGCGAAACAGGGGTTTACAAACCCGGATCGGGTTGGCTATAAGCCCGGCCACCGCACGATGCGGCGCCGATGACGCGTCGCGACGTGAGGACTGATCCCAGGTAGCTCAGTGGTAGAGCAGGCGGCTGTTAACCGCCCGGTCGGGGGTTCGAATCCCTCCCTGGGAGCCAATCGGCAGGGCCGGATGTCTAAAGCGTCCGGCCCTGTTCTTTCAGGGTTCGATTGGCACGCGTACAGAATGTAGATCCGGCGTTGGAAATGGCCTGATCCCAGGTAGCTCAGTGGTAGAGCAGGCGGCTGTTAACCGCCCGGTCGGGGGTTCGAATCCCTCCCTGGGAGCCATTTCAACCCTGGTTCGCCTTGTGGCGGCCTTATCCGGAAGTGATCGACATGGTCGATATCACCCCTATCATCCCCGCCGACCGACAGGTGATCGACACCTATGCCCCGGGGCATTTCCGGGTGTCGAATGTGCTGCATAGCGGTGCTGTCATCGTCTTTCCCGCCCTTACAGTCGCTTGGGATGTGCCGGGATTCGCTGACCTGACGGCGGCGCATTTCGCGCCGGTGTTATCCGCCGATCCGAAGCCGGAGGTCCTGCTGCTGGGGTCGGGTGCGCGCATGCAGCTTCTGCCGTCGGCGTTGCGCAAGGCCTTGCGGGAGCAGGGGATTGTCGTGGATGTCATGGACAGCCCCGCCGCCTGCCGCACATATAATGTTTTGCTGGCGGAGGGGCGGTTGATCGCCGCGGCTTTGCTGCCGGTTTAACGCCAGGGATCAGGTCTCATGACCCGTCGTGTAAGGGTTACCGCGCGGCGATGGTCACCGTGATCGTGTCGGCATAATCGCCGGCCACATGCTGGCTGGAGATGGGGACGGTCACCTTCAGGTCGGATTTTTTGCCAAATTGGGCATTGGCGCGCTGAACCACCATCTGACTGGTCAGGCTGCCGGCATTGCTGTCGTAATCAACCGTATAGCTGATCTCATTGCTGCCGCTTCTCAGCTTGCCCCCATTGGCAGAGGCCAGGCTGATGGAATAGCCGCTGGCAGCGTTGCAGCTTTCCGTCACCGACCCCACGGTTTTTGAGCTTTCGCCTGTGTTCAGATTCCAGGTGACCCCCAGATCCTGGACCGCGATGGCACAGGACATCGGCATGCTGCCGCGCAGGGACATGGAACCCGATGTGCCCTGCGCCAACACGGCGGGTGGCATCAGGGAGGTGGTGGACAGCAGCAGGGCCGCGATGGCCCGGACCAGCAAACGGCGCATTCTGCACCTCTCCGGCGGCGGTTAAGGAAAGGCCCCGCCCGGTTTCGGACGGGGCTGAAACGCAAAACCGCCGGCCCTGCCTGGGGCCGGCGGTGTCGGGATCATTTGGCGGCAATGGTCACGGTGACCGTATCGGCATAATCGCCAGCGATATACTGGTCGGAAGCGGCGATGGAAACCTTCAGGTCCGACTTCTTGTTGAACTGCGCGTTGGCGCGGTCCACCACCATCTGGCTGGTCAGCGAACCGCCCTGGCCGTCATAGTTCACCTGGTAATCAATGGTGAAATTTCCGGACTTCAGCTTGCCAGCATTGGCCGAGGCCAGCGTGATCCTGTAGCCGGTGCCGGAATTGCAGGTTTCGGTGACCGAGCCGACGGTCTTGTTGCTTTCACCGGTCCTCAGGGCGAGGGACTGGCCCAGATCCTGAACGGCGATGGTGCAGGACAGCGCGACATTGCCCTTCAACTGGATCGTGCCGGAAGCGTTCTGCGCCAGGGCGGGGGCGACGAAAGCGGCGGCGATCAGGGCGGCGGCGGCGGTCTTGGCGAAGAACTTGGTCATGGCGGGCTCCGTCGGCTCGATCTCTGGTGGCGTTATCGCCTTCATGGGAACCAATTTATGCAGGGGGTATGCCAATTGGGTGGGGTTCCGGAACCCCTGTAATCCCGCGGTGTCCAAGCGAATTCTGCAAAACGCAATGCTGCTAAATGCAATTTACTTTGAAAGTCCATGCATTATGCAAATTTTTTGCTGAATTTTTCCGGTCGCAATCCTGCCATCACCGCTCCTTTTTCGCCGGCCACTTTGCACAGGCTTGCGGGATTGGTCGGGGTGGGGTGATGCTTATGCCTGTTGGAATGCAGTATGTCCGCGACAGCCTGGCCGGGGGACGGCGCCGTCAGCAGCGCCGGTGGGGAAGGGTGGCATGAGCAAACAGTCGGATCGCAGCCTGGGGACGGAGGAACGGCTGAAGGCCGTGTTCCAGCGCGAGCAGTCGCGCGGGATCGAGGTGGCTACCTGGGCGCGCCTGATCGCGCTCGGGGCCATCTTCGCCTGGATCGCGCTGCTGGACCAGACCGGGGAGAACACGGCCGGATATCTGGGTATCGCCATAGTCGCCTGCAACGGCCTGGCGCTGTGGGCCCTGCACAGGACCCGTCTGTTCCGGCCCTGGCAACTGTTCGCGTCCGTTGCCTTTGATCATTTCGCGATCTCCATGGTCATGACCACGCCCATCACGATTGGCGGAGAGGTGCTGTCGCCGGCCATGAACACCCGCACCGTCTGGTACAATGTCTATTTCCTGATGATTGCCAGTTCCGTGATGGTCCAGCGGCCGGCCCTGGTGGTGTGGAGCGGCTTGACGGCGGCCCTGTCCTGGTCTGCCGTGGTTGTTCATGCCATGCGTCAGCCCGGCACCTTCACCATGCCGTTCGACTGGATCTGGGGCAGCACAGATGCCGGCGATTTTCTGCGTGTGATGCAGAACCCGCGCTATGTCGATCTGTCCAACTGGCTGACCCAGGTTCTGTTCCTGATCCTGGTGGCCCTCACTTTGGCGGCAGCCGTGCGCCGGTCCAGGATGCTGCTGGTCAGTCAGGCGGCGACGGAGTGTGAAAGGGCCAATCTGGCGCGCTATTTCTCACCCGAAATGGTGGAACGGCTGGCAGCGAGTGACAGCCCCCTCTCACGCCCCAATACACGGGTCGTCTCCGTCCTGTTTGCCGACCTGACCGGTTTTACGCGGCTGTGTGAAAATGCGCCGGCCGGGGAGATTATCGATCTGCTGCGCCAGTTCCGAATCCGCATGGAGAAGGCGGTCTTCACCCATGGCGGCACCGTCGACAAATATATCGGCGATTGTGTGATGGCCACGTTCGGCCTGCTGGCGCCCAGTGGACGCGACCCGGCCGCCGCCCTGGCCTGCGCCCATGACATGCAGGCGGCGATGGAGGAATGGAACCGTGAACGGATGCTGCGTGGCCTGCCATCGGTGGGGCTGGGCATCGGGGTGCATTACGGGGCCGTTGTGGCCGGTGATATCGGGTCCGATCAACGCCTGGAATTCACCGTTATCGGGGATACGGTGAATGTGGCCAGCCGCCTGATGCATTTGACCCGCGAGTTGGAGGCCCGGATCGTCATTTCCGACGAGGTGGCGGGGGCGGCCCTGGTCACCGATGGCGAGGCGGCGCTGTCCGGTTATCGCCGGGTCGAGGACATGCCGCTGCGGGGGCGGGATGGGACCGTCGCCCTCTGGTACCGGCCGCTGTCCCATGGTCACGACGATGCGTCGTGCGCAGCCTGACGCCTATGCTATGCTGCGCCACAGATAAATCCCGACGCCCGGAACCGCCCATCCCATGTTCACCGGTTTCTTCTATGACCTGCGCAAGGCCGGCGTCCCGGTCAGCCTGAAGGAATATCTGGCGCTGATGGAGGCGATGCAGGCCGGCATCGCCGGCTATGCGGTGGAGGATTTCTATTATCTCTCCCGTGCCATCCTGGTGAAGGACGAGCGCAACCTGGACAAGTTCGACCGGGTCTTTGCCTCCGTTTTCAAGGGGTTGGAGGGCGGTGGTGCTGTCGGGACCGAGGAATTGACGGCCAGCATACCCGACGAATGGCTGCGCAAGCTGGCCGAGAAATTCCTGACCGATGAGGAGAAGGCCCAGATCCAGGCGCTTGGCGGCTGGGACAAGCTGATGGAGACGCTGGCCCAGCGGCTGGCCGAGCAATCGGGGCGTCACCAGGGCGGCAATAAATGGATCGGCACTGCGGGTACCAGCCCGTTTGGCGCCTATGGCTACAATCCAGAAGGGGTGCGCATCGGCCAGGATGGCAGCCGCCACCGTCGGGCAGTGAAGGTCTGGGACAAGCGGGAATTCCGCAATCTGGATGACAGTGTCGAACTCGGCACCCGCAACATCAAGGTGGCCCTGCGCCGTCTGCGTAAATTCGCGCGCCAGGGGGCGGCGGACGTGCTGGACCTGCCCGACACGATCAGTTCAACAGCCCGCAATGCAGGTTGGCTGGACATCAAGATGGTGCCGGAACGGCATAATGCCGTGAAGGTACTGTTGTTCCTGGATATTGGCGGATCGATGGATGACCATATACGCCTGTGCGAGGAACTGTTCAGCGCCGCGCGCGGGGAATTCAAGCATCTGGAATATTATTACTTCCACAATTGCGTCTATGAGGGAGTGTGGAAGGATAATAAGCGCCGGCATGTGGAAAAACTCTCCACCTTGGACGTGATCAACACCTATGGCCCTGACTATAAGCTGGTCTTCGTCGGTGATGCATCCATGAGCCCCTATGAGATTACACAGCCGGGCGGCAGCGTGGAGCATTTCAATGAAGAGGCGGGCATCGTCTGGATGCGCCGCCTGCTTGACAAATATGCCCACGCCATCTGGCTGAACCCCTCGGATGAGCGTTACTGGTCCTATACGCAGTCGATCGGCATCTTCCAAAAGATCATGGAAGGCCGCATGTACCCGCTCACCCTGGCCGGTCTGGATGCGGGCATGCGGGAGTTGATGCGGTAAGAGGGTGGCGGACCCGTCTTAAGCTTCTGAGCCATCGACGCCGCGCACAGTTGCCCTTACACTGCCTGGATAACAGAAGGTCCCCCTGCATGCTGACGTTAAATCAAAGGCTTGCACGATATCCTTCAACTTGAATCTCGCTCCGATTCGGGAAACTGTTTACTTGTCCCTGCGTTATCCGCCCGTCATCGCCCTGTCGCTGCTGCCAGCCCTGCTGGCGGTACCCGCTCTGGCGCAGGACAAGAGTCCCGATCCGGCCAAGCAGTTGCAACAGGTGCAGCGCGATCTGCAGGAGGCGGACAAGGCCAAGGCGCAGCTGGACGCCAAGGCCGAGGCCCTGGAAAAGGAACTGGCCGACCTGCGCGCCCGCGCCATCGAGGCCGCGGACCAGCAGCGCAGTCAGGATGTCGATCTGGTTCGGCTGGAAAGCGCCCTGGGGGAGCTGGGTGAGGAGGAGAAGGCCCGGCTGGACAAGATCGAGGCCGACCGCGCCGCCCTGGCTGACCTTCTGGGTGCTCTGCAGCGCCTGTCCCGCCTGCCGCCCGATACAATGATCGCGGCCCCGCAATCGCCCAGCGATACGGTGAAAAGCGCCCTGCTGCTGCGCTCCGCCGTTCCGGAACTGAAGACCCGCGCCGACGCCCTGTCCCGGGAACTGCAGGGTCTGGTCGATCTGCGCCGGCAATTGGCGGAACAGAAGGACAGGACGGCCCGCGCGGCCGAAAGCCTTGCCCTGCGCCAGAAGGATCTGGCCTCGCTGGTGGCGCGGCGCGAGGAATTGTCGAAAAACACCGACAGCGAGCGCGCAAGGCTTGCCACCCGCGTCGCCTCGCTGGGGGAGAAGGCTGGCGATCTGAAGGACCTGATCGAGCGGCTTGAAGCCGAACGCAAGGCCGAAGCTGCCCGCAAGGCCGAGGCAGAGCGCCGCCGGCAGGCACAGGTGGAAGCCGACCGCGAGAAGCGGACCCGCGACAAGGTGGCCGGCCTGAAACGCGCCCCGGCGGAGCCACAATCGGCCGGCATCCTGGGCGGCATGGTAGCGCCCGTCAGCGGCAAGGTGGTCAAACGCTATGGTCAGACGGACGAGGTGGGGGCGACCAGCCGGGGCCTGACCTATAGCGGGCGTGCCGGCGGCCCGGTCGTGGCACCGGCCGATGGGGCCGTGATGTTCGCAGGCCCGTTCAAAGGCTACGGGCTTCTCTTGATCCTTGAACATCCCAACGGATATCATTCGCTTCTGGCCGGCCTGGGTCGTATTGATGCACAGGTAGGACAGCGCGTGCTGGGCGGGGAACCGGTTGGACTTCTGTCGGGGGATGGGGACCCGACATTGTATTACGAGCTGCGGCGCGGTGGTCAGCCTGTCAACCCCGCGCGCGGCCTTGCAGCCTCCGACGGCAAAGGACAAGGTTGATCATGAGCAAGCTGTTCTCCACTGCCGCCATCGCGGCCCTGCTGGCCTTCACTGTTCCCCTCGGTGTGACGGGCGGTGCGCAGGCGCGCGAACCGCTGAAGTCGGAAACCTACAAGCAGTTGGACCTGTTCGCCGATGTGTTCGAGCGGGTGCGGTCGGAATATGTGGAAGAAGTGTCGGACGAGCAGTTGATCGAGGCGGCCATTGACGGCATGCTCACCTCGCTCGACCCGCATTCCTCCTACCTGAACAAGAAGAATTTCGCCGATATGCGGGTGCAGACCCGGGGCGAGTTCGGCGGCCTGGGCATCGAGGTGACGACGGAAAACGGCTTCGTCAAGGTTATCTCTCCCATGGATGACACGCCCGCCGCCCGCGCCGGCGTGCAGCCCGGCGACTATATCACCCACTTGAATGACGAGCAGATCGTTGGCCTGTCGCTGAACGACGCTGTTGAGAAGATGCGCGGGCCTGTGGGCAGCGACATCAAGGTCACCATCCGCCGCGCCAGCGTGGCCGAACCGATTCAGCTGAGCATGACCCGCGCCAGCATCAAGGTGCAGTCCGTGCGGTTCCGGGCCGAGGATAATGTCGGCTATATCCGCATTTCCAGCTTCAACGAGCAGACCCAGCCCGGACTGGACAAGGCCATGGCCAAGCTGAAGGAACAGCTGGGGCCTAAGCTGATCGGCTATGTCCTGGACATGCGCAACAATCCCGGCGGGCTGCTGGACCAGGCTGTTTCGGTGTCCGATACATTCCTGGAGAAGGGCCGGGAGATCGTGTCCACCCGGGGGCGGGGCGGCAAGGAAGGTGACCGTTACACGGCCAAGGCCGGCGATGCCGCCGATGGGCTGCCGGTCGTGGTGCTGATCAATGGCGGGTCGGCGTCGGCGTCGGAGATCGTGGCCGGTGCGCTGCAGGATCATAAGCGCGCCATCATCCTGGGCACGCAGAGCTTTGGCAAGGGGTCGGTGCAGACCATCATCCCGTTGCAGGGCCAGCAGAGCGCCATGCGCCTGACCACCTCGCGGTATTACACACCGTCGGGCAAGTCGATCCAGCAGTTGGGCATCACCCCGGATATCGAGGTGCAGCCCGCCAAGATTGAGGAACTGGCCGCCGCCGGACAGCGTCGGCGTGAGGCGGACCTGCCCAACGCCCTGCGCAACACCGACCAGGGGGCGGGCGCCAAGCCGGCCCCGGCGCCGGCCCCCGGTGCTGGGGCCACGCCGTCGGCGCCGTCTCCTGCGGCGACCCCGACCGCAACCCCTGTCGCCGCCAACAGCAATGCCGACACGGCGCCCGTGGATTACCAGTTGGCCCGCGCGGTCGATCTGCTGCGTGGTGTTTCCCTGTTCAACCAACCTAAACACACCAATTAACCGAGCAAAAGCACCCACACCGTGGCCTTGTTCCCGCTCTCCAGGAAAAAAAAGACGGAAGCCGATCCGGGGGATGGCGGAAGCGCTGCCGTATTGGCGTCCCGTCTGGGTGCCAAACGCCCGGCAAAGTCAAACGACCGGGCGGCCAAGAAGGACGGCAAGCGCTGGTCCTTCGGCCGCAAGGGCAAGAAGACCAAGGCCACCACTGCTGGCGATGCCATGGATCTTGCCTTCGTGGCCGATGATGAGCATGCGGGCGATCCGGATGACGGGTCCGGCCTGAAGGGTGCTGGCAAGGAAAAGAAGAAACGCGGCAAACCGTCACCGCCTGTGATCGGCGCCATGGTGCTGATCCTGGTGCTGGCGGGTACGGCCGGCTGGCTGGCCGTTCAGGCGCCGGAGACCCTGCGGCGGATTGAGGCGGCCCATGGTCTGGGCCAGGGTGTACCGGTGCTGCTGCCCGACGGCACGCCGCGTTTTGCCGATGCGGCCCAGACGGCACCGGAGGAAGAAGTGCCGTTGGACCCGGTGGACATGCCGGTCACCCTGACCCCGTCGCGCAATGATCAGTTGCTGGAACGGCTGCGCGTGGGTCGGGTGCCGCGCGTGGCCCCCGACGGCACCGCCCCCTGGCAGTATTACGCGCGGCCCTTCCCGCAGGATGACAAGCGGCCGCGCATCGCCATCATCGTGACCGGGCTGGGTCAGTCAGAGGCGGCAACGCATGCGGCGATTGACCGTCTGCCCGGCGCCGTCACTTTCGCCTTCATCCCCTCGGCGGAGAATTTGCAGACCAAGGTGGACGAGGCGCGGTCCAAGGGGCACGAGGTACTGCTGTCCGTGCCGATGCAGCCCTTGGGCTTTCCCGCCAATGATCCCGGTCCCAACACCCTGTTGTCGAACCTGTCGGATGAGGAAAATGCCCGACGGCTGGAGGCCAGCTTGGCGGCCTTCACCGGCTATGTGGGCGTCACATCAAAAACCGACAGCGGCACGGATTTCCTGACCCAGCGTGAAAGCCTGCGCGGTGTGCTGTTGCAGGTACAGCGCCGTGGTCTGATCTATCTGGACTTGTGGCAGGTGTCGGGCAGCAAGGCGGCGGCTGTGTCCAAGGAACTGTCGCTGCCCCGGGCCATCAGCGATCTGCAGATCGACCGGATCCCGTCCGGCATCGGCATTGATGCCCAACTGGCACAGCTCGAACGGCTGGCTCAGGCCAATGGTGTGGCGGTCGGTTTTGCCGACGTCAGCAATCCTGTGAGCCTGGAACGGCTCTCGGTCTGGGCAGCGGGGTTGCGTGACCGGGGGATTGTTCTGGCCCCCGTCACGGCGGTCGTGAACCAGCAGGCGGATCGGTAGTATCTCAGCCGCAGATACGGTCAGGCCCGGGCCGCCCGCTGCATCATCATGGCCTTCGACACGATCAGGGCGATGTTTTCGCCCTCAACCTCGATCGACTTGTTGGCGGTGCGGGGCAGGGGGATTTTGATCTTGCGGCAGAAGACGATCAGCATGGCCGCCACTTCGCTCTCCTCCATCTCCACCTCGCGATAGGTGCTGGAACCCGTGGCCTGAATCTTGACGCCCAGCACCAGGGGATCGGCGCTGCGGATGACGATCGGGCCCAGCAGGCCGGGCGGCTGCTTGGTCGGAAACAGTTCGCGGAAGGACTTCAGGGCCTCTCGGATGGCTTCCGGCGAGAACATGATGTGGCGGCTGTCAACGATCATCAGGGCAAAGGCTTTCGGTCAGGCAATGAATGGCATGAATGTCGCAGACCAAGGTCGGGGATGAAACCGCACGCGCGTTCCGGCTGATTCAGACGCAGGATATCGCAAGGTTCCTGGCCCGGTTCTATCCCATCCATTCAGGCGGGTTCCATAAGCGGATGGGCCTAGATATAGCGGCTGATAAACAGCTTAAAGCAGAAAATCAAGGGGAGGATACAATGACCGAAGCCTATCAGTCCATCCATGCCCGTTCCCTGGCCGACCCGGCGGGTTTCTGGGCTGAAGCGGCGGCGGCCATTGAATGGGATATGTTCCCGGAAACCATCCTGGATCAGAGCGACGCACCTTTTTACCGCTGGTATCGCGGCGGGCGGCTGAATATCTGCCACAATGCGCTGGACCGGCACGTGGCGGCGGGCCGGGCGGAACAGACGGCCCTGATCTATGATAGCCCCGTCACCGGAGTGAAGCAGACCCTGACCTATGCCGAACTTCTGGACAAGGTGGCGCGCTTTGGCGGTGTGCTGCGCGATCTGGGCGTGGAACAGGGCGACCGGGTCATCCTCTATATGCCCATGATCCCGGAGGCAGTGGTGGGCATGCTGGCCTGCGCCCGCATCGGGGCCGTGCATTCCGTTGTGTTCGGCGGGTTCGCCCCGCATGAGTTGGCGACGCGTATCAATGATGCAACACCCAAGGTCATCCTGTCCGCCAGCTGCGGCGTGGAAGGCGCGAAGGTCCTGCCCTACAAGCCCATGCTGGATGCCGCCATCGAACAGGCCGGCCACAAGCCCGACCATTGTGTGATCTTCCAACGTCCGCAGGTGGCCGCATCGCTGCTTCCTGGTCGCGATGTCGATTGGGCGCAAGCCGCGGCCCTGGCCGCACCGGCGCCATGCGTGCCGATGGCGGCCACCGACCCGCTTTACATCCTGTACACGTCGGGCACGACAGGGCAGCCCAAAGGCGTGGTGCGCGATACGGGTGGCTATGCCGTAGCCCTGAAATGGACCATGGAGCATTTCTATGGTGTGAAACCGGGGGAGGTGTTCTGGGCCGCCAGCGATGTCGGCTGGGTCGTGGGCCATTCCTATATCGTCTATGGCCCGCTGCTGCACGGCTGCACCACCCTGGTCTATGAGGGCAAGCCCGTGGGTACACCCGACGCCGGCGCCTTCTGGCGGGTGATCGCTGAGCATAAGGTGTCGGTGCAATTCACCGCCCCCACCGCCTTTCGCGCCATCAAACGGGAAGACCCCAGTGGGGAACTGCTGCATCTCTACGACATGTCCAGCCTGCGCGCCCTGTTCCTGGCCGGCGAACGGTCAGATCCGGATACGCTGAACTGGGCCGAAACCCATCTGAAGGTTCCCGTCATCGACCATTGGTGGCAGACGGAAACCGGTTGGCCCGTGGCTGGCAATCCGTTGGGCATTGGCTTGATGAAGGTGAAATATGGCAGCACCGCCGTCCCGCTGCCCGGTTGGGACATTCGTGTCCTGGCGCCCGACGGGACGGAGGTTAAACGCGGCGATATCGGCGCTATCGTGGCCAGGCTGCCACTGCCGCCTGGCACGCTGACCACCCTGTGGAATGCACGTGACCGGTTCTTCAAAAGCTATCTGGCTGATTTTCCTGGCTATTACCAGACATCGGATGCCGGCTTCATTGACGAGGATGGCTATATTTATGTCATGGCCCGTACCGACGACATCATCAATGTCGCCGGACACCGCCTGTCGACCGGCGCCATGGAGGAGGTGTTGTCGGGTCACCCCGACGTAGCCGAATGTGCCGTGATCGGTGTGGCGGATGATCTGAAGGGGCAGTTGCCGCTGGGCTTCATCGTCCTGAAGCGCGGGGTCCACCGGCCCTATGCCGAGATCGTTAAGGAAGTGGTGAAGAAGGTGCGGGACGAAATCGGCCCTGTCGCCGCCTTTAAGCAGGCCATCGTGGTGGAACGTCTGCCCAAGACACGGTCAGGCAAGATCCTGCGCGGCACCATGCAGAAGATCGCCGACAGCGAGCCCTGGAAGATGCCGGCCACCATCGACGACCCCGCCATTCTGGAAGAGATCGGTGACGCTCTGAAGGGTGTTGGCTATGCGAAAGGATAGGATGAGGGGTGCGCTAATTCGGCAACAATCATGACGATTTCTTTACGGTCATCGTTGTCAGGCGGATAAGCCCGGTTGACCAGGCGCCGTGGCGCACATAGGGTCGCCTTGCTCGTTCGGCAGAGTTGAACGGGTGGGGCTTCAGGGAAACGGGTAAAAAACAGAGGGCCGCCAACGTAGCGGCCCTCTTTCTATTTGCCTATGAATGTGTGTTTCCTTTGCGCCGTCGACGCCAGGCGGCTAAGGAAACGGTGGGTGGTCGCGACATCCATATGGACCACCCGTATGGTGTCAACAGCCGCGACGTCAGGCTGCTGCCACCTGGGTCACCCCCGGCAGGGCGGCCGGGGTCAGATTGTTGATCTGGATGGTGCGGGGCTTCATGGCCTCCGGCACCTCACGGACCAGTTCGATATGCAGCAGACCGTTTTCCAAGGCCGCGTTGTTCACGCGGATATGGTCGGCCAGCTGGAACCGCCGCTCAAAGGCGCGGCCGGCAATGCCGCGATGCAGGAAGGTGCCGCCCTGCTGCTCCTTGGCCTTGCCCTGCACGATCAGCAGGTTGGGATGGGCGGTGATTTCAAGATCACCCAGGCCGAAACCCGCCACCGCCATGGTGATGCGGTACTGGTCGTCGCCCAGCTTCTCGATATTGTAGGGGGGATAGGCATTCTGGCTGTTATCCTCGCCATTCAGCGCGCTTTCCAGCAGGCGCGTCACGCGGTCGAAACCGACAGTAGACCGGAACAGCGGCGAGAGATCATAGCTGCGCATAGGTATCCTCCAAGAGCGATACGTGGGTTAGCAGGGCTCCCGAAATTGGCCAGCCCCTTGGTTTTGTGGGATTTTTCGACCCCGACACCGGGCGTCGCTTCCACGCTTCAACAATTAAGAAGCGCCCAATCCCCCTTCAAGAGGGGGTGGCAAAAAATGTCACATGCCCGATCAAACGGTACCTGGCCCCACCACCTACTTTTGCCGCAATTGTCAGTCGGGATCGAAGGGCACACACTGATCCATTGTTCAGGGCGTTCATGGCGACCCGCCGGGGGCATGGATGCCGGAAGGAGATGCGGGTGACCCAACCGACGGCCTTCTTTCACCGCGCCTATGACGAGACCATGTCGCTCCTGGTCGAGGCGCGAAACTATGTTGCCTATCAGGAGGCGGCGGACCAGCGCGGATTGCCGCCCACCGTGCGCCTGCAGGTCTCTTATGAAAGCATGCGGGTGACCAGCCGCCTGACCCAGGTCATGGCCTGGATGCTGGCGCAGAAGGCCGTGCATGCCGGTGAACTGACCCAGCAGCAGGCCGTCGGCGAGGATTATGCCCTGTCCGGCGGGGCCATCTGCGCCGACCCGTCGGGTCCGGACAACCAGAAGTTGCCCAATGCTCTGCGCTCCCTGCTGGAACGCAGCCATAGCCTTTACATGCGCACAACGCGTCTGGAAGAAATGGTGCGGCGGAACGTGGCGTGACGTTCCGCCGGCAGATCGGGGATTAATCGAACAGCGCGTCGATGTCCGCCTGGGAAATGCTGCTGGGTTTGTCTTCCTGCGGGCCGTGAAGGGCCAGGCCGTCATCATGCTTGGAAATATCGGGCGGCAGGGGCATCGCCTCGAATTCCTTGGTATTCCACACGGACATCATGCCGTCGATACGTTCCTCGATGAAGGCCAGCGCCTGCACCACCTTGGTGATGCGCTGACCGGTCAGATCCTGGAAATTACAGGCCTCGAAGATGCGCAAGGTGACGTCGTTCAAATCCTTCAGACGGCTGCTCTGATAGCCTTCGGGCAGCTGTGACCGCACCTCGTTGACGATGTCCTCAATCTCCTCGGCGGCGGAGATGATGCTGTTGGTCGCCGTCTCGGTTGCCCGCACCACGGCGGACAGTTGTTCGCTGGCCTCCATGAACGTGTCCTGGTTGGACAAGGGATGGCGCAGGGCCGCCATCTCCACCTTCGTGGCCTTGATCCTGCCGGCAATGTCGGAGATTTCGATCTGGATCTTTTCGATCTGGGTATGGTCGACGGTCAGGAACCGGTCCAGCTTCGCCCCGAGCGCGCCGATGGCGGCCATAACCTCGCTATTGTCCATTTCGACATGGACAGGAGCGGGCGGCGGCGCGGGCAGGGCGGCGACAGGACCGGCCGCGGCCGCTTCCCCCGCACGGGGAGTGGGCGACCTCTTGGCCATCTGGATTTCCGCCATGAAGGGCCGCCGCGGCGTATGCACCATTCCCATCTCTCCCCAATCCCCCGATTGCCGACCACGACCTGTCCGAAAGGCTTCATACCATCGGGTGCGGCGCAGCACCTTCGCACTGTGACGGAAGGCGGCGATGCCTGCAAGACGCGATCAATGACCAAAAGATGAAGGAAGGGCAGCGGCGTTCACGCCGTTTTTCCGTTTTCGTCGCGCAGCCAGCGGCAACCGACCGGACCGATGCCGGCGGCCAGCGCCGTTTGCAAGGCGGGCAGCAGGTCGGACAGGGTCTCTTCTGTCTTCCAGGGCGGGTTCACCAGGATCAGGCCGGAACCGTTCAGCCGGTCGGACCGATCATCGTCGGACCAGCACAGTTCCGCCGCCAGCATCTTGGGAATGCCGGTATCTTCGAGCATCTGGTGCAGACGCCAGACGGCGGCGCGATCCTTGACCGGGTACCAGAGCAGATACTGGCCCGTGGCCCAGCGGCGATGGGCCAGGGCCAGTGCAGCCACCATCCGTTCATACTCATCCGGGGCCTCGAACGGCGGATCGATGATCACCAGCCCCCGGCGTTCCCTGGGCGGCAAATGGGCTTTCAGCGACAGCCATCCATCCATATGGTGTACCGACACCTGGCCATCGCCCCGGAACAGGGCGCGCAGGGTCTGCACATCCTCTCCATGCAGTTCGACCAGCAGCAGCCGGTCCTGTTCGCGCATCATCATGCGCGTGATCAGCGGGGAACCGGGATAGTGGCGCACACGGTCCGTGCCGCCATTCAGGCGGGCCAGCAGATCCAGATAAGGCCTTGCCCCTTCCGGCAGCGCCGCTGCACCGTTATCGGTCAGGACACGGCGAATGCCCCGCAGGGCCTCACCTGTGCGGGTGGCCGGTTGGTCATCCAGGTCGTAACGGCCGATGCCGGCATGGGTATCCAGCACGAAGAACGGTGTTTCTTTGCCGCACAGCCGCTCCAGCAGCCAGGCCAGGACGGCATGTTTCATCACATCGGCGGCGTTGCCGGCATGGAAGGCGTGGCGATAATTCATCTCAAGCGTTCTTCGTGATGGTCTGGGCCTTGACCGGATTCGTCACGCCCAGGCGGGTTTCGCGCACCGTGATGTAGACGCCACTGGCGATCACGATCAAGGCCCCCAGCGCCACGGCCGGATGGGGGACCTCTCCCCAGATCAGGAAGCCATAGCCGGTGGCCCACAGCATGGCAGTGTAATCGAAGGGCGCGATCACGGCCACGGGCGCGCCGCGATAGGCGGTGGTCAGCAGCACCTGGGCCAATCCACCGACGATACCCAGCGTCACCAGCAGGGCTGCATCATGTGGCGTTGGCATCACGAATTCCTGCGACATGGCGATGCCGGCAACGATGATGCCGGTGGCCATGAAATAGAAAACGATGCTGGTGCTGGGCTCTGTCGAAGACAGGCGCCGGACCGAGATCATGGCGCAGGCGGCCAGGAAGGAGGAGGCGATGCCGAACAGGCTGCCGATGGCCTGTGTGCCGCCGGTCATGATGCCATGCAGCAGCGCCGCATCGGGCCGCACCATGATCAAGACGCCGGTGAACCCCACCACCAACGCCACAGTCCGACGCCAGCGCACCTTTTCCCCCAGCACCAGCACACCCAGCAAAGTGGTCCATAAGGGGGCCGTGAAAGCCAGTGCCGAAGCGTTGGCCAGCGGCAGATAGGTGATGGCGGTGAACCCGCAGGTCATGGAGACGACACCGATGATGCTGCGCGCCAGGTGTCCCAGCGGTCTCTGCGTGCGCAGTGACATCAACCCGCCGGCCCGCCAGATCAGGGGCAGCAGCACCACCATGGCGAACAAGGCGCGGAAAAAGATGATCTGGCTGACCGGATAGCGCCCTCCCAGCCATTTGATGCTGGCATTCATGGCGCTGAACAGCGTGACGGCCGCGATCATCGCCAGGATGGCGCGGGCGACAGGCGGTAATGTGGCAAGGCGCAGCATGAAGAGTGGGATCGGCAGCGGTGATGGAAGGGATCATGCGTGCGCCATCATGCAAGACAGCACCAGCCCGACCTTCACATGGCTGACATGGCAAAGCGCGTTGATTTTATTTTAAAGATTAGGCGCGTGCCGCAATGGGGCACAGGTCAATCAGCCAACGGGCGTGTTGTCGTCATGCTTCTCAAACGCCCGACGGGTCCTGGGGCCGACCGACGGCGGGTTGCTGACATCACACTTGCCTGCCGTGCTGATCAGTTCCGCACTGGAACCAGCGCCCAGGCTGACCAGCTGGTTCTTGATCTTGCACTGATAGGCGGCGGCCTTGACGCCTGACGACCCATTATACCTGGTCACGGCGGCGGCCCAGCTGCCCATCTCCCGACGCAGGGAAACCAGATACTTGGCTGCGTAACGCACATTGGCTTCCGGGTTCACAATCTTTTCGACCGGACGGAACGCCTGCTTGTGATGGGCCAGTGACAGCTGCATGCAGCCGGCAAAGACATTGCCGCGCAGATTGCCCTGATTATCGCGCAGATAGGTGGCGGCTTCTGCCTCCGAACGGGGGAACAGGACACGGCCGCGCACATTCATGATGTAAGGGCTGGGCGTGCCACCACCGCCGCTTTCAACCAGCGAAACGGCCAGCAGGAGGCCCTTGGGAATGCCCATTTCCTTCTCGGCCTCGACAATATGGTCAAGGCATCCGGCGCGGGCCGGAAGGGCCAGGATCATCAGACCGATCAGGAAGGCAAAGGCGAGCAGCAGGCCGGAATCTTGACGGGGGCGGGTGGCAACGCGGGATTGGCGCATCGTCATCTCAATCGTCCCCTCTGGTTCCGGTTATCCAAGACGGGAACTCCCCGTCGGTTTGTCCCGCTTGCGTGCGGGTCCTGCAATCAGGCCACCGTTACTCAAATGCGGTGACCGCTCCCTCAAAATCACCGGCTTCATGCGCCGGCCGCATACCAATCCCAGAATTGACGCATTGGGTCAACCAAGAATCGTCCAAGTTGATGCGAGTTTGTCACATAAGCGGGATCTTCTGCTGTTGGCCGCCCCTGCCAGGAACCTGGGAACATGCTATAGCGCGGCATCAGTACCTTGATCGCCCCTGCCAGACACCGGGATTCGCCATGTCCGATGCCATCACCCGCGCCTATGAACTGCTGGATGCCCAGGACCGGGAAGGCGCCATCGCCTGTCTGCGGATCGCAGACGGGGCGGAGGCGGCGGGATTGTTGGGCGAACTGCTGCTGGAGGCGGGACAGGCCGCAGAGGCCGCCGACGCCCTGTCCCGCGCGCTGTCGGCAGATCCTGATCATAGCTTGTGGCTTCGGGCATTGGTTTCGGCCTTGATGCAGGCGGGACGCCGGGAGGAGGCCCTGGCCGCCGGTCATACCCTGCTGACCTTGCGACCCGGTGACGCGGCCGGGCAGGCGGCCATGGCACGTCTGACCCTGAATGCCGGCGACCGGGAGGCGGCCCTTGCCCACGCCCGGGAGGCGCGCTTCCTGGCCCCGTCGGACCTGTCCATCGTAACGGCCACCGCCTTGGTGCTGGTTGATGCGGATGAGGCGCTGGCGGCGGTGGAGATGCTGGACGCCGCGCTGCGCCACGCACATCCCGCCGACCCCGCACAGCCGGCGGGCTGGGTGGCCCTTGGCAAGGCCTGGCAGCATCTGGGAGAACCGGAGAAGGCAGCCAAGGCCTGGCAGTCAGCACTGGACCTCGACCCGGCCGACCCGGCGGGGGCCGCCCTGCTGCTGACGGGTCTGACCCAGGTGGGACGGCAGACCAGCCTGCCGCCATCCTTTGTACGGGCCCTGTTCGACACCTATGCCGACCGGTTCGACCGCGAGCTGGTGGGAAAGCTGCGCTATGACGCGCCGCAGGCCCTGCGGCATTTGCTGATGGAGCATGGGGTGCCGGCAGGGGGGCGTGTGCTGGACGCCGGCTGCGGCACGGGGCTGGCCGGCGTGGCCGTGCGCGACCGGGCGCATTATCTGGCGGGGTTCGACCTGTCGCCCCGTATGGTTGAAAAGGCGCAGGCGCGCACTGTCTATGATCTGCTCTGGGTCGGTGATCTTGTCGACAGTATGGTGACCCGACCGCAGGCGTTCAATCTGGTGCTGGCCGCCGATGTGCTGGTCTATGTCGGTGATCTCAACCCGGTCATGGCGGCGGTGGCAGCGACGCTGACGCCGGCGGGCTATTTTGCCTTCACCTGTGAACGGTCAGAAGGCGATGGGTTCGATCTGCATGAGGGCCGGCGCTTTGCCCATGGAGAGCGGCATATACGAGAGGCGGCGGAGGCCGCAGGCCTGGTGCTGATCCATCTGGCGCACCACAGCACCCGTATCGACCGGGGCAATCCGGTGCCCGGCTGGATTGCGCTGGCTTTGAACCCTGCATGAAAAAAGCCCCCGGCGGATGAACCACCGGGGGCTTTTCGATTGACGAAACAGAAGGGCCGGATCAGCCCTGCTGACGCTTCATCCAGGCTTCCATCCACTTGATATCATAGTCGCCGTTGATGAAATCCGGCTCCGCGATGATCTTCTGGTGCAGCGGGATAGAGGTGTCGACGCCGGAGATGACAAACTCCTCCAGCGCGCGGCGCAGACGCATCAGGCATTCGTTACGTGTGTTGCCATGGACGATCAGCTTGGCAATCATGCTGTCGTAATAGGGCGGTACGCGGTAACCGTCATACAGCGCGCTGTCGACGCGCACGCCCAGGCCGCCCGGTGCATGATACTGCTTGATCTGGCCCGGCGAGGGCATGAACGTCTCGGGATGTTCGGCATTGATGCGGCATTCGATCGAATGGCCGTGGAAGCGGATATCCTGCTGCGTGTAGCCCAGCGGCGCACCGGTGGCCACACGGATCTGCTCCCGCACCAGATCGACGCCCGTAATCATTTCGGTGATCGTATGCTCGATCTGCAAACGGGTGTTCATTTCGATGAAATAGAACTGCCCGTTCTCATAGAGGAACTCCATGGTCCCGACGCCGCGATAACCCAGCAGCTTGGCCGTGCGGGCGGCCAGCGAACCGACCTTTTCCCGCTCTTCCGCGTTCAGCGCGGGCGAGGGGGCCTCTTCCACCACCTTCTGGTGACGGCGCTGGACGGAGCAGTCGCGCTCACCGAAATGCACCACATTGCCATGGTGATCGCCCAGCAGCTGCACCTCGATATGGCGCGGATTGGCGAGGTATTTTTCCAGATACACCTCGTCATTGCCGAAGGCGGCACGCGCCTCGCCACGGGCCAATGAATAGGCTTCCTTCAGCTCATCGCGGCTGAAGGCCACTTTCATGCCCTTGCCGCCACCGCCGGCCGCCGCCTTGATCAGGACCGGGTAACCGATCTGATCGGCAACATTGGCTGCCGTTTCGAAACTGTCCACCGGACCGTCGGAACCCGGCACGCAGGGCAGGCCCCGCGCGATCACCGTTTTCTTGGCGGTGACCTTGTCGCCCATGATGCGGATATGTTCCGGCGTCGGCCCGATCCAGGCAAAGCCATGCTCAATCACCATGTCGGCGAACTGCGCATTCTCGGCCATGAAGCCGATGCCGGGATGGATGGCATCGGCACCGGTGATGGTCGCGGCCGACAGGATCGCCGGAATGTTGAGATAGCTGTCCTTGGCGGCCGGCGGGCCGATACAGACGCTTTCGTCAGCCAGACGCACATGCATGGCGTCGGTATCGGCCGTGGAATGCACGGCCACCGTCTTGATGCCCATCTCGCGGCAGGCGCGGTGGATGCGCAGCGCAATCTCGCCGCGATTGGCGATCAAGACTTTTTCGAACAGCCCGTCCTGGGATTTCACCGTCATGGATCGATCACTCAATGATCAGTAGAGGCTGGCCGAACTCGACCGGCTGGGCGTTGGCAACCAGGACCTGGGTCACGGTACCGCCCTTGGGCGCCTTGATCGGGTTCATGACCTTCATGGCCTCAATGATCAGAATGGTCTGGCCGGCCTTGACCGTGTCGCCTTCCTTCACGAAGGGCGGCGCGCTGGGTTCGGACGCCATATAGGCGGTGCCCACCATCGGCGACTTCACGGCACCCGGATGCTGGGCCGGAGCGACGGCAGCGGCGGGAGCCGCCGGTGCGGCCGCGACCGGAGCGGCGGCCGGGGCCACCGGGGCGGGCGCATAGGCCGGGGCATAGCCGATCGGGGCCGGCGGCGCGCTCCGGCTCAACCGGATACGGCGCTCGCCTTCCGAATATTCCATTTCCGTCAGGCCAGTCTCCTCCAGGAGTTTGGCCATGGTGCGCACGAACTTGGCATCCAGATCGAAGCTCGACATGGTATTCTCAACCTTATGAAAGGGACCGTGGATTTCAGGACTGGGCCTTGGCGCGGATCAGGCGGTCGACCGCCTGCAACGCCAGGACATAGCCATGGGAACCCAGGCCACATATGACCCCCCGCGCGGCCATCGAGACATACGAATGATGCCTGAACGGTTCACGGCGGAAGATGTTGCTTAGATGCACCTCGATAACCGGCAGTTCAACCGCCGTCAACGCATCCAGGATGGCGACCGAGGTGTGGGTATAGGCTCCGGCGTTCAACAGAATCGCGGAACGGGTCCCGCGCGCCTGCTGGATCCAGGTGACCAGCTCGCCCTCATGGTTCGACTGGCGGAAATCAATCTCCAGGTCCAGGCGCGCGCCCTCGGCACGGCACAGGACCTCGATATCGGCCAGCGTCTCCGCTCCATAAATCTGGGGCTCACGGGTGCCGAGCATGTTCAGGTTCGGCCCGTTGAGGATAAGGATCGAAGGCTGTTGGGCCAACTTGGCCGTCCCTTGTGATGTTCGCCAGAAGCCGGGCGGTTATAGCATGGCTGGCAGCATGGGCAATGGGGATCGACATTACGTCTAGGTAAGGTGGTCAACCACCTCCCTGTATGATGGGATCGCCCTTGGCTTCTTAAAAGACGCCGGCAACAAAGGGCTGCCAGCAATACTGGTCAAAGACACCCATCCGGAACGCGTCACCCCGGGCGAAAAGCGGCACCTGTTCCGAAAGATCGATCTGTTTTTGAACGTCGTCCAGTAAAAGCCCTTGCGCTACCATCGGCGCCACCTTGGTGCGCGTCCGGGCAATCAGGGCCGATAACCGGTCCAGATAGGTGGCGTCTTTCATCGCCATGCCATGACCGGGCACCAGCATCTTGAAATCAAAGGCTTTCACTGCCGCCAACGTGCCCTCCCCATCTGTGGGATAAGACCTGAAACCATAGGGGATGGGAGAGACCAGGATGTTGCCGCTCAACATCATCTTCTGCTGGGGCAGGCAGGCGACGGCATCGACATCTCTATTGGCCCAGCCCAGGAAGCGCACTTCCACGGGGCGCTGCGGATCATCCAGCCGCCGCCGGTCATCGAACCCTTCGGCGGGCACCAGCATGGCCCTGCCCAGCAGTTCCTGACCTTAATGTTGCAGCTCTCGGGCTGCCTGGGCATTGCCCGCCCGCACCGCCTCGGTCAGGTCGGTCCGGACCGCCTGACAGCGCAGATGGCCCACCGCCCCCTCCAGATTGCGACGAATCGCATCAGGGTCGGGGCTCCCGACAGGTACAATCCACCCTACCACCAGCCGCCATGGTGACCGGGGACCGCTGCGGCCCCCGGTCAATGGTGCCGCCGCCGATCAGCCGCCCGCCTTCTTGGCCGCCCGCGTCGCGTTGAACAGGGCGATGAACTGTTCGGTTTCGATGGCGCCCGGCACCACCGTGTCGCCAACGACAAAACCCGGCGTGCCGCGGATGCCCAGCTTCTGGGCCAGTTCGACATTGGCCTTGATCTCCGCCTCGATGGCGGGATCACCCATATCCTGTTCCAGCTTCTTCAGGTCCAGGCCCACCTCCTTGGCGGTGGCGCGGATGGCGTCGCTGTCCAGCTTGCCCTGATGGGTCATCAGCGCGGTGTGGAAGGCCTCATACTTGCCCTGCTTGTTCGCCGCCAGGGCGGCCTTGGCGGCCTCCTTGGAGGACGGGGCCAGGATGGGGAATTCCTTATAGACGACGCGGACCTTGCCATCGCCCTTCACGGCGGCGCTGCGCTCCGGATGGGTGCGCTTGCAGTAGCCGCAATTGTAATCGAAGAATTCCACCAGCGTGACATCGCCCTTCAGGTTGCCGCCCACGGGCGACAGCGCAGCCTGTTCCAGCGCCTGCCGATTCGATTTCAGCGCCTCCACGGTGGCTTTCTCGCCCTCGGCCTGCTGCTTCTTCTCCAGCGCTTCCATGGCTTCCAGCAGAATCTCCGGATGGGTCAGCAGATAATCACGGACGATCTGTTCCACGGCCGCCTTGTCCAAAGGCTTGTCGGCGGCGGAAACGGGCAGCACGGGGAGGGTGGCGGAGACAGCGATGGCCGCAAGCAGGACACGGAAGCGATCGGAAACGGGAAGACGAAGGACCATGGTTCACACATCCATTGAATGATTGCCCGCACCATGGACCGGCATCGCGGCATGCGCAACCGCGACGCGGAATGATCAGCCCGTTTTCAAGAGGCTTGCCTACGGGCGCGAGCTATGCCGTGATACGTAAGTGTGCATTGGTACTGCCAATGGCAATGTGTCAACTTGGGACAGATTGCCTTATCCCGGAAAACGGGAAAGGCGGGCATGTGATGATGGGGAGCGGCGACGGTCTGATGGCGGCGGGCGACGACGAATTCCTCTTCAAGGAGGAGGGGCCGGAGACACCGGCCGCCCCGGAGGTGTCCACCCCGCAGCCCCCTTGGCTGATTCTGATCGTCGATGACGATCCGGAAGTGCATGCCATGACGCGGCTGGTGATGAAAAAATTCGCCTATCACGGCCGGCCGGTCCAGTTCCTGTCCGCCTATTCCGCCGAAGAAGCGCTGGGCATCCTGCGCAACGATCCCGGCATCGCCATGATCCTGCTGGACGTGGTGATGGAAACCGATGATGCCGGGCTGCGCCTGGTGCCACGAATCCGTGATGAACTGGGCAACAGCCAGGTCCGTATCATCCTGCGCACCGGCCAGCCGGGACAGGCGCCGGAGGATGACGTCATCCACGGCTATGACATCAATGATTACAAGGCCAAGACAGAGCTGACGGCGCAGAAACTGGGCACGGCCACCGTCGCCGCCTTGCGCTCGTTCGAGCATATCACCGAACTGATCCGCTCCCGCCAGGGCATGGAGCGCATCATCGACGCGTCCGGCAGCCTGTTCGCCCTGCGCGCCATTGACCGGTTCGCGGAGGCGGTTCTGCGGGAACTGGCGCGGGTGCTGAATGCCCCGGTGAATGGGCTGGTCTGTGTGCCGCGCGGCAATGCGCGCAACGATGCACAGATCCTGGCCGCCGCCGGCCAGCATGTCGACAGTATCGGCCTGCCGCTGGGCCATCGTGTCGACCCCGACCTTGCCGCCAAGATCATGGACGTGCTGCGGTCGCGCCAGCACCGGTTCGATGACCGCGATGCCGTGCTGTGGCTGCGTACCGCCGACGGTCGCGACGCCGTGGCCTGCCTGCATGTGGGCCGCCCGCTGGACCAGCTTGAACGCAAGATGGCGGAGGTGATGGGCGCCAAGATCGCCATCGGCTTCGACAATCTGCATCTGTATGAACAGGTGAAGCGATCCCACAAGGCGGCGGTGATCGCGCTGGCCGGTCTGGCGGAATACAAGGACCCGGATGGCGGTGGCGACCATGGGTTGCGCCTGTCGCGTCTGGTGACCGAAATCGCCTTTGCCCTGCGGTCGCAGGAAGGCTGGGACACGCCCATCGATGACGAGTTCCTGGACCAGATCACCATGGGTGCCATGCTGTATGATATCGGCATGGTCGGTGTTCCCGACAGTGTGATCCGCAAGAATCAGGTGCTGGACCATGACGAGCGCCGGCAGATGGAACTGCATTGCGAACGCGGTGCGGCCATCCTGGAAAAGGCGTCACGGCTGGTGGAAGGCAGCAATTACCTGTCCTTCGGGGCCGCCATCGCGCGCGCCCACCATGAACGCTGGGACGGCAGCGGCTATCCGGCCGGGCTTTCCGGCACCGATATCCCGGCCGCCGCCCGCATCGTCGCCGTGGCCGATGTCTATGACGCCCTGACCCACCGTCGTTCCTGGCGCGACGCGGTGCCGCTGGCCGACGCATTGAAGACCATCGGTGACGGGGCCGGCACGCTGTTCGATCCAACCGTGGTGACGGCGTTCTTCCAGGTGCGGCAAGCGCGCGGGCGGATACGGTAAACCGTACCCGCTGCACCAACCGCTCAGAGCGTATTTCCGACGACCGGAAATAAACCCCGGCATTGCTTTTGCCTTAATCGCCGGCGCTGCATCCGCAGCTTGGGCTTACGCCGCATGTGCAGCGCGGCGGCGGTCGCCGCCGGGGCGGTTTCCGGTCAACCGAAAACCGTTCTAATTATATTCGCGCGTTCCGGGGTGGCTTTCGACCATCACCCGGATGTCCTGTGCCCGGATCCATTCGGGGGAGCCGGCGGGCAGCATGCGTTCGGCCCGGTCCGCATGAAATTTGGCGGCCCGGATATCCCCGCGCGACAGCGCCTCTTCGGCGCGGGCATAGGCCAGTTGCGGCTGCATGTCAGCGCGGCTGTAGGCCGAGGAGAGCAGGCGCCAGGTGATCGCCGAATTATGTTCCAGGCGGGCCGCCGCCGTCAGGTGGGTGATGGCCTCGTTTAGGAAGCGGTCATTGCCGACTTCCAGCAGCGCGTGGCCCAGGGCGTTGCGCAGCAAGCCGGATTCCGGGTCGAGCCGGACGGATTCGCGATAGGGCAGGACCGCGTCTGCGGCCTTCCCATCCTCGAACAGGATTTGCCCTTTCAATTCATGGAAATAGGCGTTGTCCTTCTCCTGCGCGATCAGGCTGTCGGTGATGGTCAGCGCCTCGCGCACATTGCCGCGCTGATACAGCGCGATGGCGCGGGCATAGCGGGCGGGGATGGAGGTATCGGTCGCCGCGTAATGGCGCAGCGCCACCTCCGGCCGCATGAAGCCCATCAGCTTGGCCACCATGCGTTCATGCATCGTGTAAAACTCTTCCGGCAACCGCTTGCCATTATTCTGTGATTTGGTTTCCACGAAATTGCGGATGGCCTCGATGCGGTTGCGGGTCAGGGGGTGGGTGCGGACAAATTCCACCTGCCGGCTTTCGGGCAGCAGTTCCTGCCCGGCCAGCCGCTGCATCATCTTCATCAGGCCTTCGGACGACCAGCCCAGCTTTTCCAGATACTGCATCGCCGCCTCATCGGCGGAGCCTTCCTGGCCGCGCGTGAAGGCGAAGAAGGTGCGCATGGCCGCTTCCTGACCGCCGCCCATCAGGCCGATGCCCACATCGGTGCGGCCCGCACCGATGGCGGCGGCCATGCCCAGCAGGGTGAAGATGCTGGCGATGGTCGCGGCGTTGGACATGGCGTCGCCGGCGCGGGCCAGATGGCCGCCGGCAATGTGACCCGTCTCATGCGCTGTCACGCCGACCAGTTCCTCCACCGTGGTATCCAGCAGGAAGCCGGTATGGAAGAACATGTTCTGCCCGCCGGCCACAAAGGCGTTCAGGCTGTCATCATTGACCATGGCGATGGTCACCGATTCCGGCACCACCCCCGCCACCTGCAGGATAGGGGTGGTATAGACGCGCAGGATATGTTCGATTTCAGTGTCACGGATAAAACTGATCGACCTCTGCGCCATGACGGGTTGTACCGCCAGGGTCGCCGACATAAACAACGCCACGGCCGCACTGGCAATCCGCTTTGGAACCGCAAACATGTCTTTATCCATCGGCAAGGCCCCTCGGCCCGACACTAGCCACGAAAAACATGGCGAGGGAAGGGCGAGTTTGAAAGCCCTGGGCGTGGAGAATGGCTGGGCCCCCTCCCGACGCGGCAGTGTCGCGCCCTTCATCGTGATGGAGGTGATGCGTGCGGCCAATGAACGCGCGGCGGCGGGCGGCGATGTCCTGCATCTGGAAATCGGTCAGCCGGGCACGCCGGCCCCCCGTGGCGTGATCGCGGCGGCGCATGCGGCCCTGGATAATGACCGCATCGCCTATACCGACGCGTTCGGCATTCCGCCCCTGCGCGAGGCCATTGCTCGCTGGTATCGCGACCATTACGGCGTGTCGGTCCCGGCCGAACGGATTGCGGTGACCACGGGCTCGTCGGCGGGCTTCCTGCTGGGTTTTCTGGCGGCCTTTGAACCGGGTGACCGGGTGGCGCTGGCCGCCCCCGGCTATCCCGCCTATCGCAACATCCTGCGGGCACTGGATCTTGTGCCGGTCGAAATCCCGACCGGCCCTGAAACCCGGTTCCAGCCGACACCCGCCCTGCTGGCCGCGCTGGATCAGCCGGTGAAGGGACTGATCGTGGCCAGCCCGTCCAACCCGGCGGGCACCATGCTGTCGCCCGACGCAATGCGCGACCTGGCCCTGTGGTGTGAAGCGAACGGCGTTCGCCTGATCTCTGACGAGATCTATCACGGGATCGAGTTCACGCCCGTCAAGGGCCAGACGGCCCTGGCCTTCAGCGAACGGGCCATCATCATCAACAGCTTTTCGAAGTATTTCAGCATGACGGGCTGGCGCCTGGGCTGGATGGTGGTGCCGCCGGAACTGGTGCGGGCGGCGGAATGTCTGGCGCAGAATCTCTATATCTCCGCCCCGACCCTGTCACAGCGGGCCGCCATCGCGGCCTTTGACTGCACAGAGGAGGCCGACAGCCATGTCACCCGCTACCGAAGCAGCCGCGATCTGCTGCTGAATGAACTGCCGCGCGCCGGATTTGACAATCTGGCACCCGCCGATGGTGCCTTCTACGTTTATGCCGATGTCAGCGGCCTGACCGATGACAGCGAGGCCTTCTGCAAGCGCATCCTGGCTGAAACCGGGGTGGCCATCACCCCCGGCTTGGATTTCGACACCCAACGCGGCCACCGCTATCTGCGGATCAGCTTCGCAGCGGCCGAGGCGGAGGTGGCCGAGGCCGCGCGCCGGCTGGTCACCTGGCGCCGGTCGTTCAGCGCAGGGTGAGGGCCCAGACAGCGTCGCGCGTTTCCGAATGCCATTCGGCCCGCAGGTCGCCATCATCCTGACCGGTGATGGTCAGGTAGTTGCGCTGGGCCAGCAGCCGGCGCCCCCCCTCGTCCATCGGTTCCATGGTCAGGGTCAGGCGGTCCCACAGACTTTCCCGCCGCGCGGCCAGCCGTTCAATCACCTCCACCCCCAGCCCGCTGGGCGGCGGATGCACGATGCCGGAACTGACCAGTTGCCGGATCAGGGTGCCGGGGCCGGACAGCAGGCCGTTGGCGGCCAGATGCACCTCTCCCGACAGGATGGTGATGCGAGCGCCGCTGCGCCGGGCGAACTCGGCCAGGATGCGCAGCACCGTGCGCCATTCCTCCCGATGCGCGGGGCTGCGCCATTGATCACGCAGGTCGTCTTCCATGGACTGACGTCCAGGCAGCAGGTTCAACACCCGCTCCGCAAACCCGAATCCGGGAAAGATCAGGGGGACCGACGACATCAGCAGCAGGTGACGGCAGGACGCGAACCGTTCCAGCCATTCCGGCAGTTCGGACAGGGTGGCCGGCGACATGACCTGACTGTCTGTCCGTTCACTGCGCAGGTCGGGCGCCAGGATGCCCACGCCGTTCAGCATCATGCCCTGGCTGAAGCCGGGTGGGCCGGACGCCAGCAGCGTGTCGGACGGGTCATCCTCTCCCATGCCCACCTGGAACAGGCGGAAGGCGCGGCGTGCGGCGGCATAGATGGCCTGATAGGCCGGGCTGTCCAGCAGTTCGGCCGGATGCGACCCCCAGCCGTCAATGATGTCGTGATCATCCCACATGCAGAACGCGGCCACGCCCGCCTGCATCGCCGCCGGCTCCGCCTGTGTCCAGGCATGCAGGTAGGTGGCGATGTACCAGGCTTCCAGCTGCGCCTCCAGGTCCGGGCCGGCGGCCACACCCGTGCGCTTCATCAGCTTGCGGGTGACTGTGAGCTGATGCAGGGCCGGCACCCGTTCCCACAGGCCGTCGGCATAGACCTGATCACCACCCATCAGCAGCAGGTGCAGCGGCTGTGCCCGGTGGCGGCCCAGCAGGCGCGCCCAGAGGGCGTTGCGCTTCAGCCCCGCCGCTTCGATCGCAGTCTCATCCTCACAGCCGCCGCAGCTGACAAAGCCGATGCGGGGCGCAATGGCGGTGCCGGGGATGGATAGGGTCCAGCGCCTTTCATCATCCTGAAAACCATAGACCGCCCGTCCGTCCTGCAGCCCGCGCGGCACCGCGAAATCATACCGCCACAGGCGCAGGGTGCCGGGCGGGCAGGGCACGCCCACCGGACCGACCGGCGGCAGATCCTTCCATTCATGCAGGAAACGCGGCGGGACCGGCAGGGTGACGCCATCGACCCGCAGATCGGGCGGCTCCGCATCGCCGGCCAGCAAGAAACAGGCGGACACGCGCCAGCGCTGCCCCGACCCGGTCGCGCCCTGGGCGCCACGCGCCCGGATCAGCGGGCCCAGCAGGATCACCGGCGGCGCCGGGCGCGGACGGGCACGCTTGCGCGAAGGGGGATTGGAAGAACTCATCGGCCTCAAAATGGGTGACGGGCGGGCAGGATCAAGCTGTAACAGCCTTGCCGGGCAGATGGCGAGGAGCGGTCCCTTGTTTTTCCCATTGCCAAGCGGTCGGCGGCAAGGCGGAATGGTGACATCATTCTGTCATCGCCGCTGTTGAAAGTCTGCCTGCCCATGGATGCCCGTTACCGTTCGCGTGAGATTGGCCGCAAGGCCGAGGATGTGGATGCGCTGAAACGTTCCTTCCTGGAATGGCTGGTCTATTCGGTGGGCAAGGATGCCAAGACGGCGACGCGCCGCGACTGGTTCACCACCGGCGCCCTGTCCGTCCGTGACCGTGTTGTGGACCGCTGGATGGACACGACGCGCGGGGTTTATGCCGCCGATGCCAAGCGGATCTATTACTTCTCCATGGAGTTCCTGATCGGCCGGCTTCTGTCCAACAATCTGGGCAATCTGGGCCTGACGGAGGTCTGCCGGGAGGCCGCGGACCGGCTGGGTCTGCGGCTGGAAGAAGTGCTGGAGGCAGAGCCCGATCCCGCACTGGGCAATGGCGGCCTGGGACGGCTGGCCGCGTGTTTTCTGGACAGCATGGCGACGCAGCATCTGCCGGCCTATGGCTATGGCATCCGGTATGAATATGGCCTGTTCGAACAGCGTTTCGACCAGGGCTGGCAGGTGGAATTCCCCGATAACTGGCTGCGGTTTGGCAATCCCTGGGAATTCGCCCGGCCGGAAGTGCTGTACCCCATCCATTTTCACGGTCATGTCGAAACCTATATCGACGGGGCCGGGGTGGAGCGTCGCCGCTGGGCTGGCACCGAAACCGTGCATGCCATGGCGTTCGACACGCCCGTCGTTGGTTACGGTGGCGAAACGATCAATACGCTGCGCCTCTGGTCCGCCCGCGCGATGAGTGATTTCGACTTCACCCGCTTCAATGACGGCGATTACCTAAAGGCGGTGGAAGGCAAGGTCCTGTCGGAAAATCTGTCCCGCGTGCTCTATCCCAACGACGCGACGGAGGTGGGCCGCGAACTGCGCTTCAAGCAGGAATATTTCTTCACCAGTGCGTCCATCCAGGACATCCTGCGCCGCTATATGCAGCATCATAAGGATTTCGATGCGCTGCCGGAAAAGGCGGCCATTCAGTTGAATGACACCCATCCGGCCATCGGCATCGCCGAACTGATGCGTATCCTGATCGATTTGCATGGGCTGGACTGGGACAAGGCGTGGGACATTACCCGCCGTACCTTCAGCTATACCAACCACACGCTGCTGCCCGAAGCGCTGGAAAGCTGGCCCGTCGGCATGATGGAACGGGTTCTGCCCCGTCACATGCAGATCATCTATGACATCAATGCCCGATTCCTGGATAGTGTCTGGTCCCATTCCGATATCGAAATGATCCGGCGCCTGTCCCTGATTGACGAAAGCGGGGAGCGGCGGGTGCGTATGGGTGGACTGGCCTTCCTGGGCAGCCACAAGGTCAATGGTGTATCGGCCCTGCATACCGACCTGATGAAGCAGACGGTCTTCGCCGATTATCACCGTGTCTTTCCCGACCGCATCACCAACAAGACCAACGGCATCACGCCGCGCCGCTGGCTGCATCAGGCCAACCCGGCCCTGTCACGCCTGATCAGCAGCCGCATCGGCGATGGCTGGATCACCGATCTGGGGCAGTTGGCCTTTCTGAAGGAACGGGCGGCGGACGAGGTGTTCCGCGAGGAATTCCGCCGCGCCAAGCGGCAGAACAAGAAGCGGCTGGCCGCCTATATCGCCCGCCACCTGCGCATTGATGTCGATGTCGACAGCCTGTTCGATGTGCAGGTGAAGCGTATCCATGAATATAAGCGGCAATTGCTGAACCTGCTGCAGACGGTCGCGCTCTATAACGAGATCCGCGACAATCCCAAGCGCGACTTTGTGCCGGTGACCAAGATCCTGGCCGGCAAGGCAGCACCCGCCTATCACCAGGCCAAGCTGATCATCAAGCTGGCCAATGACATCGCCCGCGTCGTCAATAATGACCCGCTGGTGCGCGGTCGGCTGAAGCTGGTGATGCTGCCCAATTACAATGTCAGCCAGGCCGAGATCATCATGCCGGCCGCCGACCTGTCGGAGCAGATTTCAACGGCCGGCATGGAGGCATCAGGCACCGGCAACATGAAGCTGGCGCTGAACGGCGCCTTGACCATCGGCACGCTGGACGGCGCCAATGTCGAAATCCGCGACCATGTCGGGGCCGACAATATCTTCATTTTCGGCATGAATGCGCAGGAGGTGCAGGACCTGCGCCAGCAGGGCGGCTATGATCCGCGCGCCGTGGTGGGGGCCAATCCGCATCTGAAACGCGCGCTGGACATGATCGGCGGCGGTGCCTTCAGCCCCGATGATCCAGGCCGGTTCCGCCCCATCGTCGATGCCCTGCTGCATGGCGACCATTTCCTGGTCACCGCCGATTTTGAGGATTACCGCACCACCCATGCGGCGGCCGTGTCGCTTTACCGCGACCCGGCGGAATGGATGGCCAAGGCCATCCTGAACACCGCCGGCATGGGCTGGTTCTCTTCCGACCGCACCATCCTTGACTATGCCCAGGAAATCTGGGGTGTGACCCCGGTGCTGCCCGGGGGCGGGGAGGCGGATTGACGGCGGTGCGGGGTCAGTTCCGCCGTTTGAACCGCGACCCGATCTCCGCCTCCTCATTCTCATACTGGTATTCGAAGGACTGCACCTGCTTGACCAGGGTGCCCGGATCGCCGGCGGCCGCCGTCGGCTGATACCGCCAGGTGCGGATGGCCTTTTCGGTGGACGTGGCGAATTGCGGATTGCCCGCCTTTTTCAGCACCTTGGTTTCCTTCACCCGGCCATCCGCCGTGGAGACCAGGAACTCCACAGTCGCCTGACCGGACGCGGACATCCTGTCGCCGGGCATGTCGGGGACCTCCCGGAACAGCGGCTTTACCTCTCCCGGCGGCACGGGCAGGCCGCGCGTCGCTTCGACCCACTTATCCTCTGTCGCCCTATCCCCGCGTTTGAAGGCGATATAGGCCAGCATGCCATAGGTGGGGCGCAGAACCGCCTTCACGGCCGGATCATCCTGACCCGCCCCGCGTTCGGCCACGGACATGAACATTGGCTCGGCGCTGTCCTTGCGGCCGCTTTCCATGGTCAGCAGGGCCTGTTCATAATCGACCATCAGCCGGATGATTTGGTTGGCCGGCACCACCTCCGCTATCTGCGAGGCGCGATCCAGATATTTGCGGATTTCAACGACGTCCACCGTGCCCTTCAACTGCCGCGCCTGGGTCAGCAAGGCATTGACATGGCCCACGGATTCGGTGCCGAATTTCTTGGCATATAGAGTGATCGCCTGGTCCTGGGCATCACGCGACGCCTCGAAATCACCGGTACTGATCAAGGCCTGGGACAATTGCTCATGCACGGCGATCAGGGTGCGGTCATCGGGGCCGACATGCCGCTTCAAGGCGATGATGGCCTTGCGGATGGTGGACGGGGCCGCCTTGGTATTGCCCGTTTGCAGGAAGATATCGATGGCGTTCAGCAGCAGCCTTTCATGGCTGGCCGGCTTATAGGTTGGCGACTGCTCATAGAGTTCGGCCGCCTGCCAGGCCAGATCGAAGGCTTCCTTCAGATTGCCGTCGTTCATCTTGGCCACGGATGCCTTGTTCGCCTCCTGCCAGGTCATGGCTGAGACGGGCACGGCCGACAGAAGCAGAAGACAAACCGCCAGACTGGCAACACGCATGGAAAGCCCCCGGAGCGATATCACGCGATGGCACGATATCTCTCCCGGGGGTTTATATTCAACATGGTTTACATCCGATAAATTGCATGCGATGGCATGCAGTTCCCGGATTAGTATCAGCTGGCGACGTTGCCCACATTCTGCCGCACGGTGATCAGCGATCCGGATGTGCCTTGATTGGCCGTCGGCTGGAACCGCCAGTTCAGGACCGACTTGCTCATCATCGATACATATCGGGGATCGCCGCTGCTTTCCAGAACACGCACTTCCTTCACCTTGCCATCGGCGGTGGACACGCGCAGCTCCATGATGGCGGAGCCGCTGATCGACCCGTCATTGGTTTCCGGCACGGACCGGAACAGCGGCTGCGGGCCACCGGCATGCTGGGGCAGGCCGCGCGTGGCCTCCACCATCTTGTCCTCGGTCTGCGGATCCCCCTGGCGCTGAGCGATGAAGGCCAGCATGCCATAGCTGTCACGCGCCAGGCTGCGCACGGCCACATTTTCCGAGCTGCGGGCCTGACGCACGATGGAGCGGAACTGTGCGGCCGCCGCATCGTCGCGGCCAGACTCCACCCCGACCATGGCCTGTTCAAATTCCACCTGCAGGCGGATCGGATGATCCGGGGCCAAACCCTTGGTCAGGCCGTCGATCCGGGCCAGGTAACGCTGCGCCGTGGCCGCGTCGCGGGCCGCCTTGGCGGTACGCACCAGTTCCAGCTGCGCACTGACACTGCCCACACTGTCGGCGCCATAGTTCTTTTCATACAGCGTGGCCACCCGCTCATAGATCAGCTTGGCCTTGGTCTTGTCGCCCAGGGTCAGGTAGGCCTTGGCCAGCTGTTCATTCAGCGCGATGGTCTCCGGCGCCCCTTCGGGTACATGCCGGCCGATGGCAGCCAGGGCCTTTTGCAGCATATCGGGCGTCTTGGCCGGATTCTGGATCTGCAGGAAGATATCGACGGCGTTCAGCAGCAGCCTTTCATGATTGCCCGGCTTGTAATTGGGCGCCTTCTCATACAGTTCCGCTGCCTGCCAGGCCAAGTCGAAGGCCGGCTGCAGCTTCCCTTCCACCATCAATGCCACAGAAGCCTTGTTGGCTTCCTGCCAAGTGCCGGCCGCCAGTACTGGCGTCGTCAGCAATAGTGCGCAGGTGACGGCGGGGATCAATTTCGTTGCAAACATGCAACCTCCGGAGAATGTCAAGTAAAAGCTGAATGTAACTTACGCCGGTTCTGTTCCCGGCTCAAGGCGCGAAAGTGGTTCCGATGAAAAGTTCGTGACTGGCCCGGTCTGCGTGACGCGCTGCCCAGCCCTGTCACGATGCCAGGACGATTTCGCTGGTGCGACGGAAGGGGGATGGGCATATTCCGGCCCGTACCGAGTGGCTGTGGGGCCCCCGGTGGCGACCCATGCCACCATCAAGATACGCCCCGAATGATGAAAGTCGGGTCGTGTCGCTGCCCATCACCGGATGATGGTGCCGCCCTTCGCTTTCCGAAACAGTCGAAGCCGCTCCCAGCGCAACCGCTGGCGCCGGGATGATCCCGTCGTCCGGCATCCCTTGCGCTCCACCCGCGTCCGGACCCTTGTCAAGGGCCGGCGGAGCGGAGCGTTTGGCTTTGTCTTAAGAAAGCACGTTCCTTGACCGTTACCTTTGCCGAACTCGCCCTTCCCGCCGCGCTGATGCAGGCCGTTGCCGAACTGGGCTATGTCACCCCGACCCCCATCCAGGCGCAGGCCATTCCGGCCGCCCTGGAGGGCAAGGATGTCGTTGCCTCTGCCAATACCGGCACCGGCAAGACGGCGGCCTTCGTGCTGCCCGCACTGGCCCGTATCGCCGCCTCGGAGCGTCAGGCCGGTTCCTGGGGACCGCGCGTCCTGGTGCTGACCCCCACCCGTGAACTGGCCAGCCAGGTGCTGGAGCAGGTCCGTCTTCTGTCGAAATTCGGCCGCATCCAGACGGGCACCGTCCTGGGCGGCATGCCCTATCGCGCCCAGATTGAGATGCTGCGCCGCCGCGCCGACCTGATCGTCGCCACGCCGGGCCGCCTGATCGACCATCTGGAAAATGGCAAGGTTGATCTGTCCTGCGTCGAGATGCTGGTGCTGGACGAAGCCGACCGCATGCTGGACATGGGTTTCCGCGATGCCGTGGAACAGATCTCCAGTGCCTGCCCGGCCGAGCGTCAGACGTTGCTGTTCACCGCCACGCTGGACCGCACCGCGGAAAAGCTGGCCGCCAGCCTGACCCGCGACCCGGTCCGCGTCGATGTGGCCGGCAAGGCCGTCACCAACACCTCCATCGAACAGCGCTGGCTGCGCGCCGACGGGCTGGACCATAAGCACAAGCTGCTGGGCCGCCTGCTGGAAGATGAAGCCTTCGGCAAGGGCATCATCTTCATGGCCACCAAGGCCGATTGCGATGTGATGGCCGACCGCCTGTCCGAGCAGGGCCACCGCGCCATGCCGCTGCATGGCGACATGCAGCAGCGCGAGCGTAACCGTGTGGTGCAGTGGCTGCGTGATGGCCGCATCAATGTTCTGGTCGCCACCGACGTGGCCGCCCGTGGCATCGACATTTCCGACCTGTCCCACGTCATCAATTTCGACCTGCCGCGCGTGGCCGAAGATTACGTGCATCGCATCGGCCGGACCGGCCGCGCCGGTGCCACCGGCATTTCCTACAGCCTGTTCACCCGCCATGACCGTAATCTGGTCCGCGCGATTGAGCAGTATACGGGCCAGCCGCATATGCAGACCACTCTGCCGGGCCTGGAGCCGCTGCCCGAACCCGAGCGCAGCAAGTTCCGTCCCGCCGGCCCCAAGCCCTATGGCGCGCGCAGCAACCAGGCCGGCAAGCCCTATGGCAACAAGGGCGGCTTTGGCGGTCAGCGTCGCGAAGGCGGCTGGGGCGGCGAGCGCCGTGAGGGTGGCTATCAGGGCGGTGAACGTCGTGAAGGCTTCCAGGGCGGCGAGCGCCGCGAGGGCGGTTTCCGCGCCGAACGCCAGGAAGGCGGTTACCAGGGTGGCGAGCAGCGGTCGCAGAGCGACCGTCTGGGCGGCTGGCAGGGTGAACGCCGTGAGCGCCGCGATTTCCAGGGTGAAGGCCAACACCAGGGTGGTGAGCGGCCGCAGCGCGCCTGGACCCCGGATGCCAGCCCCGTCGCCGGTGAAGCCCGCACGCCGCACCCGCACAAGGCCAACCCCTACAAGCCCCATGCCGGCAAGGGCCGTCCCCACGGCCATGGCGGCGAAGGCCGCGCCGATTTCCGTGACGCCGGCAATGGCGGTGAAAAGCGCCGTGAGTTCCGTGGCGAACGCCAGGGTGAAGCCCGCGCCGAAGGCGGTGCCGCTGCGACTCGTCGGCCGTTCCGTCAGGGTTGATCGCTGAAGGAGAAGCCCCTCTCCCGCCGCTGGCCGGGGGAGGGGCTTTTTCATTTCAAGTTTCGGTCCGTATCCGTTAAGTCACCAACGCCCGTCGCCCCGTTTGCCGAGTAGCCCCATGCCCGACAATATCCTTGAGACCGAAGTCGCCAAGCGTCGTACCTTTGCCATCATCGCGCATCCTGACGCGGGCAAGACGACCTTGACGGAAAAGCTGCTGCTGTTCGGCGGGGCCATTCAGATGGCGGGTGCGGTGAAGGCGCGCGGGGAACAGCGGCGGGCGCGGTCGGACTGGATGAAGGTGGAGCGGGAGCGCGGGATTTCGGTCACGGCGTCGGTGATGAATTTCGACTATGCCGACCGCACCTTCAATCTGGTCGACACGCCGGGCCACGAGGATTTCTCCGAGGATACGTACCGCACCCTGACTGCCGTCGACAGCGCGGTCATGGTGATCGACGCGGCCAAGGGCATTGAGGCGCAGACCCGCAAGCTGTTCGAGGTCTGCCGCCTGCGTGACGTGCCCATCATCACCTTTGTCAATAAGATGGACCGCGAGGCGCGCGATCCGTTCGAATTGATGGACGAGGTGGAGCGCGATCTGCAGCTGGAGGTCACACCCGCCTCCTGGCCCATCGGGTCGGGGTCGGATTTCCGGGGCTGTTACGATCTGATCCGCGACCGGCTGATCCTGATGGATCGCAAGGCGGGCGATGTGGCGACCGACGGCATCGAATGCCACGGCGTCGATGATCCCAAGATCGATCAGTTGATCCCCGCCGACCAGGCCGCCAAGCTGCGTGAGGATGTGGCCATGGTGCGGGAACTGTGCCCGCCCTTCAATCTGGAGACCTATCGCGAAGGCCATCAGACGCCGGTCTTCTTCGGGTCCGCCATCAATAATTTCGGCGTGCGCGAATTGCTGCTGGGGCTGGCCGAATATGCGCCGCCGCCGCGCCCGCAGAAGGCCGATGGCCGCGAAGTGAACCCGGATGAGGGCAAGGTCACGGGCTTTGTGTTCAAGGTCCAGGCCAACATGGACCCCAACCACCGCGACCGTATCGCCTTTTTCCGCCTGTGTTCCGGCCATTTCAAGCGCGG